>CACJPG010000001.1 GCA_902595225.1 uncultured Thiothrix sp.
TTCATTAACTGGTCAACAAGCTGGAATTATCACAGATTCAATTTTCAATAAAGCAAGAATAGAATCTATTGATAAATCCAAAATTAAAAAACATCTCGATTCTGGTTATATTGTAATTGTTGCTGGTTTTCAGGGCGTTACTGAAACAGGTGACATAACAACTTTAGGTAGAGGTGGATCTGACACATCAGCTGTTGCAGTATCAGTTGCAATGGATGCAAAAGAATGTCAAATTTTCACAGATGTTGATGGCGTATATACAACTGATCCGAGAATCTCGGAGGGCGCAAAGAAAATTGATAATATAACAAGCGAAGAAATGCTTGAACTTTCAAGCCAAGGTTCAAAAGTTCTACAACCAAGAGCTGTAGAGTTTGCTGGAAAATATGATATTGGAATTAGAGTTCTTTCAACCTTTCATGAAGGGGATGGAACTTTAATCAAAAAAGAAAATGATGAAAAAATGGAAAAAGCTATCATATCTGGCATTGCATTTAGTAAAGATGAAGCACAACTTACAATTAGAGGAGTGCCTGATCAGCCGGGAATTGCATCATTAATTCTGGGACCTATTGCAGAAAATAATATAGACGTTGATATGATTGTTCAAAATGTAGGAGCAGATGGCCTTGCAAACTTTACTTTTACTGTTCCAAGAAATGATTTTAAAAAAGGAAAAGAATTATTGGAAGAAAGTTCTAAAAAATTAAATGCCAAAAAAGTAATTACAAATAACAAAATAGCAAAAATTTCTATGGTTGGCGTTGGCATGCGAACACACCCAGGAGTTGCTAGTAAAATGTTTGCAGCTTTAGCAGATAATAATATTAATATAAGCATGATTTCTACTTCAGAAATTAAAATCTCAATAGTAACCAATGAAGAAAATCTTGATACAGCGATAAATGTACTTCATAAAGCTTTCGAACTAGATATATAGCTTTTATCTTGTAGTATAAGGCATAATGTGTAATAGTAATTTTGTGTTGTATGAGGAATTAAAAATAATAATAAAAATTGCTTGAAGAAGTAATCTAGGAGGAGGGGCGATGTTAATTTTAACACGCAGAGTAGGAGAGTCTCTAAGGATTGGTGACGATGTTTCTGTTACTGTTCTGGGTATTAAAGGTTCTCAAGTGAGACTAGGTGTGAATGCACCAAAAAGTGTCTCCGTACATAGAGAAGAAGTATACGACAGAATAAATGATGAAAATTCAAAAAATTCTGATGAAAATACAAAAACTTCTGAAAAAAATGTAAATTTATAATGTTTTCAGGAGAGGTGGCTGAGTGGTCGAAAGCGGCACCCTGCTAAGGTGTTATACGGGTAACTGTATCGAGGGTTCGAATCCCTCTCTCTCCGCCATTAGTTCACGTTATTCTTATTTGTCAAAAATTGCTATTTATATAATCTAATAAATTTATGTGTGGTTTTAACTTTGATACAACATATACCGAGCTACCATCTCAATTTTTCACAATGCAAAATGTGGATCAAGTTGTATCGCCAAAGATTGTTATAGTCAATCATGAGCTTGCAAATTCTTTAGGACTAAATTTTCGAGAACTTAACAAATCACAGCAAGCACAATTATTTTCTGGAAATATACTTCCTAAAGGCGCCAAGATGTTTTCTCAAGCTTACGCAGGACACCAATTTGGCCACTTTACTATGCTTGGGGATGGTCGTGCAGTAGTTTGGGGAGAACATATTACAAAAGATAAAATGAGATTTGATATTCAATTTAAAGGCTCAGGAAAAACTCCTTATTCACGAAGAGGAGATGGAAAAGCTGCTCTTGGCCCAATGTTGCGTGAATATATAATTTCAGAGGCAATGCATTATCTAAATATTCCTACAACCAGAAGTTTAGCAGTGGCTATTACTGGTGAACAAGTGATGCGAGAAACTCCTTTAACTGGAGCTATTTTAACCCGTGTAGCAAGCTCGCATATTAGAGTTGGAACATTTGAGTATGCTGCTGCTCTTCAAGACAGAAAACTAATTAAAGCAATGATGGACTATTCAATAAATCGCCACTTCTTAAGTAAAATCCAAAAAGGTGAAAATAGAGCAATTTCTTTAATTAAAATTATGATTGAATCGCAACTAAATTTAATTGTAGATTGGATGCGTGTTGGTTTTATTCATGGAGTTATGAATACTGATAATATGGCGTTATCAGGTGAAACAATTGACTTTGGACCGTGTGCCTTTATGGATAATTACGACCCAAATACTGTATTTAGCTCCATTGACCGTCACGGGAGATATGCGTTTGCAAATCAACCTAAAATAGCTCAGTGGAATCTTGCAAGGTTTGTTGAAACACTTCTGCCTTTTATTCATCAAGATGTAGACAAAGCAATTAAAATAGGTGAGGAAATGTTAAATAACTATACATTATCGTATAAGAAGCAATGGCTTGAAATGATGAAAACAAAAATAGGTTTATTTGGGGAACATAAAGATGATGAAATTCTTATTAATAATCTACTTTCGTTGATGAAAAATAGAGATGCAGATTATACAAATACGTTTATTAATCTATCTGAAATATTGGCTGATGAGAAAAAAATCAATTTAGCAAATATTAATGGCCTTGAAAGTTGGTGTAATAGATGGAAAGAGCGATTATCAAAGAATAAAAAACCAATTACTGAATCGATTTCAATGATGAACATTAGTAATCCCCAGGTTATTCCCCGTAATCATAAGGTTGAGGCTGCGCTATTATCCGCAGAGGAGGGTAATTTCGGGCAGTTTTATGATTTGCTAGAAATTTTGAAGAATCCATATAAAATTAATCAAAAAGCAAAACCATTTCAAAAACCACCAGCCCCGGATGAGCGAGTTCATGAAACATTTTGTGGGACTTGAATATTTTTAGTATAATTATTTTTTAAAATAATTTAGATAAATCATTTAATATGAAGTCATGCCCTAAGTGTAAATCAAATATGATTATCGATATAATATATGGATTTCCCACAAAAAAAATGCTCGAGGACGCAAGTTACAATAAAATAAATCTAGGCGGATGTGATATTTCACCAAATAACCCAGATTTTAAATGTAAATCTTGTGGGTATGAATTTAAAGAATTAGATAAATTTTTTAAAAAATAAACAATTATATTATGACAAACAAAACTTTATTCGAAAAAATAATTGATAGAGAAATTCCAGCAGACATAATTTATGAAGATGACTTATGTATTGCTATTAATGATATTAATCCAAAGGCGCCTATACACGTATTACTTATTCCAAAGAAACCCATACCAAAATTAAGTGATTGCAATGAGAGCGATAAAGAACTTTTGTCACATCTTTTTTTAAAGGTTAGAGAAATTGCTTCATTATGCAATATTCCAGAGTCATTCAGAGTTAACATCAATAATGGTGAAGAAGCAGGACAAGAGGTATTTCATTTACATATTCACATTATGGGTGGAAGAAAATTTAACTGGCCCCCAGGATAAGAAGTGGAATTTTGGTTAAAAAAAGATAAATGGTCAAGATCTGCGTTAAATACCTTCGTTTGCTTGATCGGTTGTTCAATCGGTGATTTCGGTACTATATTATATTTTCAATTTTATACGAACATCACTTCTATTATGCTTATTATGCCAATTGCAATAATTAATGGAATTTTAACAAGCATTATTCTCGAAACAATTTTATTACTTAGAACAATGCCATTTAAAGAAGCATTAAAAATGGCAACAGGAATGAGCCTTATAAGTATGATAGCCATGGAGTTAGCAATGAATTTTACAGATATATTTTTAGAGGGTGCTTTAGTATTGTCATTCTCATCACTTATACCAGTTTTAGTCGTAGGATTTATAGTGCCTTGGCCTTATAATTATTGGAGACTAGTGAAGTATAATAAAAACTGTTGTGGATAATTGCGCCTGTAGCTCAGCTGGATAGAGTACTTGGCTACGAACCAAGGGGTCGGGAGTTCGAATCTCTCCAGGCGCGCCATTAAAATTATTATGAAAAAATTTTTTGTTCTTTTATTTTTTATTTCTTTTTCAGCAATATCTTTTTCAAGTGAAATGGTGAAAGGTTTAGGTTTAACTAAATGTACGACTTTTAATTCCGCTACTAATGACGAAAAAGTAATTTATATGAGTTGGTTAGCAGGATTCATGTCTTCCCATAATATATTAAAGAAAAAATTGCATGCAAAAAATATTACATATAATCGATCACAATTATGGATTGAATCTTTTTGTTATAATAATCCAAATCAAACTTTTAAAAATGCTGCAATCTCTTTTATTAAAGAATTTCCTAAATAAATCTGAGATCAACTTTTTTTATTATACTGCTTACCTTTAGAAAATTTATTTCTTCCTTTATAGTTTTTATTAAATTTTCTTCCTTTATAATTTGGATTATAATTCTTTGTTCTTCTTTTTTGACTAGTCTGATTTTTTATATCTCCAAAGAATAATTTTTTGAAAAAATTAATTAAACCAAAAGAATTACTATTCTTATTAATAGGGATCGGTCTCTGAGGTTTTATACCTTGAACAGTTGGTTCCATTTCTTGTTCATTTATATTTTTATCAAACTCATACGCATTATTTGCACTACTATCAATTAGTTCGTAGCTTGATTTTTTCCCAGTTTCATCATTATCACTTCTATATCTTGTTAACCTGTAGTTTGGACTCTCTAGATAAACATCTGGAATTATAATTATGCTTACATTATTTTTCTCTGTTACCGAATTAACTTCTTTTCTTTTTTCATTCATCAAATAGGTAGATATTTTAATTGGAACTTCAGCTATAACTTTACTTGTATTCACTTTTAAAGATTCTTCTTCTATGCGCCTCAATATTGCTAAAGACATAGATTTAATATTTCTAATTCTTCCAATCCCTTCATAAAGGTGCCCCATCTCTTCTGATGATTCTCTTAAGGAAGGCCTTAATCTCTGTCTAGATAGCTCGAGAAGCCCAAATCTTGAAATTTTTCCAAATTGAACCTTTGCTCTATCTCGTTTTACAGCCTCCTTAATTTTTTCTTCGACAGCTCTCTGATTTTTTACAGATAACATGTCTATGAAATCAATAACTAAAAGTCCACCCAAATCCCTTATTCTCAATTGTCTTGCAATCTCTTCTGCTGCTTCTAAATTTGTATTAAGTGCAGTTTCTTCAATGTCGCTACCTTTCGTTGATCTTGCAGAATTTATATCAATAGAAATAAGTGCTTCTGTATGATCAATAACTATAGAGCCTCCTGAAGGCAGAGAAACCTCTCTATTGAACGCTGATTCGATTTGATTTTCTATTTGATATTTATTGTATAAAGGTGTGTTTTCTTCATATAGTTTCAATTTTTTCGTTTGCTCTGGCATAGAGAATTGTAGAAATTCTTTTGCAACTTCGTATACTTCTTTATTATCAACTATAATTTCATCTATGGTTTCATCCATGTTATCTCGTAGCGTTCTTATTATGATATTACTTTCTCTATAAATTAAAAAAGGTGCATCTTTTTCTTTTGAAGAGCTAATAATATTGTCCCATAGGGTAACTAAGTAATCCTGATCCCATTGAAGCTCTTCAAGTGTTTTACCAACACCTGCCGTTCTTATTATATTTCCTCCATCCTTTATTTCTTTTAATTTATCAAGATTATCTTTTACTTCTTTTCTATCTGGGCCTTCAATCCTTCTAGAAACTCCACCAGCTTTGGGATTATTCGGCATTAGTACTAAATATTTTCCAGCTAAGCTTATAAATGTCGTAAGCGCAGCTCCCTTATTACCTCTTTCAATTCTTTCAATTTGAACAATAAGTTCTTGTCCTTCGTTCAACATATCTTTGATGCTACTTTTTTTATCAAAAGTTTCATTTTTAAGATATTCTTTTGAGATTTCTTTTAAAGGAAGGAAGCCATGCCTTTCTGCTCCAAAATTGACAAAAGCCGCTTCGAGACTCGGCTCTATTCTGGTTACAACTGCTTTATATATATTTCCTTTACTTTGATTACGAGAACGATTCTCGATGTCTAGGTCGTATAATTTTTGACCAGTTACTGACGCTACTCTTAATTCTTCTTGTTGAGTTCCATTTATTAAAATTCGTTTCATTATTTTTCCCGTTTAGAAAGCATAAATGAGAAAAATACAAATCTATATTGAATTGTGATGATTTGATTGAATCTGAAAGGGTTTCAGTAATGTTATTAAATTTCGTAATAAGATTTCTCATTTTTTTTGCTTTAATTAATTATATATTAGCTATTTTTAGAAATGCTTTTTTTAAGCAAAACCTATAATTCATTTGAAGCAGCCACTATATTTGTTATCTGCTTACATATTGCTAATATATCAGTCTTGAGGTATTTCATCAAATTATCTAACATTTTATAGGTATCTATATGATAATTAAGAAAAAAGCAAAATCGGTAATAATTTCTTCTGATAATGCAGGTCAAAGATTAGATAATTTCTTAATTTCATATATAAAAAATGTCCCAAGAAAGCACATATATAAGTTAATAAGAACGGGTCAAGTAAGAATAAATAGCTCAAGGTCAAAACCAAGCTCAAAGTTAAATATCAATGATAAAGTGAGAATTCCACCAATATCATTAACAGAATCACTTAAACCAACAATAAACAAAGATCAAATAAAAATAATGAAGGAAAAATTAATATACGAAGATAAATATATTATTGTTTTTAATAAACCTTCATCATTTTCTGTTCATAGTGGTACAAATACCGGATATGGGCTAATAGACGTTATAAGAAAATTTAGAAAAGATTTTGAAAGATTGGATTTACTACATAGGCTTGATAAAGAAACAAGCGGTTGTGTCATTATTACAAAATCATATGAAAGTTTGAAAATTTTCCAGAAAAAAATTAAAAATAAAGAAATAAATAAGAAATATTTATGCTTAGTAAAGGGTCGTTGGAATGCAAAAATTAAAAAAAGCACACACAGATTAACAAGAGATAGTAAAACAGTTGATGCAGAAACACATTTTAAAGTAATAAAATATTATAAAAATTCTACACTACTTGAGGCCGAACTAATTACAGGGAGATATCATCAAATTAGAAAGCACTGCGAAATTCTTAATCATCCAATTATTGGAGATAAAAAATATGGTGATAGAGCCTTGAATAAATTATATAGGGAGAAAGGTCTAAGTAGAATATTTCTACACGCGTCTCTAATTAAGTTTTATTTAAACAAGGAAATAATGGTAGAATGTCCACTTCCTATAGAACTTGAAAGCTTTTTAAGAAATCATAATTAATACTTTTAGCTATCTAAAATTTTTTGGAGCTTTACAAGTGGAAGACCAATAAGTCCGGATAAATCTTTTTCTTTATCCTCAAATTCTTCAATTAGGATATCTTTTGCAACCTCGTATCTGAACGCTGCTGAGGAGTTCAAGGGATTATGTTTTTCAATATAATCAAATATCTCCTTTTGCATCAGTTTTTTTATTTTGATTTCATATTCTGCAATTTCGGTTTGATAATTCATATTATCAGCATCTAGTACGCATAACCCTGTATAAAAAAATATTTTTTTCCCTGAGATAAATTTTAAATATTCTATTGCAATATCTTTTTTTAAAGGTTTTCCTAATATTTTACTATCACAATATGCGCAAGTATCTGAAGCAATAATGATTGCGTTTTTGTTGTGTTCACTAATTTTTTCTGCTTTTTCAATAGCTAGTCTTATCACCATTTCTTGAGCTTTCTCTTCAGATTTTCTAGTTTCATCTATGTTTGGCGAAATACACTCAAAATCAGCTCTAACCGAGCTAAGTAGTATTTTTCTATAAACAGAGCTGCTAGCCAAAATTAATCTTTTCTTTTTCATCTATTTTTCCTGTATAATCTTCAAAATTTTGGTGAAAACGTAGGTAATTCATAATTATAGGACCATAATATGGCTGTTCAAAAAAGCAAAAAAACTAGCTCAAAAAGGGGCATGAGAAGATCTCATGACCATATTGACCTACCTAAACTCTCTCAAGATCCTGTCTCTGGTGAAACACATTTAAGACATCATGTCTCAAAGAATGGTTTCTACAAGGGTAATCAAGTAATTATACCTAAATCTGCAGATAGTTCTAACGACGAAGAGAATTAAATCTTAGTAATTATTTTTTCTTAAAATGACTGAAGAAACTAGAATTGCTGTAGATGCCATGGGTGGCGATGGAGGTCCAAGTGTCATTATGCCCTCTATAAAAGACTTTCTATCAACTCACAATGACGTAAAAATCGAAGTTTTTGGCGATGAAGATTTAATTTATAAATATACAAACAAATTTGAAGAATCTATTTTAAAAAATATTAAGATAATACATACTAATGAAAAAGTTCTTAGCAATGATTCACCTTCTCATGCGTTGCGCCATAAAAAAAAATCATCAATGAGTCTTGCCATTGAATCAGTAAAGAATAAAAACACACAGGCGTGCGTCAGTGCAGGAAACACTGGAGCATTAATGGCGATTTCTAGATTTATTCTTGGAACTTTAGATGGAATAGATAGGCCAGCGATTGAAACTATGCTGCCCTCATTAAACGGGCATACTCATGTTCTTGACTTAGGTGCAAACATTGATTGTAAAGCAGAACATTTATATCAGTTTGCTGTCATGGGTTCCGTATTAGCAATGATACTAGATGACAAAAGTAACCCAAGTGTTGGCTTATTAAACGTTGGGCAAGAAGCAATAAAAGGAAATATACAAGTTAAAGAAGCGCATGATTTATTAAAAAATAATAATATAAATTATGTAGGATTTGTTGAAGGTGATGACATTTTTTGTGGTAATATTGATGTTATAGTTTGTGATGGTTTTGTAGGTAATATTGCATTAAAAACAAGTGAAGGAATTGCCAAATTTATATCCTCAAAACTAAAGGATGAATATGCAAAGAATGTTTTCACAAAAATTGCTGGGATATCCTCAATAAAAGTACTTAATTCTTTTAAAAAGGTTGTTGATCCAAGAAGGTATAATGGTGCAAGTTTGCTTGGTTTAAAAGGTATAATCATAAAAAGCCATGGTGGCGCTGATTCATATGCTTTTGGTAATTCTCTTGAGATTGCTCTTAAAGAAGTTAAAAAAGACGTCCCTTCATGCATTGATAAAAAATTAAAAGAAGTGTTAGGTTAAATTATGTATTCAAGAATTATTGGAACAGGAAGTTACTTACCGCAAAAAGTTCTTACAAATAAAGATTTAGAATCACTAGTTGATACAACAGATGAATGGATTGTTGAAAGAACTGGTATCAAACAAAGACATATTGCAGCTGACAATGAAAGTACATCTTCAATGGCAATAAATGCATCAATTGATGCTATTAAAAGTTCTGGTTTGAGTGAAAAAGATATTGATTTAGTAATAGTTGCAACTACAACACCCGATCAAATTTTTCCAAGTACAGCATGCATTGTTCAAAATAAGTTAAACATTATTGCACCAGCTTTTGATATTCAGGCGGCATGCACTGGCTTCATTTATGCTATGAGCGTAGCTGATAATTACATAAGAAACGGAATGAGCAAAAATACTTTGATAATTGGCTCAGAAAAATATTCTAATATTTTAGACTGGAAAGACAGATCAACATGCGTTTTATTTGGCGATGGAGCAGGGGCTGTAGTTTTGTCTGCCGACTCAAAAGAAGGCATTATTTCATCACATATTCATGCAGATGGACAATATAATGACTTACTATCAGTCGAAGACAATCATATAAAAATGAAAGGCAATGAAGTTTTTAAAGTTGCAGTGAACACATTAAGTAAACTTGTAGACGAAACCTTAGATAAAAATAATATGGATAAGAGTTCAATAGACTGGCTTGTCCCTCATCAGGCAAATTTAAGAATTATTAAAGCTGCAGCAAAAAAACTATCTTTACCTTTAGAGCAGGTTGTGGTTACTGTAGATGATCATGCGAATACATCAGCTGCATCAATACCTTTAGCTTTGAATGAGGCTGTAAAAGATGGCAGAATAAAAGAAGATCAAGTATTATTATTAGAAGCATTCGGAAGCGGCTTTACATGGGGATCAGTTTTACTTAGGTACTAAAAAAATTGATAGACATAAAAGAAATAAAGCATAGTTTAAAAAATATGACTCCAAATCCTGGTGTCTACAAAATGTTGGACGCTAATAACAATGTTATTTATGTTGGAAAGGCAAAAAATTTAAAAAAAAGGGTTTCATCTTATTTTCAACAAAAAAATCATTCAACTAGAATTAAAAGAATGATTAGCCTTATAAAAAAAATTGATTTAACTATAACAAAAACAGAAGCTGATGCTTTTCTTCTAGAAAATATTCAAATCAAAAAATTTAGACCGAAATTTAATATTCTTTTAAGAGATGATAAATCTTATCCATATATTTATGTAGATACTCACCATGAATATCCAAGACTAAGTTTTTATAGGGGTAAAAGAAAAAAACGTGGTAAATTTTTTGGACCATATTCAAATGTTTATTCGGTTAGAGAGGCATTAAATACACTTCAAAAATTATTCAAAGTAAGACAATGTAGTGATTCGTACTTTAATAATAGATCAAGACCTTGTTTACAGTACCAAATTGAGAGATGCTCTGCACCATGCGTTGGTTTAATTGAGCAAGATAATTACGTATCTGATATCAATATGTCGATGAAATTTCTCGATGGTAAAAATAATGAGATAATTGAGCTATTAATAAATAAAATGGAGAAAGCTTCGAAAGAACAAAAATATGAAGATGCAGCAAATTATCGCGATCAAATTGAATCGTTAAAACATACAAGTGAGCAAAGTTCAGTTAGTACTGATAAAGGCGACATCGATATAATATCTGTCCTAATAATTTCTGGTATAGCATGTATTCAAGTTTTCAATATTAGAAACGGCGTAAATTTTGGACATAAGACATTCTTCCCTGAAATTGATGAAACTATTAATGAAAGCGCCTTGTTAAGTATTTTTATTGGACAATACTACATGTATAAAAAAATTCCAAAAGAAATTCTTTTAAATAAAATTACCAAAGACAAAAAAATTCTTGAATTTATTTTATCAAAAAAGAAGACTTCAAAAGTAGTAATTACTAATAATGTAAGAGGAAAGAGACAGCAGCTTATCGAAATGGCAGAAAAAAATACACTTTCAACGCTAAATGCAAAAATATTAAGCAAGAAGAATATGTTTAATAGATTTATAGCACTTCAAGAGATTTTAAAATTAAAGAATGCGCCGCAGAAGTTAGTATGTTTTGACATAAGCCATACATTTGGTGAGGAAACAGTAGCTTCATGCGTAACTTTTACAACAGAAGGACCAGAGAAAAAAGAGTATAGAAAGTTTAACATAAGATCCATCAATAATGGTGACGATTACGCAGCAATGAAAGAGGCTCTTACTAGACATTTTTTAAGAATCAAAAAAGGCGAAATTGATTATCCTGATATTTGTTTTATTGATGGTGGCTTAGGACAAGTAAATATAGCTTTAGATGTAATGAAAGAACTTGAAATTAATAAAGTAAATATTATTGGTGTATCTAAAGGAAAAGCAAGGAAAGCAGGAGAAGAAAAAATCATTATAAACTCAGGACAAAACTCTATAAGTCTTGCAAATAATTCACTTGCTTTACATCTTATTCAGCAAATAAGAGACGAGGCTCATAGATTTGCTATCACTGGGCATAGAAAAAGAAGAGATAAAAATAAATTTAAATCACCACTTGAAGAAATTCCAGGTTTGGGCCCTAAAAGAAAGCAGATTCTTTTGAAACACTTTGGTGGATTGCAGGGCGTTCTTAATGCTGGTGAAGATGAGATAAAAAAAATTCCTGGTATTAATAAAACTTTAGCAGAAGCAATTTATTTTAGATTTCATGAAAGCTGATATATGAATTATGCAATTATAATTACTTATTTAAGGATTGCCCTAATTCCTATCATGGTGCTTTTATTTTTTTTAAGTTCTGATAACCCGCAATATAGTCTTACTTTTATTTTTTTCCTTGCAGCTATAACTGATTATTTAGATGGTTTTATTGCAAGGAAAATGAATTTAATGTCAGAACATGGAAAGTTTCTTGATCCTGTTGCTGACAAGCTTTTAGTTGCGTCATCTTTATTAATTATTTTGGCAGATAATAATGAACTTATAATTTTTATTCCTACATGTATAATAATATTGAGAGAAATAATGGTCTCTGCAATAAGAGAATGGGCAGCAAGAGAGGATATAAAGGATTTAGTTGAAGTAAACTACCTTGGGAAATTAAAGACTTTTGTTCAAATGATTTCGATAGGTTTTTTGCTTTTTAATGGTACTATCTTTACAATTAACATATATTTATTAGGCCTATATGGAATAAATATAGCAGCCTTTTTATCGCTGTTATCTATGTTAATATATTTAAAAAATGTTATTAAGCCATAGATATTTGTGCGGGAATAGCTCATCTGGTAGAGCGCAACCTTGCCAAGGTTGAGGTAGCGAGTTCGAGCCTCGTTTCCCGCTCCATTTTTTAGTGGCTGTGTGGCAGAGTGGTTATGCTGCGGTCTGCAAAACCGTTTACGCCGGTTCGATTCCGACCACAGCCTCCATTAGTGAGAAAGGAATGTAATATGAGAAATTTATATGATTATCCTATAGGTGAAAATTCGCCAGATGAGTTTAATGTAATTATAGAGGTTCCGCACGGAAGTAATAATAAGTACGAGTACAATTCTGAGTATGACATTTTTCAATTAGATAGAGTCTTATTTAGTTCAGTACATTACCCAGGTTGTTATGGATTTATTCCTCAAACTCTTGGGGGAGACGGAGACCCTTTGGATGTAATCGTTTTGGCAGGAGAACCTTTCTCAACTGGAACCGTTCTCAAAGCAAGACCAGTAGGTTATTTAAAAATGACAGACGACAAAGGCCAGGACGAAAAGATTTTAGCTGTACCCGTTGACGACCCAAGATTTAATGAGAGACATTCACTGAAAGATATAAGAAAACATGTTCTGCTGGAAATTGAACACTTTTTTCAAATTTATAAAGATCTTGAAAATAAATTTGTTGATATAGACAAATGGTATGACCTTGACGAAACTAAGAAGTTAATTGTTGAAAGTAACAATAATTATAAAAAGTAAACCTTGGTTACTTTAAGCAACCAAGGATTTGAAAAAACTATTTAGTTATTGATGCTTTATAGATATTTTCTGGCTCTTGCTCACCTTGCCAAAGAAGCTCATATCCAAGTTCACGAGCTTCATCACAAAATTCAACTAAGTTTCCAAAAAGCTCTTTGAAAGTTTCATGAGAGTGGCTTTTCTCATGTTCCTCAAAAGAATCCCAATAAGTTACTATCGCAATATGGTTTCCTTCTTTACCAAAATCTCCAACACTTCCTTCGTCACTTATAAAGCCAGAGTATTTAAATACTTGCCCAGCTCGAAATCCAGGATAATTATTTTTTACAACGAAACACATTTCGCCGATAAGCCCCTCAACATCCTCAATCGTTACGTTTTCCTTAAGCTTAACAATATTGAAAAGCATTACTGATTCATAAGGTATAGTGATTTTATCAAACATATTTGTTACTCCATTAACATAATTGCCACTCTTAAGTAATATATTAATAATATTTTTGTAACTTCATATATCCCTTTATTGGTATATAATAAATTACTAATATAATTGCTTTATTTAGAACATAATGCAAATAAGATAACTATACTAGCCTCTAGAAACGTATATAATTACGGCTTATTAGCCCAGGTGGCGAAATTGGTAGACGCAAGGGACTTAAAATCCCTCGGTAGAAATACCGTGCCGGTTCGACTCCGGCCCTGGGCACCAATATATTTCACTAATTGTTTTTGAAATGACAAAAATAAAGAATAATATCTCAAAAAAAAGAATAATATTTTCAGATCTTGATGGCTCTTTCTTAAATGAAGATAATTTTACTTACGGTAATAATGTTAAATTAGTGAAAAAATTATTGAGGGAAGATAATTTTATAGTATTCAATTCAAGCAAAACATACATTGAGATAAAAGAATTTTTAGAATATATAAATATTGATTTACCTTTTATATGCGAAAATGGAGGAGGTATATATGCTCCAAAAGATATTTTTCCAAAAAATCATCGATATAGAGATAGATTTTGTATTGTTAACGAATCAGAAAGAATTAAAAATAATAATAAATTTGATTTTGAGGAAATAAAAAAAATATTTAGCGGTAAAATAATTTTTTTAAAAGACTTATCAGTTGGGGAGCAGATTAAATTATCTGGACTGGATGAAAAATCATTACTTTCTGCCATGAACAGGGAATTTACTGAAATTGTTATCGTGAATTCATGTGAAAATATACAAAAAGATTTTACCACTTACTTAAACATCAGAAATCTTAATATCTCTAAAGGAGGGAGGTTTCACCATATTTCATCAAAATTTAATAAGGGGCAAGCAATGTTAAGGCTTGTCAATGAATTTAAAAAATATTACTCTAATATTGAATATACAACTGTTGCCATAGGTGATAGTAATAACGATTTGGAAATGTTGAATGCAGCTGATTTTTCTTGCTTAATAAAAAATCGCAGTAATAATGAATTACTAAAGAAGATTGATTGTTCAAATTTATACGTAAGTAAAAATTTTGCACCATACGCATGGGAAGAATATATCGAGAATTACTTAGTCAAAATTTAAATTTTAGGGGGCCAAATAGCAGATTTTCATCAAAATGGTGTAATAAGCACCTTACATAATATTTCTAATAGGTCTTTTGAAGAATTAGAAAGCGAGCTTATAGAATTCTCTAAAGAAAGACCAATAGAATTGATATTACCCTCACTTTATTCCGAAATTGAGGGACCTGCGCTTAAAAATATTGTCAAAATTTTATCAAATAATAAATTTTTAAATCATATTACCATTGGTTTAGATAAAGCAAATAAAACTCAATTTCAAGATGCAAAAATTTTTTTTAAAGATCTAAAGGTCCCTCATTCTGTAATTTGGAATGATGGGCCTAGAATGAAAGCTCTTGATAACCAGCTAAGTGAACAAGGTTTGGCACCAAAAGAACCCGGTAAGGGGAAAAATGTTTGGTATTGTATGGGTTATATTCTAGCTAGAGATCAAGCTCGCTCAATTGCGATTCACGATTGTGATATATTAACTTATAACAAAGAGCTCTTAGCAAGGCTTATTTACCCAGTTGCTAATCCACTTTTTGATTATGAATTTTGTAAAGGCTACTACCCTAGATTAGGAAATAATAAACTGAATGGGAGGGTAACTAGATTATTAGTTACGCCATTATTAAAAACATTTAAAAAAGTTTTGGGCCATAGGGATTATATAGAGTTTATTGATGTTTTCCGATACCCGTTGGCTGGAGAATTTTCTTTTAGAAGCAGGCTATTAAAAGAACTTAGAATACCAAGTGATTGGGGTTTAGAGATTGGGATCCTGTCTGAGATGCAAAGAAATCAAGCTAGCAATAGAATATGCCAAGTAGATATATCAGATGCATATGATCATAAACATCAAGAATTATCTCAAGCTGATAAAACAAAAGGACTTTCAAAAATGTCTATAGATATTTCAAAAACACTAATTCGAAAACTAGCAGCTCAAGGGGATACTTTTACATCAAATACATTAAGAACAATCAAAGCAACTTATTATCGTACAGCTTTAGACTTGCTAGAAATTTATAATAATGACGCAAAAATTAATGGGCTTAGTTTGGATATTAATGAAGAGGAAATTGCGATTGAATTATTCTCAAATAATATTATTATCGCTGGACAAGAATTCCTTGAAAACCCAAATGAAAATCCTTTGATCCCAAATTGGAATAGAGTTCAAAACGCAATTCCAGATTTCAAGGATAATTTTATTCAAGCCGTAAAGGATGATTCAACAATCTAAAATATAAGAAATGATTTCAGATAATAGTTTAAAAAAAAGAATACAAAACCATTTAATACAAATATATGGCGACATCCACAGTAGTGACGAAATCTACAGTATTGCTGATAATTTAACTTCTTTTTTATCTGAGCAGCATGAGTTACTAGAAACAAAAAAAAGTATTGATGACTTTAACAGATGGTCAGAAAAAAGTATTCTGTTAATAACCTATGGCGATACTATTTTAGGTGAAGATAAATCTTCTTTGAAAACACTATCTAATTTTTTACAAAAAAGTTGTAAAAAAACTTTCTCAATGGTTCATATACTTCCTTTCTTTCCCTCAAGCTCAGATCATGGTTTTTCTGTAATAAACTACTATACCGTAGAAGAAAAATATGGAGACTGGAAAGATATAAAAAATATAAGTGAAGAGTTCGATGTAATGTGCGATGTTGTTCTTAACCATGGTTCTGTCAAAAGCGAATGGTTTCAAAATTTTATAAATGGAAATGGAGATGGAGCAAATTATTTCTATACCACGAATGCTGAAATTGATACTTCTAAGGTTGTTAGACCAAGAACAAATAAACTCCTAACTAAAGTCAAGACTGTTAATGGTGAAAAGTATGTTTGGTGCACGTTCAGTGAAGATCAAGTTGATTACAACTTCTCAAACTTTGAAGTTGTAAAAGAATTTGTCAAAATAATTTCCTTTTACATATCAAACGGAATAAATGTTTTTAGATTTGATGCAGTAGCATTTATTTGGAAAAAAATTGGTTCAAACTGTATTAATCTTCCAGAAACTCATGAAATTGTAAGACTTTTCAGAACGGTATTAGATTATTTATCACCAAAATCAATTCTTGTGACAGAAACAAATACTCCTGCTCGCGAGAATGTAACTTATTTTGGAAATGCAAATGAAGCACATTGGATTTATAATTTTTCTCTCCCTCCAGTTTTAATCTATTCTATATTAAAGGGTGATTCATCAATTCTAAAAAAACTTACTATGACAATGCCGCCTGCTCAATTGGGAACATCATATTTAAACTTCATTGCATCTCATGATGGAATAGGGCTTCGCCCCGCAGAAGGTATTTTAACAAAAAAGCAGACCGAATCTCTTGTCAGATTAATGGAAAAAAATGGTGGGCAGACGTCTTATAGAGTAGCTTCTGATAATGAATCAAAACCATATGAAATGAATATATCACTATTTGATGCAATGAAGGCTACATTTAAAGAAAAAGACGAATTTGTCTTTCAAAGGTTTATTTGTATACATACCATAATGTTGTCGCTTGAAGGGGTGCCAGCTTTTTATATTCACAGTATGTTTGGAACTAAAAATGATCAAGAGCTTTACAAGAAAACCCAGCATAATAGAGATTTAAATAGACATTCTTATAAAGAGCAAGAAGTATACGATTTCTTAGAAGATGAAAGCGATTATAGAGGTAAAATATTTAAACAAATAAATATTTTAATAGAAATTAGAAGAAAACAATTAGCATTTCATCCAAATGCTGTTCAATTCACTCTTCATCTTGGTAAACATTTTTATGGAATATGGCGTCAGAGCCTAGATAAAAAGCAGAGTATATTTTGCATCTCAAATTTGACAAGCAAAGACAGAAAACTATCTTTAATTGAAATAAATCTCATTGGTTTTGAGGAGTGGAAAGATTTAATTAGTGATAAAATCATAAATGATATTGATGCTGAAATCGTGTTGAAACCATATCAAACCCTATGGATTTCTAATCAATTTTAAATATATATATATCATATATTTACAAGAATATTTTAATGCCGATATTAATATGATGTGATATAAAGCAGTTATTGTTTGTAAATATCCTGAAATTTGTTAAATTTAGTCAGTATTATGCTTTAAACTTTGTTTGTTGTATAAAAATAATGCATAGGTTAATAATTTTAATATAAGGAAGTAAAATGTCTGAGAAAATAAATGTTATGGTAACAACTGAAAATATGGAGCAAATGCAGATGGCTGCTATGATTGCTTCAGTAGGTGCAGTGAGTGGCAATGATGTAAGCGTATTCCTTTCTATGAATGCTTTAAAATATTTTATGAAAGGTAATGATCATAAGGCACCATTAGAAGGTGAAATGGGTAAAACCATGCTAGAGAAAAATGTACCACCTTTTTTAGAGTTGTTCCAACAAGCCGTAGAACTTGGTGACGCAAAAATATTTCCCTGTTCAATGGCAATGGATATGTTAGAAATTAAGTCTGAAGATTTGTTCGATTATGTTGGAGAACCAATGGGTCTAACAAAATTTATCAGTGATGTTAACGAAGGACAAGTTTGGTCCTTTTAATTTATAGGAAATATTATGTCAGATAGAATACTAGTTGATGCGAAGAATACGTTTTGCCCTGGCCCATTGATGGAATTAATTTCTAATATGAAAATGGCAGATGTTGGAGCAGAACTTGAACTGTTATCAACTGATGAAGGTTCAGCAGCAGATATCCCAGAGTGGGTAAATAAAGTTGGTCATGAAATAATCGAAAGTTTTAAGGAAGATGATGTTTTACATATCATCGTTAAAAAGGTTAAGTAATTTTAATTGAGATAGGAGTAAAGTAATGCATATTTTAGTAGTTGGTGGAGGAATGGGAGGTACTATCCTTGCAAATAATTTAGCAAGAAGGCTTTCTGGTGAATTAGAGCAAGGCTCTTCAAAAATTACAATGTTATCTGCGACAGATAAACATATGTATCAACCTGGTCTTCTTTATGTTGCAGTAGGAAAAATGTCAACAACAGAACTATACAGAGACCAAAAAAGTTTATTAGAACCATCTATTGATTTTCATGTAGATCCAGTTGAAAAGTTTGATATGGATAACAACTCTGTTACAACAAAGAGTGGAAAGAAGATATCATATGATATTCTTTGCATAGCAACAGGTTCTCGAGGAAATGCCGCAGGTATACCTGGACTTGCTGAAAATGCATGCCAGTTTTACACTGAAGCCGATGCCCTTGCCATGTATAAGAAACTTCAGAAATTTGAAGGTGGAAAAGTTGTCGTTGCAACAGGAGTACCTCATAAGTGCCCAATGTCTCCTTTAGAAATTACTTTCTTTTTAGTCGATTATTTCAAGAAAAGAGGTATTTGGGACAAAGTTGATCTTCACTATACCTATCCTATCGGTAGAGTGCATAGCTTGGAGCCAGTTGCTAATTGGGCAGCCCCAGAATTTGATAAACTTGGAATTACTTATGAAACACTTTTTAACATGAAAGAAGTAGTTCCAGGAAAAGTTATCAGTGAAGAAGACAGTTCTGCAGAATTCGATTTATTGGTTACTGTTCCACCACACAAAGGGCAACAAGTAATCGAAGATAATGAACTAGGGGCTGGTGGTTTCATCCCAACTGATAAGAAAAAGTTGAATATGGAAGGCAGAGAAAATGTTTTTGTTCTTGGTGACACAACTAATCTTCCAATTAGTAAAGCTGGTTCAACAGCGCATTTTGAAGCTGAGGCGCTCGGCGAAAATATTGCAGCTCTTGTTCAGCAAGGAGAGCCAGTTCGTGAATATGATGGAAAAGTGTTTTGCTTTATCGAGGCTGGTGATGGAAAAGCTACATATGCAATGTTTGACTACAATAATCCTCCAAATCCGCAAGCACCAACATCTGGTTTACATTGGTTTAAAACCGCTTACAACAGAATGTATTGGGCAAGCGCAAGAGGTATAATATAATTTTAAAAAAAAGGTGCAAATTATGAGCAGTGAAATAAGTGTACAACAACAAGTTGACAGATTCATGCAAGGTGCAGGGGATGCTCTTACAGATGATACTGTTGCTAGATTAGGCTTTATGATAAATGAGCTTTTAATAATAGCTGATAGAATTACAAGGAATAAAAATATTATGAAACTCCTTGAAATGTCAGAAAGTAAGGATTTTGCAAAAGTGCTTGATGCTCTTGGTAATGCAGTTGAGTCACAGAAGAATGCTCCAAAATCTTCTGGTATTGGCGGTATGCTAAAAGTCATGGGTGATCCAAATGTGCAAAACTCTTTGAGATTATTGGGAAGCATAAATAAGGAACTTAATAAGTAGTATCTCTTGTTTTTTCGATAAAACTTGATGTTTGAAAACAAATTAAACCACATCGATATACAATCGTTATTCGTAGGTATTGCTATACTACTTATTGCATTTTTACGTGTAATACCACATGTGTATAATTTTAGCCCAGTAATTGCTTTAGCAATTTTTGGAGCAATTCATTTTAAAAAACAAGTTCACGCTTACTTAACAATTTTATTATCATTAATAGTTAGCGATATCATAATAAATAATTTTTTATATGATTCAAAAAATAGTTTTTTATTTTTTTATGAGGGATTCTATTGGCAATATTTTTCTTACTTTCTGATAATTTTAATGAGTTCTAACTTTAGAAAAAATAAAATCGGAATTAAAAATGTTACTTTTCTTTGCTTGTCCTCTACTTTAATATTTTTTACTGTTTCGAACTTAGGTTTTTGGATAAGCTCTGGTTATTACCCATACACTATTGATGGTTTAACAACAGCTTTCATCAAAGCAATCCCTTTTTACCAAGGGACTTTATTTGGGGCATTTTTTTATACCCCAATTTTATTTGGGGGCTATTATTTGTTACAAAAAAGTAATAGAAATTTTCAGTCTAGGCATCTAATTTATTAAAATGTTTAATTGAATTTGTTCTAATATTAATGTAGTTTATGTATCAGAATTATTAAGTCTTTATAAAAATACCGTGGAGGTCAAAAATGAGTAACGAGTTTGATAATAATATTATAGACGAAGCTGTTATTGGACAAGCAGCCCCAGACTTTAGTGCGACTGCTGTAGTCAATAACGAGTTTAAAGATATAAAATTATCAGATTATAAGGGAAAATTTGTTGTTCTTTTTTTCTACCCTTTAGACTTTACATTTGTTTGTCCAACCGAAATCACTGGTTTCAATGATAGATACTCAGATTTTAAAGCTTTAGATACAGAGATACTAGGCGTATCTGTTGACAGTCAATTCTCACATTTAAAATGGATTCAAACACCAAGAAAAGAGGGCGGGCTTGGCAAATTAGATTATCCATTAGTATCTGATTTAACAAAGGAAATAAGCTATAAATATGGTGTTCTTTTAGACGACTCAATATCAACTAGGGGTCTTTTTATTATAGATGCTGAAGGAATAATTCAACATGTAACAATTAACAATTTACCGGTTGGTCGAAACGTTGATGAAACTCTCAGGCTCATTGCAGCTTTTAAGCATGTTCAAGCTAATCCTAATGAGGTGTGCCCAATGAACTGGACTCCAGGTGACAAAACCATGAATCCTGATCCGGAAAAATCAAAAGAGTATTTTAAAGACGTTTAATATTATACTTTAGTTTAAATCTACAAATAATTGATTTATATAGTTTATTTTAGTACTTAAGAATTTTATTATTTAATAAAATTTCTATAAACAATCTAAATATACATATAAAATATTTCTATAAGACAAATAAGTTTATTCTATTATAATTTATTACTCCACGTTTGTACTAAAGATTTTAATCACGGAGTAGTATGGCAACCAAGCAAGACAAAATTAGTTTTCACAAAGATAAATTTTCAGTAAATGCTAAAAAACTTCCAGCATTTGAAAATCACGAAAAACAAACTCATAAACATACCACATGCTATATGTGCGCTTGCCGTTGTGGAATAAAAGTTACGCTTGAGAACAATAAGATTAGATATATCCAAGGAACACCAACGCATCCTGTAAATAAGGGTGTTTTATGTGCAAAAGGTAATGCTGGCATAATGAAGCAGATTTCTCCAGCTCGACTAAGGCAGCCACTTTTGAGAAAACCTGGCTCGGAGAGAGGCACAAGTGAATTTATACCAATAAGTTGGGATGAAGCTCTTGATATGCTCACCGAAAAACTTGAGAAAATTAGGAAAACCGATCCAAAAAAACTTGCTTTCTTTACAGGTAGAGATCAAATGCAGGCTTTAACCGGACTATGGGCACAACAGTTTGGAACAGTTAATTGGGCTGCACACGGTGGATTCTGCTCGGTAAATATGGCAGCTGCCGGTCTTTATACAACAGGCTTTTCATTTTGGGAATTTGGGGATCCTGATTGGGATAAAACCAAATACTTTATGCTTTGGGGGGTTGCAGAAGATCATGCATCAAATCCAATTAAAATCGGTATTAATAAATTAAAAGAAAGGGGTGGAAAATTTGTTGCTATTAACCCAGTTAGGACTGGCTACCAATCAGTTGCTGATGAGTGGGTGCCAATAAAACCTGGAACTGATGCTATGTTAGCTTTATCCCTTATACATGTCTTACTTAAAAATGAATTATTTGATTGGGAATTTTTGGTTCGATATACAAACGCACATTATCTTGTTGTTGATACTCCAAGAGAGAAAGGTGATGGATTATTTTATAGAAACAAAGAAGGTGTTCCTCAATCTTGGGATTTAGAAAAAGAGACAACTGTAAATGCTACAGATGCAAAAATTAAACCAGCATTACTCGGAAGCTACAAGACTAAAGATGGAACACCTGTTAAAACAGTTTTTACTTTGATGACTGAAAGATACTTAGACAATGAATACTCACCTGAAATGGCAAGCAAAATATGTGGTGTTCCTGCAAAACAAATCGAAAGAATAGCAAGAGAACTTGCCCACGTTGCTTTTAAGGAAACTATTGAAGTTGATACTGAGTGGACAGATTGGACAGGCAGAAAACACGATAAATTTATCGGCCGACCAGTTTCCATGCATGCTATGAGAGGAATCTCTGCTCACTCAAACGGTTTCCAAGCATGCAGATCAATTCATTTCTTACAAGTTTTACTTGGATCAGTTGATTGCCCTGGAGGACATTTGGCCAAACCCCCTTATCCTAAACATGTGGCTCCACCAATAAAACCAGGAAAAAATATTGTACCAGGTGAGCCTTTAGAGAGTTTTCCTTTAGGTTTTCCTCAAGAGCCTGAGGATTTAGTTATTGATGATGATGGAAATCCTTTAAGAATTGATAAAGCTTATTCATGGGAAGCACCAATCGCAAACCATGGCTTGATGCATATGGCTATTACAAATGCTGTTGCAGGGGATCCATATGAAATTGATATGATGATATTTTTCATGGCGAACATGGCATGGAATTCTACAATGAATACTTCAAAGATAAGAGAGTCACTGTGTGCAAAAAATAAAAATGGTGAGTACAAAATTCCATTTTTAGTTGTATGCGATGCATTTGACTCAGAAACTGTGGGATATGCAGATTTAGTTATTCCGGATACGACATATTTAGAAAGATACGATACTATCTCAATACTAGATAGGCCTATTTCTGAACCTCATGCAATCTGTGACTCAATACGCTCACCTGTGCTTGAACCTGATAGAGACGTGAGACCTTGGCAAACCGTTTTAGTAGAGCTTGCAAGTAGATTAAAGTTTCCTGCATTCACGAAAAAAAATGGCGAAAGAAAATTTAAAGATTATAAAGACTTTATAATTAACTATGAGAAAGCACCTGGTATTGGTTTCCTTGCTGGATGGAGAGGTGAGAATGGTGAAAATAGTCTTAAAGGCAAACCTAATCAAAATCAGTGGGAAAAATATATTGAAAATAAATGTTTCTTTCAATATGAAATAGCTGATAGTCATAAGTATTTTCGCGGTGCAAATCAAGGCTATTTAGAATTTGCGAAAAAGGTCGGGTTCAATACATCGTCGGAGCCTATAATTATTGAATTGTATTCTGAAAAGTTACAGAAATTTAGATTAGCTGGACTAGGTTTATATGATGGACCACAACCAAAAAGAGAAAGAGACCAATTTAGGATGTCTAGATTCTTTGATCCTTTGCCTGCTTATTATATTCCGCTAGAACATAGATGTACTTTTTCACAAAAATTTCCTTTCTATGCAATCACACAAAGACCAATGTTTATGTATCACTCGTGGGACTCTCAAAATGCTTGGCTGAGACAGCTCCAGGCGCATAATTATATGCATATGAATAAATCAAAAGCGGAAGAACTTGGTATAAAAGATTTGTCATGGGTTTGGGTTGAATCAAACACTGGTAAAATAAAAGTACAGGTTAAGCTTATGGAAGGGGTAGAAAGTGACACTCTATGGACTTGGAATGCTATTGGTAAGCAAAAAGGTAAGTGGGGTCTTGAGGACGATGCAAATGAATCTACAAAAGGTTTTTTACTCAATCATCTTATCAATGAGCATCTACCATGCGCTGATACTGGTAATCCTATAACAAACTCTGACCCTATTACTGGTCAAGCAGCTTGGTATGATCTAAAAGTAAATATTTACCCCGCGGCTGAAGATGAACAGTTTGGCGTTTATCCTAATTTTGAGAGAGCTAACAAAGTTCCTGGTGCTCCAGAGACAAGCAACGTTTTAAGATATAACACAAAAAAACCTGTAAAACTGTCTAGGTCCCTTAAAGATATTCTTACTAAAGGGGGTTTTGAATGAGATTAGGTTTAGTTGTAGATTTAGATAAATGCGTAGGTTGTAATGCCTGTGCTATTGCATGCAAGCAATGGAACACTTCTGGAACTTCTGGCTCACTAACAGACTATAGGCCTTATGGTCCAGATCCAAGCGGAGTATTTTTTAATAGAATTCGACATTACGAGACAGGAAATTATCCTGAAAATAAAACAGTGCATTTCCCAATGTCATGTATGCATTGCGAAGAAGCTGCATGTGTTACTGTGTGCCCAACGGGCGCTTCGTATAAAAGAGAAGAAGATGGAATTGTTTTAGTTGATCCTGAAAAATGTATGGGATGTAACTATTGTGCATGGGCATGCCCCTATGGTGCAAGGGAACTCGATCGCGAGGAAGGGATTATGAAAAAGTGCACGTTGTGCGTAGATAGAATATACGATGAAAACTTACCTGAATCAGAAAGAAAGCCAGCATGTGTAATGACTTGTCCAACAACCGCAAGATATTTTGGTGATTTTGATGATCCCAACTCAGAAGTGTCGATAGTTTCAAAAGAAAGAGAGGGACAAGAGTTATTTTCTGAACTAGGCTATAAGCCAGTAAACAAATATTTATCACCACGTAAGAAAGTTGAGATAGAGCAACATGAAATAGTTGAGCCTGATCTTGTTAGAAAAGTTAAAGATTGGGTTAATAAAGTAGTTGAATTGTAAAAATAAGGTAATTATTAATGCACCCAGCATTTTCAGTCATTTTTTTCACAGTTACGTCAGGAGCAGGATATGGCTTGATGGCACTACTTTGTCTTTTTAATTTTTTATACCTTGGTATGCTTTTTGATAAAAATATTTTTTTAATTTTCTCTGGCATAAGTGCAGTTCTTTTTACAATGGGCTTGATATCCTCAACATTTCATCTTGCAAACCCAAAAAATGCTTGGAGAGCTTTCATGAGATTTAGAACATCATGGCTGGCGAGAGAGGGTTTACTAGCAATTTTATTCTACCCCACACTATTTTTATATTTACTTTTAATACATCTGGATTTTTATAAAGATTATTTCCTTTTAATGCAAATATATAGTGTTTTTATCTTCTTTTTTGCAATCTTAATAATATATTGTACTGGTATGATTTATGCGTGTTTAAAAACTATTCCTCAATGGAACACACCATGGACACCTATAAATTATATAACTATAGGTATTTATTTAGGCGGTTTAATATTTTTCGCATTATTGAGTTTTAATGATTTTAATATTAATCCATATAAGCCGTTTGTATTAGCCTTGATTTTTGTTGCATTCATAGCAAAGTTTATTTATTACTTAAGTATAAAGGGCCCGCGACATGAAATCGGTCAAGCAACAAATGCGGCGATTAAACTTAAAAATACAAACGTAAGACTTCTGGATGTAGGCCATACTGGAGGTACTTTTTTAACTGATGAATTTGGATACAAAGTAGCAGAGAAAAGATTAAGAAAAATAAAGTGGTTTTCTATTTTTTCAGGATTTTTTATACCTTTTTTCTTAATTTTTTCATACAGCTATTTCTTTGAAAATATATTTTTATGCTTATTTGCTGTCTTACTTTCTTTTACTGGCATGATTGCTGAAAGATGGCTATTCTTTGCAGAAGCAAAACATGTCGTTAATCTCTATCACGGAGCACAGAAGTGTTAAAGTTTTTATGAATTGGATATTTTATTATTACGGTATAGTATATATTATTATAATGTTGATATATTTTTTATGAGTTGGTTGATAATAATTTACGGTATCATTTACTTTGCTTTGTTTGCAAAAATGTTTTTTTTGTTAACTTAAACCTATATTAAAAAATTTAGTATTTATCTTTTATGTTATATTTAAAATTATTTACGGTTTCTTTTTTTACTTTTTTAATCCTAGATGCAATATGGTTAGGATTTGTAGCAAGAAATTTTTATGCTAAGTATTTAGCTTTATATTTGACAGAAAACGTTATTTGGCTATCAGCAATAATTTTTTATATTATTTTCAATATTGGCCTATTAGTCTTTGTAATCTTGCCTTCCATAGAAAAAAACTCATATTCAGTACTTATTATTTATTCTCTATTATATGGAATTGTAACGTTTGCCACATATGACCTAACAAATTATGCAACAATAAAAAATTGGCCCTTCATTGTAACAATTGTAGATATTTGTTGGGGAATGTTTGTTGCATTCGCATCATCTTCAATGGCCTTTTTATTTCATAAATATTTTGTATAACCAAGTAATTCTATATTTTATCCTAAATTCTGCTTAATAAGCTCTTGCCAATGAGCTCATAAATAAGTATTATTTTTGTATGAGATACTTATTATTACCCTTATTAATTATATCTTTTAGCACTTTTGCCTTAGACAGTAATTCTAAGGTAGAGAGCTCCTCTGTAAATTGCTTTGAAAGTGTAGGTAAGCAGAATTTAAGTCATTCTCGCAAAAGAAATTTCCCCACTTCAAACTATGTCAATTGTTTAGATAAATCTAAACAGATTGCAAAAGAAAAGAAAGTTACAACCCCAGATAGACAAGTTAACATTGGTGCAGCTGTATTATTAAACCCAGTTGGCGCGGCTTATTGGTTAATAAACAAAGCCATCAATACAGGCGTTGATAAAACAATTAATAAATAAAAAAACGCGCTCAAAATTCTAACTTAAAAAATCAATATGATCGAAATTAAAAATTTATGTAAAAATTATGATGGCGTTACAGTTGTTGATGATTTAAATTTAAAAATTAATAAAGGTGAGGTATTAGGTTTTCTCGGACCAAATGGTGCTGGCAAGTCAACAACAATGAAAATGGTTACTGGTTTTATTGAGCCATCCAGCGGTGAAGTAAATGTAAAAAATCTCACGATAAAAGAAAACCCTATGGAAGTTAAAAAATTAATTGGTTATTTGCCTGAGGGCGCTCCGCAATACGGAGAAATGATTGTTAAAGATTTCTTGTCATTTATTGCGAAAATTAGAGGCATTGAAAAAAATAAAATGAATGCAGCAATCACAAGTGTAATCGATAATCTGTCTTTACATGACGTTGTAAATAAAAGGTTAGAACATTTGTCAAAGGGTTTTAAAAGAAGAGTGGGTATTGCTCAAGCAATTATTCATGATCCAGAGATACTTATAATGGATGAGCCAACTGATGGTTTAGATCCAAATCAGAAATATGATGTTCGAGAATTAATTAAAAAAATATCAAAAAATAAAACTATTGTTATATCTACACATATTCTTGAGGAAGTTGAAGCAGTATGTACTAGAGCTGCAATTATATCGAAAGGTAAGCTTCTTTTTAATGATACTCCAAAAAAGCTTAAAGAATCTGGCGATGGAAACCTTGATGATATTTTTAGAACCATAACTATGGGGAGTTCAAGTTAAATGAATAATATCAGTATCATATTTAAACGTGAGCTTTCTTCATATTTTTCCACTCCAATAGCGTATGTGTTCTTAGTTATTTTTTTACTATTATCAGGTTCTCTAACATTCTATATGGGTGGTTTTTATGAAAGGGGTCAAGCTGACTTACTACCATTCTTTAGTTTTCATCCATGGTTATATTTATTTTTAGTACCAGCTATATCAATGAAACTCTGGGCAGAAGAGAGGAAATCAGGAACAATAGAGCTAATCCTTACTTTGCCTGTAAGTATAACAGAGGTTGTTATTGGTAAATTTTTAGCAGCATGGTTTTTTATTGTTTTAGCATTAGTCTTAACTTTCCCAATATGGATAACTGTTAACTATTTAGGCTCGCCAGATAATGGTGCAATTTTATCTGGATATTTGGGAAGCCTATTAATGTCAGGAGGTTTTTTAGCAATCGGATCATGTATGTCGTCAATTACTCAGAATCAGGTAATTGCTTTTATTATTTCGGTTGTTGTATGTTTCATTTTTTTACTTAGTGGAACAAACTTAGTTTTAGATTTTTTTAATACATGGCTGCCTCAAGGTGCAGTTGACGCTATTGCATCACTAAGTTTTCTATCGCATTTTTCATCGTTAAGCAAAGGTGTAATAGATATAAGAGATTTTATATATTATTTTTCTTTAATTGGAATATGGCTTTATATAAATATTGAATTAGTAAATATGAAGAAGGGTGGTTGATTTGCTTTCAGAAAAAAATAAATCAAAAATTCAAATATTCCTAATTATTATTGGGTTTTTACTTTTTATTATGCTTTCAAATAATCTCTTTAAGGGGTTTCGTTTTGATTTAACAGAAAACAAATTATATACGCTTGGTGAAGGCACATATAACATAATTAATAAAATAGAAGACAATCTTGTTTTAAATTACTATTTTTCAGATAGCTTAACCCAAGAGGATAATTATCTAAGAGCTTACTCAAAGAGAATTAAAGAATTATTAGAAGAATACGAGTTAAGATCAAAAGGGAAAATTAAACTAAATATTATTGATCCAATTCCTTTTTCTGATGCAGAAGATGACGCAATGAAGTATGGTCTTCAAGGTGTTCCTTCAAAAACTCAAGGTGAGAATATATTTTTTGGCTTAGTTGCATCAAATAGATATGATAGTTACGAGGTTATAAAGTTTTTTGATCCTGGTAAAGAAGCGTTTATTGAATATGAAATTACAAAAATTGTTTATAGTTTATTAGGTTTGAAAAAACCGAAAGTAGGAGTGATTACACCTCTACCGATGTTTGGCGGTTATAATTTTACAAAAAATGAGCCAACTCCTGAATGGGCACTCATACAACAATTAAAGCCACTTTTTGATGTAACTTTGGTAGATAAGAAAACGAAAACATTTGATAATTTTGACATACTTCTTTTAGTTCACCCTAAAAAATTATCATCAGATGATAAAAAGAATATACTTAATTTTTATGAAAATAAGGGTAAAGTAATGGTTCTTTATGATGTTTATTCGGAAGCTGATCCCGAATTCCAAGATCCCAGCTTGCCTCCTAAAGGCGGAGGTATACAAGCCTCAGATTTTCAAGAACTTTTGGATAAGATAGGGATTAGAATAAACCAAGCAAAAGTATTAATTGATAGAAAATATGCAATCCCGGTAACCTCTGCAAGTTCGGAAAGACCCATTAAGCATGCTGCAATTTTAAGTTTTCCAAAAAAAGCATTTAACCAAGATAACAACATTACAAGTAAGCTTAATTCTGTGACGTCTGCATTTTCAGGGACAATTGAAAATACAAGCGTTGAAAATAAGTTTATATCATTAATCTCATCTAGCGATGATTCATCAATCACAGAAAGAAATGTTTTTAGGTACTTGCCAGACCCTACAATCCTGCTTGACAACTTCGAGCCAAATTCCAAAATAAACACATATGCAGCGTTAATAGAAAATAATGAGAAACAAGCTATTGTTGTTGCTGACTCAGATTTAACAGCAAACTATTTATGGGTAAGAGTGCAAGATTTTTATGGCGAGCAAGTTTTAGTTCCATGGGCAAGTAATGGTGATTTTATAATTAATTCTCTTGACTATCTGTCAGGTGGGAACACTCTTGCAAGTATTACAAATAGAGAATCATTTTCTAGACCTTTTCAAGTTGTAGATGACCTAAAGCTCGCTGCTGAGAATAAATTTCGTGTAGAAGAAGATAGGCTACAAAAAAAGCTAGCTTTGCTCCAGAGTAAATTCGAAGGGAGTGAGTTAACTGATAAAAATAGCGCTGAATATGATTTATTTCAGCAAGATTTATTGAAAGTTAGGAAAGAACTTAGAGATGTTAGGCGAAATTTAAATAAGGATATAGATAATCTTGGTTCTACTTTAAAATTTATAAATATCTTTTTAATGCCAATAATACTAAGTATTTTTATCATATTATTTGCTTACTTTAGAAAAAAACAAAATTCTCAATGAGAAAGATATTCATATTAATTGTCATTATTATAATATTTATTTTAGTGAATATTTTATTTAATAATAAAAATACTTATCATGAAAAATCTACTCAACCTTTAGCAGAATTATTAAATTTAAAAATACAGGATATAACATCATTTATCATATCCAATAATGATAAAATCGTGTTATCAAGACCTTCCGGTGAAGTATGTATTAGAATCGAATCTATAAACTATTGTGCAGACAGTACAAAAGTTAGCATATTAAAAAAATTTTTAAATAATAATATAAAAGATACATATGATAAAACCGAGGAAAATCTTCTGAGATTAGGATTTAAAAAAGAAATTATTCCTTCGATAATAATTAATAATGAGAAAACTTTATTCTTCGGAAATTTAAATAAATATAATGAAATATATGTCCTCCAAGGAAATAAAATTTATAAAACTTTATTTTATGAGGGAATACTTGAGACCACTACAAGATCTTGGCTCGATAAGTCAACTCCTTTAATACCTCTTACAGATACTGATGAATTTGATATTAAGATTATTAAATATATATATACGAATTCAAAACTCATTGATGAAAGAACATGCGCTAGTATGAAACATAAAGAAATAGTGCTGACCACAAAGCATTCTGCTTTGAGAAATTCTTTTATAGATTTATATCCTTCAGATGCTACTAGAGGCGGTTATCCATATTCAAAAGATGATGAATCCTATATGATCCTTCTTACAAGTTCAAACAGAGATAATTCAAGTACTATTTCGATATATCAAGAAGAACATTTAACATACGGAATAATTGATCAGAGCGATTTGAGATTTGTTATACCAAACTCTGTATATAACAATGTTAAAAGTTATTGTAAAAAATAATTTATTCTAAAGAATCAATAAATTTTTCTGCATCTAGTGCTGCCATACATCCAGAACCCGCAGAAGTTATAGCTTGACGATAGATTTTGTCAGTTACATCGCCAGCTGCAAAAACACCTGGCACGTTTGATTGAGTAGCATAACCCGAATCATTTTTTACAATAATATAACCTTCATCCATTTCTAGTTGAGATTTGAAAATATCAGTATTTGGTTTGTGTCCAATAGCAATGAATATCCCGTCAAAGCTCATATCTGTTTTAGAATTATCTTTTTTGTTTCGGATAACTGCAGAAGTAACTCCCATATCATCTCCTTTGACTTCAGCTAATTCAGAGTCCCAAATAATTTCAATATTATCTTTTTGGAAAAGCTTATCTTGCAACATTTTTTCCGCTCTAAGAGCATCACGTCTATGTACTAATGTTACTGATGAAGCAATGTTAGATAAATAAAGTGCTTCCTCAACCGCAGTATTACCTCCACCTATTACACAAACTTTTTTCTCTTTGTAAAAAAAGCCGTCACAAGTTGCGCATGCAGAAACTCCTTTACCAAGATATTCTTTTTCACTATCAAGCCCTAGGTACATTGCACTTGCTCCAGTTGATATGATCACTGCGTCAGCAGAATATTCTCCACTATCACCTTTAAGAATTAGAGGGCGATCTCTGAAGTTTACTTCATTAATGTGATCAAATGTAATATCAACATTATATTTTAATGCATGTTTTTCCATTCTTTCCATGAGAGCTGGGCCTTGTAAACCATCGTGATCCCCAGGCCAATTATCAACATCAGTAGTCGTCATTAACTGCCCACCTTTGCTAAGGCCTGTTATAAGCATTGGACTAAGATTTGCCCTTGCAGCATAAACTGCAGCAGTATAGCCGGCTGGCCCTGATCCTAAAATAATTAGTTTAGAATGTTTCATTTGAATAATAGTTCCTTAAAATAAATAATACTGTGAATCTATCTATAACGTTAATATTTAGGCTAAATATAGTATAATCAAACTTAAAAAGGAAGTTGAAAAAAACCTATTTTGGTTAATACTTTACAAAACCTAATTAGCTTGTGTTTTAAGTTATAGAGAAACAATTTGAAAAATAGTAAACATAAAAAAACAAGCGGAAAAACAAATAAAAGAGTGTTATCCCAAACAGTCAAGGAGGCTATCCTATTATTTTCATTCTCAATATCTTTGTATGTTTATTTAACCCTTACAACCTATGACAGAAATGATAAAAGTTGGATAAATTCATCTTCTGGAGAACTTCAAAATTTAGGCGGCTTGTTCGGTTCATATTTAAGTGAAACTTTATACTTTATTTTTGGGCAAGCATCTTTTTTGATACCTTTATTATTAATATTTGCAGCATTTTTGATCTATCATAAGCAAGATACAAATGATAATAATAATTTATCAAGATACTTTGGTTTTTTTATTTTTTTATTCTCGTCATGTGCATTATTAAGCATACATTTTGCTAATAATAATCTTGAGGCTGGTTCAGGAGGCTTTATAGGAGACTTATCTGGCTCGTTACTAATAAAAAATCTTGGTCTAGTTGGCTCAACAATTCTTCTTGTATTTATCTTTTTAATTAGCCTATCCTTATGGCTGAAACTTCAATGGATAAAAGTATTTGAGCTTGTAGGCGGCTATATAATTATTTTTTCTCTAAATTCAATAAAATTTTTAAGGAGTATACCTTTGAAGGTATTCTCTAACAAAGAAGTACACACAGAAAAAAGGGATTTAGAATTTAAAAGGAAATTAGAAAAGCTGAAAAAAGTAGATGATATAAAAATAGAGCCTGAGGTAAAAATTTCAAACTATTCTGATAGGGTTGAAAAGGAAAAACAATTTCAGCTTTTTGAGACTAGCTCTTCAGGAAAAATCCCCCCAATTAGCTTGCTTAATGATTCTGTAGAGGAACATCATACTTATAATGCAGAAACGTTGAAGACATTATCGAAATTAGTGGAAATAAAACTTGAAGACTATGGAGTTAAGGTAAGTGTTGTTGCTGTTAATCAGGGACCAGTAATTACGCGATTTGAATTAGAGCCTGAAGCAGGAGTAAAAGCCGGTAAGATAACAAATCTTTCAAAAGATTTAGCCCGCGCATTGTCTGTATCAAATGTAAGAGTTGTTGAAGTTATACCTGGAAAAAATGTAATAGGACTAGAAATACCAAACGAGAATAAACAAATAGTGAGATTGTCTGAGATTCTTAAGTCCGAGACATTTGAAAAATTTCCATCAAAGCTTACTATTGGCTTGGGCAAAGATATCTCAGGTTTACCAATTATGGCAGATTTATCAAAAATGCCACATCTCCTTGTAGCAGGAACAACTGGCTCAGGTAAATCAGTCGCTATTAACTCTATGATTTTAAGTTTAATTTATAAATCAAGCTCAGAAGATGTACGAATGATAATGATTGATCCAAAAATGTTGGAACTTGGCGTGTATGATGGCATTCCTCATCTCCTAACGCCAGTTGTTACTGACATGAATTTGGCTGCGAATGCATTAATGTGGGCAGTCAAAGAAATGGAAAGAAGATATAAATTGTTAGCAAAATTCGGTGTAAGAACAATAGATAGCTTTAACAAACAGATTGCTAGTGACGAATTAAATGAAGAAGAAAAATTACCACAAATTGTAATTGTAGTTGATGAATTCGCTGATTTATTTTTTGTTGTTGGGAAAAGAGTTGAAGAATTAATTGCTAGACTTGCCCAAAAAGCTAGGGCTGCAGGAATTCATTTAATACTTGCAACTCAAAGACCATCTGTTGATGTTATTACTGGACTTATTAAAGCAAATATACCATCAAGAATTGCTTTTCAGGTTTCATCAAAAACTGACTCTAGGGTAATTCTTGATCAAGCAGGAGCAGAAAATTTGCTAGGTGACGGAGATATGCTTTATTTACAATCTGGCAACATCACGCCCGAAAGAATTCATGGAGCTTATGTTTCTGATAAGGAAGTAAAAGATGTTATAGGTTATCTAAAAGACGGTGTTGAGAACGAGTATTTAGATGAAATTATAGATGAATCTAATAATAATGATTTAAAATCATTGTATGGAGAAGCTTCAGATGACGATGATGATCTATATAATGATGCAGTTAAAATTGTATTAGAAAGTGAAAAGGCATCAATTTCATATTTACAGAGGAGGCTAAAAATTGGTTATAACCGAGCAGCAAGAATGATTGAGAAAATGGAAGAAATGGGAATTGTTACTGCAATACAAAAAAATGGCACAAGAAATGTTATTAAGCCAAATTAGAGAACATAAAAGTATTTTTCTACTCTTAGTTTGTTTCTTAGTTTTTACCATGGAAGCTAGAGCTATTTCAAATATCGATTACTTTGAATTTATTAACGATCTTAAGTCTTTTTCAGCGTCGTTCAAACAGTATACTTATAATGAAAATGGATCACTAATTAAAGAAAGCAACGGAAGTATTATTTATAAAAAAAAATCTAAATACATATTAGAATATATTAGACCTAACAAAATAAAGTTTATATCTGATGGTCAATTCCTTACCACTTATGATGAAGATTTAGAACAAATCATTATTCAAAGCTCAAACAAATTGTCAAATCAAAATATAGTAGATATTATGACTGATGAAAATCTTATTAAGAAAAAGTTCAATATCAAAACATACACTCTTAATAATGAAAATCATGTCAAATTTACACCAAAAAATGGAAAAGTTAAGAGAAATGTTTTCCTTCTCGTTATTATTGACGGAAAAATTTCAAGAATTTCTTTTATGAATGACTTTGATCAAAGTGTTACAATGAATTTTAGTAATTTTAAAAAGAATGAGCAGTTTTTAGATATATTGTTCAAAACAAAATATCCAGAAAATTTTGATGTAATCATAGATAAATAAAATAGGAGATAATATGGCAGAACTAAGTCTATCAACGGAGATTGTAAATAATGTAGTAGAAGTGCTTAAAAAACATGACCCAGCTACTTCTGATCATTTAGTAGCTAGTCAATATTTAGCAGCTATAATTGGATTTATTGTCTCAAAAGAAAATTTTACTGACGATCAAAGAAATGAGGTAATAAACGAACTTTCTTCATTTATAAGATACGTATCTGACGATCTAAGAGGTTCTGGTCAAGATAATAAACCACAGCCAAGCTCGGAAGCATTTGGCATATGGAAACCAGAATAATTAAATGTTAAAAATATTTTTTATAGCTTCTGGAGGCGCTTTAGGTTCATTAGCTAGATACTTTGTCGCAACAGGCCCCTTAAAGAATTTTATTTTTTTTGATATTCCTGTAGCTATAATTAGTGTTAATATTTTAGGCTCATTTTTATTTGGAATTATGTTGGGTTTAATACAAAGCAACTTTATAGTTTCTGAAAATATAAAAATTTTTATACTATCAGGGTTTTTGGCTGCATTTACAACTTTTTCTACTTTTGCATGGGAATCTGTTAGCCTAATACAGCAAGAAATGTATATAAAATTAGTGATTTATTGCTTAGCGTCAATTACGCTATCAATATTATTTTGTTTATATGGTTATAATTTAGGAAAATAGAATGATTGATCCAAAATTATTAAAAGAAAATTTATCAGCAATCTCATCAAATCTAAAAAATAAGAATTATATGCTGGATAAAGGTGAATTTTTAAAAATAGACTCAGATAGGAAAGAGCTAATTTTAGAAAATGAATCTTTAAAGAATAAAAAAAATCTTCTTTCAAAGGAAATAGGTATTCTTAAATCAAACGGAGAAGATTCGACAGAAAAAACAAAATCTGTAGAGGTAATAAATTTAAAGTTAGAGAGCATTAAAAAATTACTTTTAGAAGCTGAAGAAAAATTCAAAAATCTTTTACTGAATATCCCAAATATTTTAGATGACTCTGTCCCCATCGGAAGCTCAGAGGATGATAATAAGATTGAGTACTATTCAGATAATATAAATTTACTTGAAAATGAGAATCAAAATTATCCAGAACATAATGAGATAGGAAAATTATTAGGTCAATATGATCAAGAAGCTGTAACGAAAATGTCTGGAACTAGATTTAGCATATTATTTGATAAATTTGCTGAACTTCATCGTGCTCTTGGATCATTTATGCTTGATATACATACAAAAGAACATAATTATAAGGAAGTACATGTTCCACTTATTGTAAATAATGAAGCTTTAGTTGGTACAGGACAGCTGCCAAAATTCAAGTCAGATCTTTTTGAGTTGAAAAATAAAGAAAATTTTTTTTTAATACCAACTTCAGAAGTTCCTTTAACAAATATTCTAAGAGAAAAAGTTTTAGAAGAAACTGATTTGCCAATTTTATACACTTCTTTATCTACATGTTTTAGATCTGAAGCAGGATCATACGGCAAGGATACAAAAGGATTAATAAGACAACATCAATTTGATAAAGTAGAGCTAGTTAAGTTTGTAAAACCTTCGGATTCAAGTGATGCTCTAAATAAGCTCGTTGGGCATGCTGAAAATATTTTAAAGATGCTCAAATTACCTTACAGAAAAGTATTACTATGTTCAGGTGATACAGGATTTTCCTCCTCTATAACTTATGATATTGAGGTTTGGCTTCCTTCCCAGAAAGCTTATCGAGAAATATCGTCTTGTAGTAATTTTAAAGATTTTCAAGCGAGGAGACTAAATATCAAATATAAAGATAAGTTATCTAAAAAGAAAGATTACGTTCATACTTTAAACGGTTCTGGATTAGCTATCGGAAGAACTTTAGCAGCTGTGGTTGAAAATTATCTTGATAATGATGGAAATATTAAAATTCCTGAGGTACTTCGACCATATATGAAAAGTGAGAAAATAATAAAGAAAGCTGGTGATTGAAAGAGCAATGATTTCTGGTCAACTTGAATGGATAGGGGTTAGAGACAAAGAACATGGAATAATCAGCCTTGATAGCGTTTTGGCAATAAGGGAGCAAGGTCTTGAAGGTGATAAGATTACATTGAAAAAATCAAAAAAAAGACAGATTACATTGATGCAAAAAGAACATATCAATGTTATCTTGTCGCTAGCAAATGAATGTGACCCAAAAATAATAAGGAAAATAATGTATTTTTTTAAAAGGAATTTATTGGTATCGGGTTTTAATATTTTAAATTTAAAAGGTAAATATTTTAGAATTGGTGAAGCAAAATTTCTTGGTACTGGAGACTGCAAACCTTGTAAAAAAATTGAAAATCTACTAGGTCGAGCAATGTATGATGCTATGCAGGGAATGGGCGGAATTACAGCAATTGTTGAAGAAACAGGTATTATTAAAATAAAAGATAATCTCCATTTGGATGAGAAGAATGAGAACACATTATTCTAGTGAAGTTAATGAATCCTTAGTCGATAAAGAAATTATCGTTTGTGGATGGGTCAATAAAGTTAGAGATCATGGTGGAGTGATATTTATTGACTTGAGAGATATTAAAGGTCTTTTACAAGTAGTAGTCAATCCTGATAACAAACAATTTTTTAAAATAGCCGAGTCAGTTCGTAATGAGTATATAATCTCAATAGTTGGTAAGCCTAGATTACGACCTGCTGGATCAGAAAACTTAAAACTAGACTCCGGAAAAGTTGAAGTTGTTGTTAATGAAATGACAATATTATCTAAAGCTGAAACACCGCCTTTTCAATTTGATGATAACGTAAACGAAGACATTCGTTTAAAATATCGTGTTCACGATTTGAAGAGTGAAAAAATGCAAAAAAATATCATTATTAGAAATGATATTACAAATTTAATTAGAAATTATCTTTCAAGTAATAATTTTTTAGAAATCGAAACGCCAATTTTAACAAAAGCAACTCCTGAAGGTGCAAGAGACTATCTTGTCCCGAGCAGGATTAATAAAGGAATGTTTTATGCGTTACCACAATCTCCTCAGTTATTTAAACAAATGCTAATGATGGCGGGATATGAAAAATATTTTCAGATTGCAAAATGTTTTAGGGATGAAGATTTGCGAGCTGATAGACAGCCTGAATTTACCCAGCTTGATATTGAAATGTCATTCATAAACCAAAAAGATATCATAGACCTTATTGAAAAATTATTTTTCGAGATATTTTACAAAGTTTTAAATATTAAAATCAGTCTTCCCATTAAGCAAATATCCTATGCTGAATCGATGAATAGATTTGGTTCTGATAGACCTGATTTAAGAATTCCATTTGAAATTAAGACTATCAGCGAGATTGTGAAAGATTGTGGTTTCAATGTTTTTTCTGAACCTGCATCAAAGCCTGGTCATAAAGTTAGCGCTTTATGTATTCCGTCAAAAGCAAATCTCTCCAGAAAAGACATTGATGAATATACAGAATATGCCATTAGTAAAGGATCACAAGGCCTTGCATATATCAAGTGTAACAATACAAAAGATCTTAAAGACGGCCTCCAATCACCAATATTAAAATTTATTGATATAAAAGTCATAGGTAACATTTTAGAATATGTTGGTGCCAGTGATGGAGATATCATATTTTTTAGCGCAGGAACATCAAATTTAGCTAATGAAGTACTTGGTGGTCTTCGAGAAAAAATCGCTCATGAAAAGAATCTAGTTACAGGTGATTGGGAATTTGTTTGGGTAACTGATTTCCCAATGTTTGAGCGCGATTTGGAAACAAAAAAACTTAAATGTCTTCACCATCCATTTACAATGCCAATATATAAAAATATTGATGATATTGAAAAGAATCCAGAAAGTATTTTATCTCATTCCTATGATTTAGTTTTAAATGGCACAGAACTTGGCGGAGGTTCAATAAGAATAAATGATAAAGATATTCAAAATGAGATATTTAAAGCCCTAGATTTAGATCAAAACGAAATAAATGAGAAGTTTGGTTTCTTTACAAACGCTTTAAAATTTGGATGCCCGCCTCATGGTGGAATAGCTTTTGGCCTAGATAGGATTATAATGCTAATAACAAAATCATTATCAATTAGAGACGTAATTGCTTTCCCAAAAACACAAACGGCATCCTGCTTTTTAACAAGCGCTCCAAGTATTATTGATAAAAATCAGATTAAAGATCTTGGTATTAAAATTGATAAAAAAAACAATGACAATGAAAAAGATACCTAAATCAATATTACTTTTAGTCTACACTAAAGAAAAAGATGTTCTTCTTCTTAAGAAAAAAGGTCATGATGATATGTGGCAATCGATAACAGGAAGTTTGTTACAAAACGAAAAACCAATTGATGCTGCAATAAGAGAATTACATGAAGAAACTGGCATCAACTCCTCAGATATTATCGATTGTAATAAGCATTATGTTTTTGAAATATATGAAATGTGGCGACATAAATATGAGGAAGGAGTTACACATAATACTGAATATGTTTTTAAGCTAGAATTAGATGATAAAATAGATATTAAGCTGGATGATAATGAGCATGAATGTTTTGAATGGCTAACAAGAGTTAAAGCTGCTGAAAAAGTTTTTTCTCATACAAATAGGCAAGCAATTTTTGAATTAATTTAATTTTTATAGGATGAGATATGGCAGGTCATAGCAAGTGGGCTAATATACAACATAGAAAAAAGAGACAAGATGCAAAACGTGGGAAATTATTCACAAAATTAATCAAGGAAATTACTGTTGCTGCTAGAGATGGTGGTGGAGATGCAGACTCAAATCCAAGACTTAGACTAGCTCTTGATAAGGCTTTCGCTGGCAATATGAATAAAGACACAATTGAAAAAGCCATTAAAAGAGGTACTGGTAATTTAGAGGGAGTTAATTATGAAGAGTTAACGTATGAAGGTTATAGCTCTTCAGGAGTTGCAGTAATTGTCGATTGTGTAACAGACAATAAAAATAGGACGGTTGCGGCTGTTAGACATGCTTTTTCTAAATTTTCCGGGAATTTGGGCAGCTCCGGTTCAGTTTCCTATCTATTTAATCAGATTGGAGTTATTACTTACGAGGACACAGCACAGTCAGATGAAATTATTGATCTAGCAATAGAAAGCGGTGCAATAGATGTAGTAAGTGATAAAAATTACGTTGAAATTCATACGGATAAAGGTGATTTCTTGACAATAGCTAAGGTTTTAAAAGATAAAGGATATATTTTTAACAATGCAGAACTTGAAATGCATGCAGACACAAAAATTGAATTAGATGATGACGGAGCTGAAAACTTCACGAAATTTCAAGACTCTCTCGAAGAGCTAGATGACGTTCAAAATGTCTATTCAAATGCAAAATACCCAGAGACCTTTAATTAAAGTAAAATAAATCTATAAATTTTCGGAGATTGCAAAATGTCAAAAATGCAGAGAGACAAGGGAAAGAGATTTGAAAGAGAAGTTGTAAACTCTTTGAAAGAAGCGGGTTTTTACGATGCAAAAAGAATACCTTTATCTGGTCTACAAGAGGGTTTTAAAGGTGATATTAAGCTTCGTAGAAATGAATCATCAAAAGAACTTTTAGGCGAATGCAAAAGTAGAGGCGGTGGTTTTAAGCTTATATATGACGCAAAAGAGCAGGATGGTGCTGATATTCTCTTTATTAAACAGGATAGAAAGCCGGTTTTAGTTGTAATGAGTCTTGATGACTACATGAAGGGCGATTTTTAAAATAATTAAATATGCTCAATAATAAAATTGATATAAGAGTTTATTACGAAGATACAGACGCGGGCGGTATTGTCTATTATTCAAATTATTTAAAGTTTACAGAGCGTTGTCGTACAGAGTTGTTAAGAGATCTAGGGATTTCTCAGTCTAATCTTAATGAAAAATTTGGAATAAAGTTCATTGTTCATAGCCTCTCAATAAAATATATGAATCCAGCATTTCTAGATGATCTTCTAACTATTGAAACTAACATAAATAATTTAAAAAAAGCGTCATTAGATTTTGAGCAAAATGTGTATAAAATTAAAGATAACTCTAAAATTGACATAATAAGCTCAAAGTGCAAAATAGTTTCTATAGATAACGATAATAAGATTAGACCTATACCTGATTTTATTATAAAGGAATTAAATAATAATATATGAATGGATTATTACATTTAGCATTAAATGCAAGTTTTTTAGTTCAGCTCGTTATGCTAACTCTCATTGGGTTATCAATATGGAGTTGGGTTATTATTTTTGTAAAAAAAAAGGAACTTAAAGATACCTATAAATATACTGTTAAATTTGATAAAAAATTTTGGTCTGGCATGCAGTTGCATAAATATTATGATCAAATAAAAGAGAAAAGAGATAAAAGCGCTATAGAACAAATTTTTTACGTTGGCTTTAACCGATATGAAATTTTGCATGGAGATGAAAAGGAAATTACTCCTGATGTAATTCCTCAAACATCTCTTCGTGCGATGCAAGTTCAAATAAGTAAGGAAAGTGAGGCTCTCGAATCAGATCTTCAAACTTTAGCTACAATTGCCTCTGTAAGTCCTTATATTGGTTTACTTGGTACTGTTTGGGGAATCATGAATTCTTTTCAATCATTAAGTCAGACCTCGCAAACAACAATAGCACTTGTCGCACCAGGTATATCGGAAGCCTTGATTGCTACTGCATTAGGACTAATTGCAGCAATTCCTGCAGTCATAGCTTATAACAAATTTAATAAAGATATATCAATGATTGTTGCAAGATATGAAAATTTTTCAGAGGAATTAACTGAAATACTTCAAAGGACACATATACCGACAAAAGATGAGCAAAATGAGATATCGAGCTAAAAAAAGATTAATGGCAGAAATAAATATTGTTCCATATATCGATGTAATGCTGGTATTACTTCTTGTTTTTATGATTACCACTCCACTACTATATGAAGGCCTTGAAGTTGATTTACCAACAACTGAAGCAAACGATGTTGATATTTCTAAATTTAAGGAGCCATTAATTGTTGAAATTAATGAGCAGGGAATAATTAGAGTAATTCAAAAAGATAATTTCAATGAACAAGTTAATGAAGAAGACTTGGCAGATACAATCATTTCTATCTATAAAAATAAAAAAATTGATAAAGTATACGTAAAAGGCGATAAAAAAATCTCGTATGAAAAAGTAATAAGACTTATATCTATCTTAAATAAAGGTGGTGTCGAGAATATAGGATTAATAACTTTACCAATAAATGAAAAGTAGAAATAAAAAAAAGTTTTCAATCACAATAAAAGTCTTTATAGCTCATTTTTTGCTCATAATTCTCTTAGATTTAAATATTTCAGCATTCGTAAAAAAAGATACTGATGATTTTGAAAATGGAAATGATGTTCAATTTGTAAATCTCAAAAGTATAAGTTTGGAAGAAATACAGAAAAAAAGAGAGCTTATAGAAAAAAAGAAAAGAGAAATTGAAGCGCAAAAAAGAAAAAGAAAAGAAGAAGCTCAAAAGAAAAAAGAAAGGTTGCTAGCAGAAAAGCAGAAAAAAAAAGAAGCAGAGAGAAAAAAAGAATTGAAAACGAGAAAAGAAAAGCAGAAGAAGAAAAATTAAGAAAAGAGCAAGCCGAGAAAAAACGAAAAGAAGAGCTGGATCAAATAAGAAAGGAAGAGATGGAAAAGCTTGCTACGTATGAACTTGAGAAATTAGAAAGAGAGTTGAGAGAAATCGAGAGACTTGAGGCCTTAATAAAGCAGCAAGCAATAAGAAATGCACAGCTTAGTGATGCAGAAAAAAGATATATTTTATCTATTAAGACCAAGATTGAAAATAACTGGTTAATTCCACATGACACAAAACATAATGAGATATGTACTGCAATTGTAAATCAATTGCCAAGTGGTAAAGTAACAAGTGTTAAAATTCACGGTTGCAAAGGGGACTCGCTTTATATTGATTCTCTTATTAATGCTGTATGGAAATCTAGTCCATTACCTATTGCCCCAGATATTGAAGTGTTTCAAGAAGATATTGTTTTACAATTTGAGGAGCCAAAATAAATGAGAAAAGTTTTATTATTTTTATTTTTAATATCTTTTATAAGTAGCGCGCATTCAGAATTGAAAATAAAAATTCAAAAAGCAGAAATAGGTGCATTACCTATTATAATAAGCATAAAAGGGGATTCTGAAATTTTTTCCTCAAAGAATTTTTCAAGTATTATTGAAAATGATCTTTATGGAAGTGGCTACTTCAATATCTTAGACTCATCAAAAATTAAAACCTCTATAAAAAATACTAACACTCAATATGCTTTATGGACACTAGCCGGAGCAAACTTTTTACTTAAAGCAAGTATTTTCAAAGACGAAGAATACGAATTTATTAAATTCAATCTTCACGATGTTATTAAAAAAAATATCATGTTTTCATATAAAATAAGATTGTCAAAAAAAAGCAGTGAAAGGAAAGTTGCTCATACAATAAGTAATTTGATTTTTGAGGAAATTACTGGGATAAAAGGTGTTTTTGATACAAAAATTGCATATATAAGCACTGAAAATAAAGAAAATAGAAAAATATATAAACTTCATGTGGCAGACATAGATGGTTTTAACTCTGTGGCAATTTATAAATCATCAAAACAACTGATGTCTCCAACTTGGTCACCAAAAAATGACAAAATTGCTTATGTATCTTTTGAAAATAATAGACCAGAAATATTTATTCAAACTTTAGCTACAGGAGAGAGAAAAAAACTTTTGGAAGGTAATAATTCAAATAGTGCGCCAGCATGGTCACCAGACGGTAAATTTATTGCATACACTTCTTCAGTAAAAGGAAACTTGGAAATTTTCATATATAGTATTCTTGAGCAGAAAGAAAAAAGAATTACAAACAGTATTGGAATTGATACAGAAGCTGAGTGGCATCCAAGTGGAAAGAAAATTTTTTTCACATCTGATAGGAGTGGAAAACCACATATTTATTTAAAATCTATAAGATCTGGCAAAGCTAAAAGATTAACTTTTACTGGGTCATACAATGCAGACACTAATGTTTCATCAGATGGAAAATATTTATCATTAGTTCATAATGGTGGTAATGGACATAAAATTGCTATTTATTCGTTAGAGGATAATTTTCTTAAAATAATATCTTCGGGCCGACTTGATGAAGCTCCAAGTTTTGCTCCAAATAACAAAATGATACTATTTGCTTCACAAAAATTTAATAAAGGTATTCTTGTGGCCACGAGTAATGATGGTAGAATAAGAAAAGAAATAGAGTTATCTGGAGAGGATGTTCGAGAACCTATTTGGTCTCATTAAATTTAACATGGAGATTATTGTGAAAAAAGATTTTTTAAGATATTTTGCTTTACTATTAATAACTATTTCATTGCCTGCCTGTAATGTTTTAAATCAGAAAGACCCAGATGTTATTGTTACAACTGAACCAATGCTAACAAAATCTGAGGAAGGTGAAGTTGATACGGTGGTTTCTGCAGATAGTATAAATCTCGATTATAATGAGGAAAAAGGATATACCCTTGGAAATAATATTATTTACTTTGATTATGACAAATATTCTGTAGAAAAAAACGAAGATAAAGATATTATAAAAAAATATTCTATATACTTAAAAAATAATGAAACTGCATCTATTAGAATCGAGGGTCATGCTGACGAAAGGGGTTCAAGAGCTTACAATTTAGCCCTTGGTGAAAAAAGAGCAGAAACCATAAAAGAGCTAATGCTTATTAATGGTGTTTCAATTGATTCGGTCGAAGTTGTAAGTTACGGTGAAGAAAATCTTGCATCATCTGGCACTACTGAGGAATCACACTCTTTAAACAGAAGAGTTGAAATTGTATTTAGCAACACAGGAAATTAAAGTGCCAAAAAAAATATTTTATTTATTTTTTTTTATCGCTCTTCAAACAAATGCAATGGCTGATGATGAAGCTCTCATGAGAATGTATGAGAGACTTGAGATGATAAGAACGCAAATGCAGCAATTAACAGAAGAAAACCAACAGCTTAATAACAAAATTTCTATAATTCAAAATCAGCAAGATAGACTTTATCAGGATTTATTAAATAAAATCCAAAACCTTGAGAAAAAACTTGATAGCACAGAATCATCATCGATAAATAAAACGAGCAAAGATCAGAAAACAATTAAAGATCAAAATAAGCTAAATGAAAATAAAGAAGTATCTAGCCAAATTAAAAATGAGGTAGATGGAAAAAATGAAGTCCTGGAAGAAAAAAAAGATATCATTCCAAGAGATGAAAATGAGCTAGATCTTGCAAAACCATATAAAAACGATAACTTTATGGCAAGCCTCTCAATTTACGAGTCTAAGACAGAAATAGAACTTTATAGAAATGCTTTTCAACTAGTTAAAGATAAAAAATATAAAGAAGCAGAGGATTATTTCAATGCTTTTCTATATTTATTTCCAGAGAGTAATTATTCGGCAAATGCACAATACTGGCTAAGTGAATCTATATATGCAATTGGTGATTATAGAAATGCAATGGTAAATTTTGCACGTGTTGTTGAAAAATATCCTAGCAGCTCTAAAGTCGCAGATGCTAAATTAAAAATTGGCTATTGTTATTATTCTATAAAAAAATGGAAGGAAGCTAGATTCATTTTTTCAAGCATTGTGAAGGATTACCCTAATACAAGTCTATCCCAACTGGCTGAGAAGAAAATAAAAAGTATGGATGTAGAGGGTAGATGAGAAAAAGAAATGAAAGATGATCCAAGCATTTCGATAAACGAAATATTTTATTCTATTCAAGGTGAAGCTAAAAATTCTGGAAAACCAACTGTTTTTATTAGAACAGCGGGATGTCCATTTGACTGCTCATACTGCGATACCGAATATGCATTTACAGAAGGAAAGCAAACCAGCGTAAGTAATATCATTAATAAAATAGAAAATTATAAAACAAAGTATATAACGGTCACCGGTGGCGAGCCTTTAGTTCAAAAAAATATAAACATTCTTTTTAATAAATTATTAGAAAATAAATATTATGTTTCATTAGAGACAAGCGGTCTTGTTGATATCAGCAGTATTCCAAAAAATGTAGAAATAGTAATGGATATTAAAACTCCATCTTCAAATGAGAGTGATAAAAATATTATCGAAAATCTTAAAATAATAAAACTCACTGATGTGATTAAATTTGTTATCGAAACAAAAGATGATTATGAGTGGTCAAAAAATATAATATTTAATAATAGTCTCACTAATCACCCAAATATATATTTTTCGCCAGTTCACGACAAACTTGAGCCTTCATTAATTGCTTCATGGATTTTAGAGGATAGCTTGAACGTCACGTTGCAACTTCAAATTCATAAATATATATGGGGGGATGTGAGGGGAAGATAATGAGTAAAAAGAATGCAGTTATCATATTATCAGGCGGTATGGACTCAGTTACCTCTCTAGCATATGCTGTTAATAAAGGATTTGGATGTTTTTCAATAACTTTTGACTATGGTCAAAAGAGTAAATCTGAGATTCGTGCCGCGCACTATTACTCAAAATTTTACAATTGTAAAAAGCACAAAATTTTCCAAATAGATTTCAGTAGCTTCTCTTCTTCAGCGTTAACTGAGGCTGATAAAAGCGTTATTGACGATTCAAGTAATAAAATTCCGTCAACCTATGTATCAATGAGGAACATAATTTTTCTTTCTATTGCTTGTTCTTGGGCAGAAACATTATCATGCGAAGACGTATTTATTGGCGCAAATGCTATTGATTACTCAGGATACCCTGATTGTCGAGAGGATTTTTTGAAAGCATATGAAAAAATGATAAATATCGGATCAAAAACAGGTTCTGAAGGCGGTAATTTCAAAATTCATAGACCATTAGTAAATTTGAGTAAAGCAGAGATAGTAAAGCTTGGACATTCTCTTGGAGTAAACTATAAAAAAACTGTTTCTTGTTACCAGGCCAATGAAGAGGGAAGAGCTTGTGGAAAATGTGAATCTTGTGATTTGAGGAAACAAGGTTTTTTAGACAATAATTTTCCAGACGAAACATTGTATATCTGACTTATGTATAGAAAAAATATCTCTTGTCATAATATTAATCAAAGGTACAATCTCAAACACTATTGGGGCGTTAGCTCAGCACGGTAGAGCACCGGCCTTTTAAGCCGAGGGTCATAGGTTCAAATCCTATACGCCCCACCAATAGTTCTTGTAAATCTTTCTTAAGTCCAGTAATTTTAAAATATGCAAACTTTAAAAACTTTTAGTATTTTTAAATATAGCATTATTGTTTTTCCACTTGCTTTCGCTGGTATACCAATTTATATTCATGCCCCAGATTATTATTCAACAAATTTAGGAATAAAAATTGAGGCAATAGGAATTTCTCTATTAATATTAAGGCTTTTAGATGCTTTTTTAGATCCCTTAATAGGTTATGTGAGTGATAAATTTTTCTATTTAAGAGATAAATTTATCTACATAGGGGCAGCCAATTTGCTACTTGGATTTTGGATGATATTTCACCCTTTAAATGAAAATATTCTTTTATGGTTTATTCTTAGTGTATTTATATGTACTTTAGGGTTTAGTATGGTAATAATAAATGTTCAAGCTTTTGGTGGTGTCTGGAACATTCACAAAGAAAAGATTGTGACTGTAATGACAATTCGAGAAGGGATTAGTTTAATTGGACTTTTGATTGCTTCGATAACCCCGCCATTACTATACATTTATTTTAAAAACAATAATTTCCATATTCTTTCAATCATTTTAATAGTTCTTACAGCATTATCTTTGATATTTTTTTATTCTTGGCATAGAGCTGCTGAAATTAAGAAACCAACAAATAATCAAAAAAATAGGAATTTTAGAAAAATACTGAAAAATCCTAGGGTAAAATTATTTTTTACCTCATATTTTTTCAATAGCTTTGCTACATCAATTCCAGCAACAATCATAATATTTTATGTCAGAGATTATTTAAATGCCGAAAGTTATTTGGGTTTATTTTTACTTATATATTTTCTTAGCGGGGCTGCCTCAATGCCATTGTGGAAATATTTATCAAATAAATTTTCCAGCATATATTCATGGTTTTTAAGTATGATTTTTGCCTTTTTGTCCTTTATTTGGGCATTTTTTCTTGAACCAAACAATATTATTGGTTTCTTCATTATTTGTCTTTTGTCAGGAATAGCTGTTGGAGCGAATTTAGCACTTCCCTCTGCAATAATTGCAGAAGATATAAACTCGAATAATAATCAAGATTATGCTTCAAGTTATTATTCTATAAGTAATTTTTTATCAAAATTTGCTTTAGCTATTGCCTCTGGTGTTTCCTTGCCAATTCTTGGTTTTTTGGGATATGTGCCTGGAATCGCTAGAAACGATGTCCTGCTACCTTTTGTTTATGCGATTTTGCCATGTTGTATACTATTAATCTCAATATATTTAACATCAAAATTACTTAATAAAAGTTCTATTTAACCCTTTATTTATATGCCTTATAGAGGATATGTATATTTTATGTATGTATTTTATTGTTCGAAAAAATGTATTACTATATAGATATAAAAATAATATATCTTATACGAAGGTAAATTTATAGATTTGATGTCTTTACAAAAAAATAGCTATAATAGATATCATAGTCGTATATTTCTGAGAGTGGAGAAAAGGAGAGGAAATGGCAGCTAAACCAAAAGAATTTTCAAGTTCGGTAGTTAATTATGTTCCAAAAATAAAACCACCGGAAGGCCATTCTATACACCATATATGTTGTCCGCATGATTGCCCTGACACGTGCTCAATGCTTGTAACGAAAAATGACACAACAGGTAAAGCTGTTAGCGTTCAAGGCGATCCATCACATCCAATCACAAGAGGTTATCTATGTAACAAGGTAAATCACTACATTGATCTTGTTTACAATGAAAATAGAGTATTGTATCCGCATCGAAGAGTTGGACCAAAGGGCCCTGGTGCGAAATTTGAAAGAATATCATGGGATGAAGCCCTTGAAGCAATCACTGACGACTTTAAGAAAACTATAAAAGAATACGGAAGTGAAGCTGTTCAACCTTTCTCGTATTCAGGAACTCTTGGAATGCTTGGATATTGGACAATGGACCAAAGATTCTTTAATAAAATGGAAGCTGCACGTCTAGAACAATCAATATGCATATACGCAGCCATGTGGGCTGGTTTATATACATACGGCTTATCAAATGGTCCTCATGTTGGTGAAGCAGCACGTGACGGATGTGAGCTAATGATTTTATGGGCAACAAATCTTGTGAGTACTGGCGTACATTCAATACCTTTCATTAGAGAAGCAAAAGAAAGGGGTATGAAATTAGTTGTTGTAGATCCAAGAAAAACTAGAACAACTATGTTTGCAGATGTACATATTCAACCTAAGCCCGGAACTGATGCGTTCTTAGCAAACGCAATGATAAAAGTAATTGTTGATAATAACTTACATGATGTTGATTTCTTAAATGAACAAACACATGGTTGGGAGGAGTTTGTTGAAAAAGTTCTACCAGACTATACTCTAGAAGAGGCTGAGAAAATTACTGGCGTTAAGGCTAAAGATATTGAAGATCTAGCTATTGAGTATGCAAAAACAAAAAAATCTTATATAAGAGCAAACTACGGATTAAATAGACACCAAAATTCGGGGCAAATGTGTAGAGCAGTTCTTATTTTACCTTGCTTTAACGGTTCATGGAGAGAAGAAAAATGTGGTGGAGTTGCTTTTGGCCAACTTGAAGAAATGTGGTTACGTTTTGATCTCGGAAAATTACATAGACCTGATCTCGGGAATAGAGCAGAAAAAAGAATTGTGAATATGGTTCAGATTGGAAGAGCGCTCGCAGATAATATTGGTGATGATGGCGCCCAATTAGATCCACCGATAAAAACACTGTTTGTTTATAATAGCGATATCGCAAACTGCACTCCAAACTCAGGAAATGTAAGAAAAGGCATGATGAGAGATGATTTATTCATAACTGTGCACGAAACTTTCTGGACAGACTCATGTATGTACGCTGACATTATTCTCCCTGCAGACACTGCACTAGAGAGAACAGATTGTCACTGGGCATATGGCTCATGGTTTTTAGGTATAAATAAACCAGTTATTGAGCCGCTAGGTGAGAGTATAAATAACACCGAATTATTTAGAATGCTTGCTGATAAAATGGGCTATGTTGACTCTACTGATAATGCTTTCACGCAAACAGATGAAGAAATTATTAAAGATATTCTTTTAGAGGCAGAAAATGAAGACGGCGAAAGATTTAATTGCTTAACTGAAGGCATAGATTACGATGATGTGGTTAAAAATGGTTGGGCAAGAGCTTCAACAGGATCAAAAAGAAGAGATTTTCTGAAAAATGGTTGGCCAACTCCTAGCGGAAAGATTGAGATTAAATGTGAAGCAATAACTGCGGAATACCCTGATGTTAGCCCTTTTCCAGAGTATGTACCCGAAATTAATGGACAGTACGATCCAAATAAAGAAAAATTTCCAATCCAAGTGTTGAGTAGCGCTTCTCACTATTTCATTGGAGATTCTTTTCAATCTGTTCCAAGATTACAAGCAATGCAATCTAGACCAACAGTTGAAATAAGTCTTGGTGATGCAAAAGCAAGAGGAATTGAAGATGGCGATTTGGTAAGATTATATAATGATAATGGTGAAACATATTGCTATGCTGTCTTAATCGAAGGTTTATTAGATGGTGTTTGCGCAACGCAAAAACAATTTAAAGGAAGTAATACACCTGGGGGTTTAAATGTAAATAATTTAAACTCTGAAATGTTGACTGACTTTGGCAAAAGTCCAACATTTTACTCAGTTCTAGTTGAAATAGAAAAAGCTAGTGAAGAGATGACAAAAAAAGCTATTAAGCAAGGAGTGTAAATGGCGTCAAGAAGTGATTTTATATATCCAAATAACGGAGTCCCTCATAGCGAAACAAAAGTAGCGTCCGCGCCTCATCCTGATGTTCAGAACAGTAGAGTTAAAATAAAAGATGCTGTAATAACATCTATGGAAAATCTTACACATGACACTTTTTTACTTACAGTTAAGCTAGATAATAATGAATACTTAGAATCACATGCAGGGCAGTATGGAACTCTTAAAGTTGACGATCTAGACAAACCTCGAGCATTTTCATTTGCGAGGGGACCGAATAGCGAAAAAAAAGGTGAATTCAGTTTTTTTATTAAACAGGTTCCTGGTGGTTTATTTTCAGAATATTTAAATGAAGATAGGACTGGTCAAAAAATTGTTTTATCTGGACCTATGGGGCAATTTAAAATTGACGAGTCAAACGAAGATATGGTTTGCATAGCTGGTGGAAGCGGTATGAGCGCGATAAATGCAATAGTTGAAGAAGCTGCTCATAGTCAAGTAAAAAGAAACTGCTATTTCTTTTATGGTGCCAGACAACAGAAAGATTTATACCTTGTTGATGAAATTTCAGCTATTGAAAAAAAATGGGCCAAAGGTTTCACTTTTAAATTTATACCTGTTTTGAGTGAAGAGCCCGATGATTCTGATTGGGAAGGTGGAAGAGGTTTCGTTACAGATTTTTTTAAAGAAAATTTTTTAAAAACTGGCATAGTGAAAGCCGAATCATGCAAAGCTTTCTTTTGTGGTCCTCCTCCAATGATTGATGCTGGAGCAAAAGTTCTTAAAGAAGCGGGCGTCTCAGAAGAGTCAATGTTTTTTGATAAGTTTGAGGATGCGAGATCACCTGCACCTGTTATTGATAATTCTAAATGCGTTCTTTGTGATGAATGTTTATTAGTTAAGCCAACTGCAGACTGTATAGTGGAGACAGCAAAACTTGGAGATGTAAAAGAAAATGGTAAATTCGCAGATATCAAAAGAATTGATCCAGCATTTACTTCAGGTTTGTATTATAACACATTGTATATTAACGAAGATAAATGTATAAGATGTTATGCATGCGTTCATGCATGCCCTCATAAAGCGATATCACCAAATTATGATTTGGAACCAAAAACTCTAAGAAATATTGTTGAGAATTAAAAAATATCTTACAATAATCGAATAATATAATAATAACGAGGAGCGAACTCAATGAACGAAGCAAATACCGCTTGGATACTTGTATCCACAGCATTAGTACTATTTATGACACTTCCTGGATTAGCATTATTTTATGCAGGTCTTGTTGGTTCAAAAAACACATTATCTACTTTAGCGCAATGTCTAGTTATAGCGTGCTTGGCATCAATTATTTGGTTTGTATGTGGTTATTCAATAGCATTCAATGGCGACGGATTGTATTTTGGAAATTTAGAAAAAATGTTTTTATCTGGAATAAACATTGAGTCTTTATCAGGAGATATTCCAGAAACGCTTTTTGTAATGTTTCAAATGACATTTGCAATAATTACTCCAGCTTTGGTAGTTGGGGCGTATGTTGAAAGAATTAAATTCTCTGCTGTTATTTTAATAACTGCAATATGGCTAGTACTTGTATATAGCCCAGTGACTCATTGGGTATGGGGTGGAGGATGGCTTGCTAATCTTGGAGTAATGGATTTTGCTGGCGGGTTAGTTGTGCATACAACAGCTGGAATATCGGCATTAGTTATAGCAAAAGCTCTTGGTAATAGAACAGGTTTCCCTAATTCTGTAAAACCACCACATAGTCCAGTTATTGCAATGGTTGGAGCCTCAATGCTTTGGGTTGGCTGGTTTGGATTTAATGCGGGATCAGCACTTTCTGCAAGCCAATCTGCCGGAATGGCTATGTTAGTAACTCATATATCTGCTGCTGCAGCAACTTTAACTTGGATGTTTATAGATTGGTATAAAAATGGCAAACCTGGTCTTGTTGGTATGATTACGGGGATGATTGCTGGCTTAGCTACAGTAACTCCGGCGTCAGGCTTTATTGGTCCATTCGGCGGCTTAATCCTTGGAATTTCATCAGGTATTGTATGCTATTGGTTTGTTGGATTTATAAAAAATGTTTTAAGTATTGATGATTCCCTTGACGTTTTTGCAGTTCACGGTGTTGGCGGAATACTAGGTACTCTTTTATGTGGTGTTCTTGCATCAAGCACATTCGGTGGTTTAGGCCTTGACGGAGATATTTGGTCGCAAACAAAGGTTCAAGTTCTAGGGATTGTTAGCATTAGTGTTTATACTCTTATAGCAACTTCTGTAATTGTATATTTTGTTAATAGTTTAGTTGGTTTAAGGGTATCTGAACAAGAAGAAAATACTGAAGGTTGTGACTTTGGAACACACGGTGAGAGTAGCTATCATTTGTAAAGATATAATTTAAATTACAATATATCTTTTGATTCTCGTATCTTATCAATGCTTTTTAGCTTTGAGTTAATTCGTTGGTCTATCATTCTTCCTTTCATATTATATTTAAGCGCTAACCTATAGAATTTTGCTGCAGAGTTGAGACTTCCAATCATTTTTAAATAATCACCTTTATATTCGTGCCCTAGAGAAGTTTCATTTAAACGATAAGCCGCTTCACTTATTTTGATAATGAGCCTATGATCTTTATGTTCTATTACGTATGGAAGAAGCTTATTAAGAGCTTTTTTGTACTCTTTATTTTTTATATAAGCTTCTGATAAATAATATAATGTTGTATTATCTGTGGGGTAAATATTATTTAAGTCTTCTAGTATTGATATTGCTTGCTCCGCTCTATCATTTTTCAAATAATTTTCTGCAAGAGATATTAATGTATAGTTTTTTATTTCAATTAACTCTTTGCTGTCAAGAAATTTAACTAAATTATTTAAAACAATAGATGATTTTTTATATTTTTTTTCTTTTGTCAAAGCTAAAGCATATGCATAGTCGTCAATAACTTTTGAAGGCGTCATTTTCGAGATATCACCATCGTATTTATATTGTTTAATAAAGTCTCTGGTATTTAATTGATCCAGGCTTACTTTCACAGAGATGTACTGATATGAATAACTATCATCTGTGAATTTTCCCTTATATTTAGAAGCAAGAGTTTCGGTCTCAACAATTCTGTTTTTTGTAAGAGGGTGGGTTCTTAAAAACTCAGTCTGATTATTTTCGTTCGTTTCTTTTAGAAGGGTACGGAAAAATGACCCCATTGCTTTTGGATTTATATTTGCATTTGCTAAAATATTTACTGCTATTCGATCTGCCTCATACTCGTGAGCTCTTATATAGTTAATCTTTTTTTGAACTTCAAATCCTTGTAACGAGGTCAACGATTTGCCAATAGTGTCATTGTCATACATTCCAGCTACCACAGCAGCAATGACTGATAATGCAGTTGTAATATCTATTGTTGAAGATTTTTCATACATTCTAGATAAATGACGCGCTTTAATATGCGCTATTTCGTGCGCTAGTACACCAGCTAATTCTGCTTCAGTTTTTGTTTTTTGAATAATACCTGAATTAATACCAATTATGCCGCCAGGTGCCGCAAAAGCATTAATGTCCGGATTATTTATTACTAAAAACCTATAATTAATAGCGCTTTTGTAATTAGATGCTAATAGCCTATTGCCAAGAGTTTGTATATAGCTTGTAACCATGGGGTCCGAGATGAGCCTGAATGACCCTAAAATCTGCGAATATATTAAGTCTCCAAGCCGATTTTCTTGAGAAATACTCATAAATTTTGAGGAGGAATCACCAATATTAGGGACATTTATATTATGCCCATAGGCAAGAGAACCATAAAGCATGGATATTATTAGTAATTTTAGTACATATTTAATAACTTTCATAAATAAGTAGTATTTTTTATAATAATGTTAATGTTTACACGATAGTTTATTAAGTATATCCTATTTTGCTTATGTGGACATTCAAGTGAAAACATACATTTTTTAAGTTAATTAATTAATACGGAGATTATATATGGCCGAGTATGACCAAGAATTAGATGCTTGTGGACTAAATTGTCCATTACCAATTTTAAGGGCAAAAAAATCATTATCTACTATGGAAACAGGGCAAATATTGCATGTAGTAGCTACAGATCCTGGGGCGATAAAAGATTTTGAGGCATTTTCTAATCAAACAGGGAACAAACTTATGGACTCAAAAGAGGATAGCGGTAAATTTTACTTTTTAATTCAAAAAGCTTAAGTAATAATTTACTCGAACTTAATGAAGCAAAATACTGATAATAATAATGAAAAATTCACTGGTGCTGAGATTTTTGTTAAATGTCTTGAAGCTGAAGGCATCGAACTAGTTTTTGGCTACCCTGGTGGAGCCGTCCTTCATATTTATGATGAGCTTCATAAGCAGAATGAAGTTTCCCATATTTTAGTTAGGCATGAACAAGGCGCGGTTCATGCAGCTGAGGGCTTTGCTAAATCGTCGGATAAACCTGGGGTAGTTCTTGTTACATCAGGTCCAGGAGCAACAAACTCAATTACTGGAATAGCAGACGCATATATGGATTCTGTCCCAATTGTCATATTTACCGGACAAGTAAGAACAGCTTTAATAGGAAATGATGCATTTCAAGAGGTTGATACGGTTGGAATAACAAGACCGTGTGTAAAACATAACTTTATGATTACAGACGTTAAGGATATGGCAAGCACCATAAAAAAAGCTTTTTATGTTGCAACTACAGGCAGACCTGGCCCAGTTGTGGTTGATATTCCGAAGGATATTACCGAGGATAAATGTGAGTTCAGTTATCCAGATTCGGTTGAAATGCGCTCGTATAACCCAATCATTGAGATAAGTGATGATTCAATTAAACAAGCGGCAGAAAAGATATTATCTTGCGATAAACCAGTTATTTATGCTGGCGGGGGAGTAATAAATAGCAATGCATCTGAAGAACTTACCAAATTTGCGAAATATCTTAATTTTCCTGTTACGAACACATTGATGGGGTTAGGTTGTTTTCCTGGAGATGATCCTCAATTTATTCAAATGCTTGGTATGCATGGCTCTTATGAGGCTAACATGGCAATGCATGATTGCGACTTATTAATTGCAGTAGGAGCAAGATTTGATGATAGAATTACAGGTAGATTAGATAAATTTAGTCCTAATGCAACCGTAATCCATATAGACGTAGACCCATCTTCTATTTCAAAAAATATAAAAGCTCATATTCCAATACACGGAGATGTCAAGGCAGCTGTAAATAAACTTTCTGAAGAAATAATTAGCAAAAATTTAAAACCAAAAAATATTGATAGATGGTGGGGCCAAATTAATGAATGGAGAAAGAAAGACTCTTTTAAGTACAATCAAGACAGCGACATTATAAAACCTCAATTTGTCGTAGATAGCTTATATAAAGTTACAAAGGGTGACGCTTTTATAACCTCAGATGTCGGCCAACATCAAATGTGGGCGGCTCAACTATATAAGTTTAATAAACCAAAAAGATGGATTAATTCTGGAGGACTTGGAACTATGGGCTTTGGATTACCATCTGCAATGGGAACACAATTTGCTAATACAGATTCACTTGTTTGCTGTATCACTGGAGAAGCAAGCATTCAAATGTGTATTCAAGAGCTTTCAACTTGTTTACAATATGGTTTACCTATAAAAATTATAAACTTAAACAATAGATATATGGGTATGGTTCGTCAGTGGCAAGAATTTTTTTATGAAAAACGTTACGCAATGTCTTATATGGATGCTCTTCCTGACTTTGTAAAGCTTGCAGAAAGTTTTGGGCATGTAGGTATTAAAGTTGAAAAATCTTCAGATGTTGAGTCGGCACTTGAAGATGCTATTAATATGAAAAATAGATTAGTTTTCTTAGACTTTATTACTGATCAAAATGAAAATGTTTTTCCGATGATTGCTACTGGGGCTGCACACAATAAAATGATACTCTCCTAAAATTGAGTGGATATAACGGATAAATCATGAGACATATAATTAGTGTACTTCTAGAAAATGAGTCTGGAGCTCTATCAAGGGTTGCTGGTTTATTTTCGGCAAGAAGTTTTAATATTGAATCTCTGTCTGTTGCTCCTTCTGAGGATTTAACAGCTTCAAGAATGACGATAGTTACCTCAGGAAATGATGCAGTTATTGAACAGATAGTAAAACAACTAGATAAGCTTGTTGATGTAATTGAGGTATCTGAAATTACGTCTAGCGATCATATTGAAAGAGAAATTGTATTTGTTAAAATCAAAGATTCTGATACTGAAAATGAAAATTTAAAATCATTAAAGACAAATGAGTTTTTAAAAATACATAAAGCAGAAAATGGTCATGCGATAATAGAATGTGTAGATAGTCCAGAAAACGTTAATGAATTTATTAACACTGTTAAAGATATTGCTATTAAAATAATAAGATCTGGAGCGGTGGGTATAGGTAGCTAATAAAAAATGGGGAGATAAACTAAATGAATATTTATTATGATAAAGATGCAGACTTATCAATTGTTAAAAATAAAAAAGTTGCAATAATTGGATTTGGATCACAAGGGCATGCTCATGCAAATAATTTAAAGGATTCTGGAGTTGATGTAATTATTGGCCTGCATGATGGATCAAAATCTGCAGACAAAGCAAAAAAATCTGGATTTGATGTTTTAAGTGTATCAGAGGCAACAAAAAATTCGGATTTAGTTATGCTTTTAATTCCTGACGAAAATCAAGCTGATGTTTTTCATAACGAAATTGAACCAAACTTAAAAAAAGGAGCAACTCTTGGTTTTGCACATGGATTTAATATTCATTTTGAAACTATTAAGCCAAGTAGTGAAACAAATATTATTATGATAGCGCCAAAGGGTCCAGGACATCTTGTTCGTTCAACATATCTTACTGGCGGTGGTGTTCCAACATTAATTGCTGTTAAGCAAGATCCGTCTGGAAATAGTAAAGAGCTGGCTTTATCTTATGCTTCAGCAAATGGAGGCGGAAAAGCCGGTGTTATTGAAACAACATTCAAAGAGGAAACAGAAACAGATTTATTTGGAGAACAAGCTGTTCTTTGTGGCGGTGCTACATCGCTTGTACTTGCAGGCTTTGAAACATTAGTTGAGGCTGGCTACAAACCAGAAATGGCTTATTTTGAATGCCTACATGAGCTTAAACTAATTGTTGACTTAATGTATGAGGGAGGTGTTGCAAATATGCGCTATTCAATCTCTAATACAGCTGAATATGGCGACTTAACTAGAGGCCCAAGAATTGTAAATTCTTCAACAAAAGATGAAATGAAAAAGATATTAGCAGAAATTCAAAGTGGGGAATTTGCAAAGGAATACATTGACGAGTATAAATCTGGTAATATTAACTTCGACAGAATGCGTGATTCGGGGGAAAAGCATTCAATAGAGGATGTTGGTTCCAAATTAAGATCCATGATGCCTTGGATCAGCGCTAACAAATTAGTTGATAAAAATAAAAACTAGGATATCATTTTATAAATATAAAGGTTAATAAGCGGATAAAAAAATATGAAATTAGACAGTGGAATCTTACATTTTATACTTTTCTGGGGATTTTATGCTTTTCTAGCATATCTTGTTGTAAATCTTGTTAAGTAATAGAATTTTAAATTTAAGCAAAACATTTTATTATGTTTGTGTGCTCGCTCGTATAAAAAATGATAAGAAATAAAATTTATTTAATACCAAACTTACTTACAACAGGATCTGTTTTGTGCGGATTCCTCTCAGTAATTTATTCGTTTGATAATAATATCCAAATTGCAGCTAATTTAATATTTGCCTCTTTTGTTCTAGATGGTCTAGATGGTAGAGTGGCTCGTATTACAAAAACAACAAGCGAGTTTGGGGCGCAATATGATAGTCTTGCTGACGTCATATCCTTTGGGATAGCGCCAGCAATTATTTTGTATCAATGGTTTTTAAAAGATATAAATTTCTTCATAAATTCTTGGCTTGAATTAGGTTTAATAATTTCATCGCTATACTTAGTTTCAGTGCTCTTGAGACTTGCCAGATTTAATTCAACTAAAAGCGGAGATTTTTTTATTGGTTTGCCATGCCCACTTGCAGCAGCTCTTGTTTGTTTATCATATACAGTTTTAAGTAAAACGAATATTGAGATGTTGTTCTATAAAGAAATATCTGCATTTCTTGTTCTTGTTGTTTCGTTTTTAATGATCAGTAAATTTTCCTACTTTAGCTTTAAAAATATTGGAGATAGCGAAAAAATAAAATTTTATTGGCTTTTATTTATTATTTTCGTGTTATTCATTACTTTAATTAATCCACCAATGGTGCTTTTATTATTAGCGATCATTTATTCTTTATCTGGTTTGGTATTGAATTTTTACAGACAATATAAAAAAGGAAAAATTATCTTTAGCGAAAAAGAGCAGAGATAATATGTCTATGAAAAAAGAAAAATTAGTCATATTTGACACAACATTGAGAGATGGAGAGCAAAGTCCTGGCGCATCTATGACTGGCTCAGAGAAACTTCGTATTGCTAAAATATTAGAAAAATTAAATGTAGATGTAATTGAAGCTGGTTTTCCAATAGCTAGCAAAGGTGATTTTGATGCTGTAAGTGATATTGCAAAAACAATTAAAGGAAGCACCATATGTGGACTTGCAAGAGCAATTGATAAAGACATTGATGCTGCAGGAGAATCTTTGAAATATGCTGAAAGTTCAAGAATTCACACTTTTATTGCTACTTCTGAAATTCACATGAAAAAGAAACTTAATATGTCAAAACAAGAGGTAATCGACCAAGCTGTTTCTGCAATAAAAAGAATTAAAAAATATACAAATAATATTGAGTTTTCTCCTGAGGATGCGGGAAGATCAGAATTTGATTTTCTATGTTCTATTATAGAAAAAGCTATAAACGCCGGAGCCACAACAATCAATATACCAGATACGGTCGGGTACTGTATTCCAGGCGAGTACGGAGAACTCATTAAAAAGCTAATAAATAATATTCCAAATTCAGACAAAGCTATTTTCTCAACGCACTGTCAAAATGATTTAGGTTTAGCTGTTGCCAACTCTTTATCGGGAGTAATGAATGGTGCAAGACAAGTTGAATGTACAATTAACGGCCTTGGAGAGAGGGCAGGAAATGCCTCTTTGGAAGAAGTTGTAATGACTGTTAAAACAAGACAAGATCTTTTTCCATGTGAAACTCAGGTTGATACTAACCACATAGTGCCTGCATCCAAATTAGTATCAAGTATTACTGGGTTTTCAGTTCAGCCAAACAAAGCTATTGTTGGAGCAAATGCTTTTGCTCATGAATCGGGTATTCATCAAGACGGTGTTTTAAAGCACCGCGAGACATACGAAATAATGAAGGCTCAAGATGTAGGTTGGCTTAAAAATAAAATCGTTCTCGGAAAACACTCTGGTAGAAATGCGCTTAAAACAAGATTTTCCGAAATTGGTTACGAAATTAAAAATACTGAAGAGCTTAATACATTATTTGAAAAATTTAAGAATTTAGCTGACATTAAGCATGAAATATATGATGACGATTTACATGCATTGATTTCAAATAATTTCAACGAAAGAAATGTTTCCGACTACCTTTTAATTAGCATTAAATCTGTTACAGATTCAGATGCAGAGCCTTATTCAAAAATAATTTTAGAAAAAAACGAAGAAATTATTGAAAGTGATTCAAATGGAGGCGGCCCAGTTGACGCGACTTTTAAGGCTATTGAGAAGATTGTAAAAAGTAATTCAAACTTACAATTATACTCGGTAAATAATATAACCGATGGCACTGATTCGTTAGGAGAGGTTACAGTTAGGATTGAGAAAGATGGTGAAATTGTAAATGGAGTTGGCTCTGACACAGATATAGTGATTGCTTCTGCAAAATCTTATTTAGATGCTATTAATAAACTAAACAAAAAATCTGATATGATTCATCCACATGACAGAGATTGAGTCAAGATATTACGATAAAATTGAACTTTTAAAAGCTCTAAATGTTGATATTTGGTTAAAAAAACCTAATTTTCCTAAAATAAAAAAAAATATAATAATACAAACCTTACTTTTTGAAAAACACAAAGGCATTATTGAAAGTTTTATAAAAAGCATAAGAAATTTAGAGATCGATACCACAGTAAAAAAACTAGAAAATGATGATTTGGTAGATATTGTAAATTCAAATCAAGAAAAAAATAAAAAGTGTAATTTTTTTATAGTATGTCAAAAAGAAGTTATGAATGAAATGATAGATAAAAATTTAAAAAAATCAGATAATGTTTATGTTAATGAAACTAAAGATATGATTTTTGTATTTAATACTCTTTTTGAATCAGATAAAATATCTAATGATATGAAAAAATCAGTATGGAAAGATCTAATTTATTCTTTAAGTTATGAGTAGTATTCAAAATTCTTTACTAGTAAATTTCTCAGAAATGAGTGAGAAAGATATTGTAGATGTCCTCGCTATTGAGCAAGAGTCATATGGTTATCCGTGGTCAGAGAAAATTTTTTATGATTGTATAAATAATAATTATTTATGCAGAGTACTCACTCTGGATGATAACCTTATTGGATATTTAATATCTTCACTAGTTCAAGATGAATGCCATATTATGAATCTATGTGTAAAAAAAGAATACAGAAACTTTGGTTATGGAAAATTAATTCTGAATGAGTTACATAAAGAACTATTTGAGCTCAAGTGTAAAATTATATTTTTAGAATGTAGACCTAGCAATAATAGTGCTTTAAAACTATATCAGTCTTTAGGTTATAATGAGATTGGAAAAAGAAGAAACTATTATCCTGCCCCAAATGGTTACGAAGATGCTATTATTCTTGCAAAAGATATCAAAAAATAAACTAAAAATGAAAGATGTAATATTTAGTGTTTTGTCTAGTTTTATTGGCATACAATCTAATAAAAATAGAGAAAGAGATTTTAAATCCAGTTCGGCTTATTATTTTATTTTTTTTGGCCTTGCAATTACTTTAATATTTATTATTTTTTTATATATTTTTGTGAACTTTATACTTCTATAAGCTTAATTTCATCATCATCACTTCTTTCAATTGAAAACTTGGTTTTATTTTCTATATGCATATTTATCTCATCTATATAGGTTTTTAAATTTTCAATTATTGGCTCAAAATCGTCTCTTGAAAAAGATATTCTTTTTGTAGTATTTTTAGATATATTTATAAAATAATATTCGAAAAGTTCAACATCTGGCTCAATAAGAGCGTAGAATGGTAACTGAAGATGATCCCCATCCATTATAGATTTTTTTGATGGTAAATTTGACGATACTTTAAAGTCAACAATCGCTACTTGGCCATTCATTTTATACTTCAGATCATATCTTCCAACAAGCTTGATATTATTGTATATACGAGAAATAGACCTCTCTGGCCTAAAATCACTTCTAAGAATATCTTCAGAATTACAAAATACTTCTTTAGCAACTTCTGGAATTAATTTTTTCCACAACTCAATTTCGTATGGAATGTCGTTACTGAGATAAAATTTATCTTCTAGATCTTCAGTTAATGATATTAAAGCTTCTATTACTAATTTTTCATCTTTATTATTTCCAATTTTCTCTGCTGTATTTTTTAATATAGAATGTATATATGTTCCAAAAATTAAATATTTATTGCTAACCCTAGAAAAACTTTCAGGAAATTTTTTTCCTTTATAAAAACTGTATAAGCAATCTCTAAAATTTTCAATATCTTTATAATTTAGCTTTTTAAAAGTATTATCTAGACATATATAATCAATTAATTTATTTCTTAAAATTAAAGGTTTTTTATCAGGAATTTTATTTTTAACAACTTTTTTATTAAGAATATTATCAGCTACTAGTTTAAATTTAGATTTAGAAAAAATTTCACTATTATCATTTTTGTGAAACGAAAGACAAATACTATTTGAAAATTTTGAAATTTGAAAAAAATCACTGATCGTTTCCTTTTCGAGAACATTTGACGAAATACTTAGCTCTGAAAATATTGTATTCTTTTCTGAAAAGTTATTTATAATTTTTTTAGGATAGTTCTTGTTTGACATTGAGCATATATATATTTTGTCAAAATTATTAATTAATGCTTGTTGTATATTAGTATAAGTTACCTTACTATTGTTTTTGTTAGAAAAGGTGTTTTTTTCTAATTTTCTCCTAATAATTTTACACCATTCATTAATATTTTTTTCTTGATTAAAAGAATTTATATTAATAAATTCTAAAATTCTCAAAAATTCCTTGCCAGCCGAATCATTGGTAATTATTTCGTATGATTTAAAATCTTTTAACTTATTTTCAATAAAATTTTTAATATTATTAAAACTACATCTATCTTCTAAATTAGTGTTGGATTCAAAATATTCATCAAAGAATTTATTTTTATTTTTAAAATTAACTATATTAATATTTATGTTACCTTTTTGATGTAACACTATTTTTTCTAATAATTTATTTTTTTCATGATTGCTCATTTTAATTTGAAAGTAGGGTGACTTTAATATGTCTCTTAGCGAAGAATAACTATTATCCTCAAAAAAATAATTCATAATATTGTTTATATAGCTACAGCATGAACTTGTTGATAAAACCCAACCGCTATCATCATTTACATCTATATTATTTCTTGCGAGTAATGCACGAAGTCTCCTGGCAAAGTATCTATCATTTGTGATTAGCCCTATATTTTTTATTTTTTCATTTTTATTTTGAATACATATATCATTTGCTAAAAATGATAATTCGTCCTCATGAGAAAAAAAATCATATGAATTGTATTTTTCCATATCAATGTCACTAATATCATTTTCTGCTTTTAATTGAAAATTTACATTTTTATATCTTAAGACATTTGGAATATTTTTATTAATCCACAGTCTTTCAATTTCATAAAAGTCTTGGATATTGATAACATGATGTATTGCATCTGAAAATAAAGTAAAATTTTCTTTAAGAAGACTTATATATTTATTAATATAAGATTCCTCGTCAATTGTATATTTCATCCATAATTTAATAACTTCTAAAAAGATTTTTGATTCATAAGACAATACATTTTTCTCAAGATATTTTATTTTCTCTAAGACATTTTTTTCATCGGAATTATGTATTTCATTGTTTACTATTACTTGATTGATACTTTCATAAATATTTTCTATTTCATCTATATAGTTATATTTACTAAGAAAGGATTGTGTTTTGGTGAGTATATTTTCTAAAAAAATTAAATCTTTATTTCTATAGAATCCAACTTCCTCGCTATTTAAGTGAAAAATATATTCATCAGGTGTGTATATTTTGAGATTTTTATTATTAACCTTTTCTAACGATGAATATAAAAATCTTTTAGAAATATTTTTATTGGCTATTATTACGTGTCTTCTTTCTTTATTTTTATCTATTTCTAATGAGATTTTTTTTATAATTGAATGACCCATATTTTTGTATATATTGCTTGTTAATGTATTTTATTATATAAAATATCATAGTTTTACTATTATTTTGAGTTCGATATGTCTGTCATAAATTTTCAAGAATACAAAGCTCGTTTAGAAAAGCCAAATTATACATCAGAGCCAAAACCTGGTAGGAATTTATATAAAAAAAATCTTATAGAAAAAAGAATGTTTTTTGATAAGAATATGCGTGATTACATAAATAATCCCTATATTGAAAAATGTAAATTTTCTTTAAATGAGTGTATTGTAAAATTTAGCTCGAGAGATCTTCAGACTGACTTCTTGCTAATTTTACAGGATTATTCTCCTGAGGAATTTGATTCAAATTTTGCGACGTGGGAATTTTGTATTTATAACATTTCAAACGAAGAGTATATTGATTCAAGGTTTTTTACTTCTTCAGAGATGGCTATTAAATACTTTATTTCAAAGATTAAATACTCTATATAAATTTAGATATGAAAACCAAACGACTCACAATCTTTTTGCTCTTTTTTGCTTCCCAGGTTATTGCATCAGATGATTTGAATGGAACAAACTTATTTTGTGAAGAACATAATTTGTTTGTAACATACAATTTTCTGGATAACAAAAGATACCAAACTACTAATTATTTTCTTGTTCATTTTGATATCGGAATCCGAGAAGGTACATATGGTTATTTAAATAATCCTAGATACCTTTATTTAAAAGCTGATAAAAAATTAGTAATATATAATAAGTTAAACAAAACTGATAATGAGAAAAACTGGAAGAAGAAAGTCGTAGAAGTCCCAAAGCTTGACTACTACTTAGATACAGAAGATTTGTATATTACTTTTTCACCTGGCAAACACTCTATGATAAAAAGCTCATGTAAACTTTTTGACGGAACAGCAGACGAGTTACGAGAAAGTAGTTTAAAAAAGTATCTTAAAAACTTCGATAATGATAATTAATAGAGCTTTTGACGAATTAAAATAATATATGAAATGCTAAATTTAACTTTTTAGGTCTTAATTAGGCTTACTGTTTGGTCTACCATTTGATCTACCATACCTTTTAGTAATTAAATAGTAGCTACTAATCAATACTATAGAAGGGTGTATGGTGGAGGCGGCGGGGATCGAACCCGCGTCCGCAAATCCTCTGCCTTCGGTACTACATGTTTAGCTTCGTTATCAAAATTCATGAAAATAAAGTAAACGAGCAGACATTTATTCTCACTATCCAATTAAGTTTCGCAGATATTCTAATGGCGAGAATAAAAGCTATCTTGTGTTAAGCGACACCAAACTGAAATGCACAAGCACGTTTCTGAATGATGACCAGCAGGATTAAGCTGCTAGTGCGTAGTTGTCTTCGTTTGCAACTATAATTTATAGCATTTTTTACGAGAATAGCTATATACTCGACATGCACCTAGGGTTTTGCAATCCACGTCGAATCCAGATCGCCCCCAATATCATAATTATACTACATACTAAATTTTGTATAAATAGGTCGGCGATTATAGATTAAGAAGATATAAACAGCAAATTAGAAAGATACGTAAAATTCAATTTTTATATTCTCTTACTTTTGGAAACTTCGTCCTTAATCTCATCATTAGCATTAGAAATTTGCTTAAGGCCTCTATCAATTGTATCGCTCTTAGCAAAAATTTTCTCAAGAATAGAGTTTAATTGTTCAACTTTTATTTTTTCTGCTCCAATATCACCTTCTGCAGTAAATCTATGATGTTGTTCAGCAAGAAGATGAGCGATAATTATCACATCTTTATAAGAACTTAAATAAACATTAGACTCTTTCCCAATACTTAAAAGTTCTGGTGACATTTGTAACGCTGAGGAAGGTACCGCTAAAATACAGTTGCCTATAGTATTTGGCTGATTTTGATATTTTTGAATGTTTTCAATTTCTTTCTTTACTTTATCTTTTACTTTCTTTGATAATGATTTTTTATGGACAGTATCTTCAGATTTATCATGCTCTTCAACCAATGCTTTAATCTCTGGAAACTTTGCATCAATTGGTATGTATTTTCCTTCACTTACTTTCCAGGCAAACTCAACAATCTTTGTTCCTATTTTTAGATCTTTTTTTACTTCGCCTGTTTTTATTGATGATTCTAAGTAAAGTCCAAGTAAAGCCTCACCAGCTATTCCTTTTGATTTTGTCCCAGTTAAAGTTCTTTCTATAGATGACATTTTGTCAAGCATATTACCAAGGCTTTCCTCTGACCTTTCATTCTCCTTCTTGATTTCACTAAAAAAATCCGTCAACTTAGTCTTTACTGTTCCTTCAAGCTCTCCAAAATTCTTAACAATCTTGTCTTGGTCGGTAGATTTTATTTTGTATATTATAAATATGAGCAAAAAAGAAATAAGAACTAAAAGCGCTAATATTAATAATGTAGATATGTCTGTTTCAGGCATACAATGGTTCTCCAGCTAATCAATACAAATATATATGATAATTAAGTCTAAAAATATAAATTATTTTGATTAAATGCTATAGTTACGCAGATTATTCTTTATATTAAATTCTATGTATTGATATGCTTATATTGTTTGAAAAAGAAGCCTCTAAGTCTCAGTTGAATCAAAAAATTGCTGACAAAATATCAAAAATTACAAAAAATAATCAAGTATTTTCAATATATTATGCATATTTTCTAGATTTAAAATCAGATTTAGATGAAAAAGAAATTTTGATTGCGAAGAAGCTTTTGCTATCTGATAATTTTTCAAATCAATTATCGAATAAAAAATATCTCCTTATAACACCAAGAATAGGAGTTGAATCATCATGGGGCTCAAAAGCTAGAGATATATTTTATGCTTCTGGCATAAACAAGCTTAAAGCGATTGAACAGGTTAAACTTTTTATTTTTGATAACGATATTAATGATAAATTAATCCAACATCCTCAGTTTTATTCTAATTTTTTTGATAAAATGACAGAATCATTATTCTTCAATCTTAAAGATTATAATTTTTTACCTCCAAATATAGATAAGCCCAATATTTCTGAAGAAGAAATTTATCCTTATCTTGTCAAAAGCAATGAAACTCTTGGTTTAGCGCTTTCAAGTGATGAAATACAATATTTGTTAGATCAATATAGCGATTTAAATAGAAAACCGACAGATGTAGAGCTTATGATGTTTTCTCAAGTCAATTCTGAGCACTGCAGACATAAAATATTTAATTCGAGCTGGGTTATTGATGGTGATAAAAAAAATAAGACTTTATTTCAGCATATCAAATCAACAGAACCAGAAAAATCTAAACATGTAATTAAAGCATATTCTGATAATTCAGCTGTAATTAGTTCATTTAAAACAAATAAATTATTAATAAATGATTGTAATCATTATGAATATAAAAATGTAGAAACTCACTCAGTGATTAAAGTTGAGACACATAATCATCCAACGGCTATATCTCCATTTTCTGGAGCGGCTACTGGTTCAGGAGGCGAGATAAGAGATGAGGCGGCTACAGGCCGAGGCTCTAGGACAAAAGCGGGTTTATGTGGATTTCATGTTTCCAATTTAAACATACCTAACTTTATTCAGACTTGGGAGGATAATGAAAGCATTTCATATCCAAAAAGAATAGCGAGCGCCTTAGAAATTATGATCGAAGGTCCTCTAGGCTCATCAGCATATAATAACGAATTTGGAAGACCTTGCTTGACAGGTTATTTCAGAACTTATGAAAAAAAAATTGAAAATAACTCATATTATGGATTTCATAAACCAATAATGATCGCTGGCGGTATTGGAACAATAGATAATTCTAACTTTGAGAAAAAATTTATAAAAGATTCTGATTTGATAATCGTATTAGGAGGGCCTTCAATGTTGGTCGGCCTTGGTGGGGGAGCAGCGTCATCCAAACATTCGTCTAATGAAAATGAGGAACTTGACTTCGCATCCGTTCAAAGAGAAAACGCAGAAATGGAAAGAAGATGTCAAGAGGTCATTGATAGATGCTCCAATCAAGATATGAATATTATAATTTCTATCCATGATGTTGGTGCAGGAGGGTTGTCAAACGCGGTACCAGAGCTTGTGAACGACAGTGATAAAGGCGCCGTAATTGACATCGATAAAATTCCAACAGCAGACACAAGCATGACTCCGATGGAATTATGGTGCAATGAATCCCAAGAAAGATATGTTTTATGTATTCCAGAAAAATCCTATGATTTATTTAAAGAGATATGTAAAAGAGAAAATTGTCCACATGGTTTAATAGGATATGCAACTGATGAGAGAAATTTTATATTAAGAGATAAGCAACAATATCATATAAATATCCCAATGAGTTTGCTGTTTGGCGATAAAAATGAAAAAGTTATAAATGTAAAATCTTCTGAAACTAAATTAAAAAATATAAAATATGATTATAAAAAGTTTTCAGATTATTTAGAAAAAGTTTTATCTCTTCCAGCAGTAGCATCTAAGCAATTTTTAATTACTATAGGCGACAGATCTGTTGGCGGTCTTACTGTTCAAGATCAATTCGTAGGGCCTTGGCAAGTTCCAGTTGCTGACTACTCACTAATATCTAATGACTTTAGTTTTGAGAAGGGTGAAGTCATGTCTATGGGTGAAAAAGCATCGCTAGCACCACATGATCCTGTATCATCTGCAGAAATGGCAATTTGCGAATCGATACTAAATATTTGCGGTGCTCCGATTGGGAATATTGAGAAAATTTCTTTATCTGCGAACTGGATGTCAAGCTTCGAAAATGATTTTGATAAGTATCAACTTTATAAAATGGCCGAATCGATAACAAAAAACATATGTAATAAGTTATCCATTTCAATACCTGTTGGTAAGGATTCTTTATCAATGAAAATGTCTTGGCAAGAAAAAGAAAAAACTATAAATGTTAAGGCACCTAATACACTTGTAATTAGCGCCTTTGCTAGCACAGAAAATGTAAAAAATGCTGTAAAACCAATTTTTACAAATGATCCCGATACCTCAATTCTCTATATTGATCTTGCGCTAGGGCACATGAGGATGGGAGGCTCTGCACTCTCTCAAGTGCTAAAAAACGATGACACGGAGTGTCCAAAAGTTGAAAACGTTATTCAAATAAAAAAGTTTTTTAATTTAATTCAAGAGTTAATAAGCGAGAATAAAATTCTTGCATATCACGATAAATCTGATGGTGGACTTATAACAACTCTTTGTGAACTTTGTTTTTCAAGTCATATTGGATTAAACATTAATTATAATGGGGTTAGTGAAGAGCTTATAGAGCATATGTTTAATGAAGAACTAGGAGCTGTTATTCAGGTAAAAAATCATTTCTTAGAAGAGGTCAGAGAAAAATTCATAAATAGTGAAATTCAATTATCCAATATTGGTTGTTTAAATCAATCCTATGATTTGCGAATACTTCATGAAGACAAAGAAATTTTTAAAGAGTCTCTTGAAAATTTACATAAAACATGGCACAGAACAAGTTATGAAATTCAAAAAATAAGAGATAATAAGATAACATCAGAAAATGAATTTAAATACATTGGAAAAAAAGAAAATAAAGGCTTGTACATATCTAAAAGTTTTACTTATAAAGAAATTCCAAAATCATTTGGAATAATAAAAAATAAACCAAAAGTTGCTATTTTAAGAGAACAGGGCGTTAATGGTCACTATGAAATGGCAAATGCATTTGCTAAAAGCGGCTTTATAGCTGTGGATGTTACTATGAATTCAATAATTGATAATGAAGAAAGTCTTAAGAGCTATAGTGGCATGGTTTTCTGCGGCGGCTTTTCCTATGGTGATGTTCTTGGTGCTGGCAGAGGGTGGGCGAATAAAATTTTACACAATTCAAAACTTTTTGATGAGTTTTCAAACTACTTTGATAATAATGATAAATTTACTTTAGGTGTTTGTAATGGTTGCCAAACTTTATCCAATTTAAATTCAATTATTCCAGGGTCAGATCATTGGCCATCTTTTCTAAATAACCAAAGTGAAAGATTTGAATCGAGAATAGTAATGATTAATATCAATAAATCTAATTCAATTTTTACAACGGATATGCAAAACTCAAAACTACCAATTGTCATATCTCACGGGGAAGGTAGGGCAAGCTTATCTAAAGAGCAGTTTAAAATTTTAAGTAAAAATGATCAGATTCTAATGAATTATATAGATGATTCAGGAAATTCAACCAACGAGTATCCATTTAATCCAAACGGTTCGTTTGAGGGTATTGCTGGAGTGTCTTCTGTAAACGGAAATGTAACGCTAATGATGCCGCATCCTGAGAGATATACAAATATTTGTCAATTTCCAGTTAATTCCGATGATAATACTTCTCCATGGTTGAAATTTTTTTATAATGCTAGAATGCATCTAAAATAAAAATAATATAGTATCTTATTTATGAAAATTTCTGACAAAGTATCTGTTGTAGCTCCGGCAAGACTCCACCTTGGATTTATGGATCTTAATGGTTCACTTGGAAGAAAATTTGGAAGTGTTGGTATGGCTATTGATAGTATTGAAACTGATATAATAGTTTCAAAAATACCTTTAGCCAATCGTTCTGATGTATCTAAAAATAACAAGAGAGCACATGAGTATGCCCAATTAATACTTAAGGCCTATGAGTTGGAAGAGTCTGTTAGTATCAAAATTAATAAAAGTATCCCAGAACATTCAGGCTTAGGCTCAGGAACACAACTTGCTTTAGCAGTTGGATCAGCTGTATCAAAATTATTTAATCTAAATTTAAGCTTGATGGATATCGGGAAAATTTTAGATAGAGGTAATAGATCTGGTATCGGTATAGGGGCATTTGAACATGGCGGTTTTTTAATTGACGGAGGCAAGGGTAAATCTGATGATCTTCCTCAAATAACAGTTCGTCATAATTTCCCAGATAATTGGAGAATAGTTTTATTAATTAATCAAAGAGAAAAAGGATTGCACGGTAAAAAAGAATTCAATGCTTTTAAAACATTAAAACCTTTTCCGATTAATAAAGCAGAAAAGCTGTGTCATCTTGTCAACATGGTAATTTTGCCGAGTATAGTTGAAAAAAACTTTAGGGACTTCGCTTGTGGAATTGGAACGCTCCAACAGATTGTTGGAACACATTTTGCTCCTATTCAAGGAGGAGTTTACTCGAACCCAGATATTGCAAGAATAATGAACTTTGTTGAGAACAAAGGTTTTACTGGTATTGGCCAAAGTTCGTGGGGACCTACAGGGTTCATCTTAACTGATAGCGATACTTCAGCGCATAACTTAGTTAGAGAAATTAGGAGTAATTTTTTATGCAAAGATTTAACGATTGATATTATTAAAGGAAGAAATACTGGTTCAGTTTTTAAATCAAATTACAAAAAAAATGAAATTAAACAGATAAACAAAAAAATTAATAAGGAATAAATATGAGCAAACCATTAATTATGCATATGTTAACAACTGCAAAAAATTTAAGTCCATTTGATGTAAATATGGCATTTGATGCTGGATGGGATAAGTGTGTGCCTTATACTTCTATAGAAGTAAATGAGGTCGAAGGTATTGTGCAAGATACTATCTTTTCAAGACCACCTGGATTAAATAAAACGGGTATATTTGTAGGTGGTAGAGATCCACATAAAGCAATTGAAATGCTTAACATCTGCAAAAAATCACAAGTTCCGCCTTTCACAGTCTCTGGGTTTGCTGATCCAAGTGGAGCTTTTACAACAGCAGCTGGAATGATAGCCAAAGTAGAGCAAGCATTGAAAAATAATTACGATACTGATTTCAACAATCTTTCAATTCTAGTTTTTGGTGGAACTGGACCTGTTGGATGTATTGCAGCAGTTCTTGCAGCAGGTTCTGGTGCTGACGTAAAAATTTTAGGAAGAAAAAAAGAAAAATGTGATGAGATTGCAAGATTTTGCATTGATAATTATCTTGATTCGTCATCTAAACTTAAGGGTGCATCAAATGATGAATTTAAAGATTATGTTTCTGAGGTAGACGTTGTTCTAGCAAGTGGTGCTGCAGGTATACAGCTTGTATCTAGCGAAGATTTAAAAATAGCAAAAAAACTAAAAGTTGCTGCAGATGTAAACGCTGTACCTCCGTCAGGAATAGCAGGTTTAGATGCAATGCAGGACTGTAAAAAGCTTGAAGACTCAATTTCGGAAGCCATAGGTATAGGAGCTCTAGCAATTGGGCAAGTTAAGTATCAAGCCCAAAGTAAGCTATTAAAAAAAATGGCAACAAGTGATAAACCTATTTACTTAGACTTTAATGATGCTTTAAATGAAGCTAGAGAGTATGTTTCCTCAAAATAATTTAGTATTTATAGGGAATTCACTTGTAAGCATAAGCCAGTCAGTTAAAAAACTAAATAAAAGAGTTATTAATATAGACTCATTCAATGATACCGATTTAGTTGGGGAAAATTTTATAAACTCTGATCAGCGAGGATATGTTAATCAAGATGTCCTTTTGGTATTAGAGAAACTCAATCTTAGGAAAAATGATACGTTGATTGTAGTCTCTGGTGAATATGATTCTGATAAAGATTACTATAATGAACTTAGTGAATTTGGATATATTGCAGGAAACAAGCAATCTACCATACAAGAAATATACAATCATGAAAAACTTTTTTCAAAGTTATCTAAAAATAATATTAAATTTCCAAAAAAAATTTCCCCTGATGAGGCTAAGAAATCAAAAAACTTTTTAAAGAAAAACTTTTATTCTTCTGGAGGCTTAGGCATTCAAAAGAATATAATCCAGAAACAAAAAAAGAAAACAGATTTTTACCAAGCTTATATTGAAGGTGATGTATTTTCAATTATCTTTATTTCAAATAAAGATAAAAAATTTTCAATAGTAGGAGTAAATAAAATATTTTCAAAAAATACTAATTTATCAGATTTTACATTTTCAGGAGCACAATCAAATGTGTTACTTGATAAAAAGTATATGAAGAGACTTGAACATATGATTAATTTTTTCGTATCAGAATATGGACTTGTTGGTATTAATGGAATTGATTTTATAATTAAAGACGATATTTATTTTCTAGAGATAAACCCAAGGATAACCCAAACATGTTTCATGTATGACGATTTGTTCTTAAATGGCTTTATCGAAGCTCATATTGAAGCATGCGCACAAAATAGTATTTCTTTTAATTTAAAAGATCGAGTTATTTCTTATGCTTTCGAGACAATGTTTGCTAAGAATTCCTTTAAATTTAACTTAGATTTAGATAAATTTAATTTCTTGATGAATATTCCTCATAAAAATACTTTTATTGAAGTTGGTCATCCTATATGTACAATATGTATAAAATCAACTAAGACTGATGACTTGCAAATGCTTCTAAAAGAAAAAGTTGATTTTTTTAAAAGAGAACTTAATAACGCAGAGATAGTATAAATGATTAGCGTAAACCAAAGGTCGCAGCATCTAATTGAAGATTTAATTGATAAATCTGACTATTACAGAGTAGGTATTAAAAAGGGCTATAAAAATTGCACTATTATTGATGCCGGGTTAGACGTTGAAGGCAATATGGAAGCTGGAAGGGTAGTCAGTGAAATTTGTTTGGGTGGTCTTGGTAGAGTTCACATTTTAAATTCTACTCAAACAAATGAATGGCCTTTGACAATTCATGTAAACACAAATGACCCAGTAATTGCCTGCCTTGGCTCGCAATATGCAGGCTGGAGCCTGAAGTCCGAGGAAAGTGATAGTAAATTTAGCGCTTTAGGATCTGGACCTGGGAGAGCTCTTGCTCTCAAAGAGCCACTTTTCAATGATATAAATTACTCAGACAAATTCGATAGAACGTGCATTGTTCTTGAGGTCGATTCTTTTCCGCCAGATGATGTAATAGAAAAAATTTCCAAAGATACTAATGTCTCCGCAGATAATATAACTATAATTATTACACCAACATCAAGCATTGTTGGGAATATTCAAGTTGTTTCTAGAGTGCTAGAAGTAGCCCTCCACAAAGCTCATGAACTAAAATTTCCAATGAGTAAGGTAATAGAGGGTTTTGGGAGTGCACCAATACCCCCAACATCACCAGATTTTTTAACTGCTATGGGAAGGACAAATGACGCAATAATTTTTGCGGGTATCACGCAGCTTATCGTTCGCTGTTCAGATGATGAGGCAAAAGAGTTATGCAGTAATATGCCAAGTTCTAATTCGAATGACTATGGAAAGCCTTTCGCTGAAATTTTTAAGGACTATGATTATGATTTTTTTAAAATCGATGCTAATTTATTCAGTCCTAGTAAAGTAATTATCTCTAACGCAGATACAGGAAATACTTTTGTTAACGGTAAAATAGATAATGACCTTATGAAGAAATCCTTTGGGATATAAATCATTATGTATTTGATTTTTACTGAGGATGATGGATGGCATACAAATCAGTTAGTTGATGCCTTCAATAAAAATACGAAAGATGTTCGTCTAATCAAAATTAATGAAACCTCAATTAGTATTAATGATAACCCAAAAATTTTATATGAAAATTGTGAAATTCCTTTCAAAGAGATTGATGGTGTTTTCGTAAGAGGCATACCAGGAGGCACTCTTGAGGAAATTTGCTACCATCTTGATATACTTCATTTCCTTGAACTGGAAAAAGTTACTGTCTACAACAATACTGTTTGCATTGAAAAAAGTGTCGATAAGGTAAGAACGTCATGTATATTAAATGCAAATGGAATAAAAACACCAGAAACATTTGTTACAACTAATATAAGTCATTTAAAGAACTTCCAAAGTTTGTATGATGAAAACGATCTTGTGTGCAAGCCAATTTTTGGTTCACAAGGTAAGGGGTTAGAAATCATAAATTCAGATAATCCGCATCCTGATTATGAATCACTTAATAAAGTTTATTATCTTCAGAAATTTATTAGTCATCCAGATAAAAAATTTATTGATTGGAGGTTATTTGTTGTAAATAAAAAAGTTATAGCCTCAATGGCGAGAGAAGGGACTTCATGGATTAATAATGTTGCTAGCGGCGCATTATGTAAACCTTTTAAACCTTCTAAAGAAATGGTAAAACTTGCAGTCAATTCTTCTGACGCTCTTGGAATGTATTATGCTGGTGTAGACATAATGTTAGGACCTGATGGATATACAGTTACTGAAGTAAATAGTATTCCTGCATGGAAAGGAATACAGTCTGTCTGCAAGGATATAAATATTGCAGAAATAATGATTAATGATTTTTTAAAAAAGTGTAATTGAATAATATATGTTAAGCGAAACCCAAATAAAAATGGCATTTGAATATGCTTGTAAATTAGATGTTTTTTCTATAAAGCCAGGTAATGTGCTATTAAATTACCCGGCATATGGCATGACTCATAAAGATTTTTTACAAGCTTCTATGGCATGTTCAGATATTATTTGCGAGCCTAACATGGATATTGGAGACAAAGTATATGAATGCATAAGTGCATCTATGGACGTTGTTGGATGCAATGCAAATCTTGGAATTGTATTGCTCTGCGTGCCCATTGTTGAAGCTTTATATTTGGATAAAAATCGAATATTTAAGCAAGAAAATTTGATGAGCACCATTTCTGAAATTAACGAAAAGCAGACAAAAAAAATATATAAAGCTATAAATCTTGCATCAGCAGGAGGCATGGGCGAGAAAGATAAATTTGATCTTAATTCATCAAATAACAAAAATTTTACTTTTATGGAGGCGATGAATTACGCAAGTTCATACGATTACATAGCTTTACAATATAAAGAAAATTTTGACAATATTATCAATAATTTGGCGCCAAAATGGAGAGAATACTTTAAAAATTTTAATAGTGATGAAAATGCAACGACCGCATTATTTCTTGATCTTATATCTGTTGTCCCTGACTCACTGATAGCCAGAAAGTATGGCATTGATAAAGCTAAAGAGGTTTCAAGCAAGTTTTTAGAGCTATCTAAGGAATATTCTTGCTCAAAAAACCCAAATTCATTAAATAATCAGTTGTTATTAATGGATTCTGAGCTTAAGATACAAGGGTTAAATCCAGGTACTACAGCAGATGTTGTTGTTGCAAGTATCTTTCTTAATCGCTTGGGTTTATAATACTATAGTTAGTCTCTAACAGATGTTTATAATGAGAATTAACTATTTTACTTAAATTATTATAATAATAGGAGTTTTATCATGGCAATAAATAAAGTTTTAGTAGGGGAATGTCTAGTTAACGATAATGACCCAACAGGAACTATGGCAGAGATTGCTCATATCGATTTATTAATCGGTCCAAGAGGCTCAGCAGTAGAAACAGCATTTTGTAACGGACTTTGTAACAACAAAGACGGTTTTACATCTCTTTTAGCTGTAGTTGGTCCAAACCTAGTTTGTAAGCCAAATACAATGATGTTCAACAAAGTTACAATCAAAGGCGCAAAACAAGCTGTCCAAATGTTTGGCCCTGCGCAGAAAGCTGTAGCTATGGCGGTTGCTGATAGCGTTGAAGCCGGAGTAATTCCAAAAGGTGAAGCTGATGACTTATACGTATGTGTTGGCGTATTCATTCATTGGGAAGCTAACAGCGATGAAGCTATTTATGAAAACAACTATAAAGCTACCAAAGGTGCTATTGAAGCAGCTGTTAAAGGTACGCCTTCAGTTGATGACATGTTAGCTAAAAAAGATGCTACAGATCATCCTTTCCAAGGATTCTAAGCAATCTTTTGATACACGCGCCAACTCTTTGAAGTTGGCGCAATTTCAAAAACTATAGAGAGCTTGAGGGAGAATTATTTATTAAATGTCCTCGGATGAAAAGAAAATAAATAAAGAAGGTTTAACCAACCAAGAATTCTCATTTAAATACTCAGTACCGATAGAATCTGTAATATCAGAAACCAAATCTCATAATCAAGCAAATAAGAAACTTCATATCAAAAAAAATGGTCAATTACCACTTGATGATGATCAAAAAACAATACTTAAAGCTTACTTTGATTTAGGTCTTCTAATCTCAGAAGAAAATGATATACGAATTTATGAGGATGTAAGAAAACTTAATTATCTTTTTTGGATACAGGAAAAGTTAAAAAAATTAAATTTTCATTTTGTTGAAGAAAATTCATACAGCGATGAGTCACACAAAATTATTACAAAAAATTATATTACAATACCAAAAAAAGAATTAAGTCTACTTGAAATAAAGGGTTTTGATATTAGAAATTTAGAATTATATATTTCGATATTACTTCTACAGAAAGGATATGCGTCAAATAACTTTATTTTCTTGCAGAATGTAAATAAATCCTTGCACGAAAGTTTTGAAAAAATCTTATCTTTTTTTAATATAAATATTAAAAAGCTTGAAATTAATGAAAGTAGCAACTTAATCAGACTTGCTACGTCTAATGACTGCAAAAAAATAAGAAGCATTATTAATAAATATCTTGAGGAAATACCTTGCTTAAATGAAAAGTTTTATTCAAAGAGCGTTAATTCTAGTATTACAAAAAAACTTGTTTTTGATTCTGCACATTATATATCAGATCACGATGGTAAATGTAAAAATCTTCACGGAGGCAGATATAATATTGAGATTTCATTAAAGGATAGAATTGATCCCATGACTGGTTTTATAATTGATTATAGCCTCATAAAAAAAATTACGAAAAATCTTATTATTAATAAGTTTGATCATAAAACTCTAAATCTAACTTGTTCTGAACTTGCCTGGCGTTCTAGCACTGAGTTTCTTGCCATCGTAATATGGGAAATTTTAATAGAGTACTTACCAAGCTTAAGTAAAATCAAAATATTTGAAACTGAAACATCTTTTTGCGAATTTGAGGGTCAATCACTTGATGAGTACTTGAAAAATGGGCCAAGTGAAATCTTATCTTATTTTAAAAATCTTTCAAGAAACCCATCAAGCAATGAAGACATTGGTCATGTCGGATAAAACTAATTATGCATTCATGGTTAAAGGATAATTTTGACTATATTTCAGACCTTATAGCCAACAATCGCTTGCCAAATTGCATAATAGTTACTGGTAATAAGTTAATTGGAAAAGATGATTTAGTTAGAAGTGTTTCACAGCTATATTTAGGGAGAGAAAATTTAGAACTAAAAGATAATCCAAACTTTGTGACAATAGCTTGCGAAGATGGATCTAAAGCTATAAAAATAGATCAAATCAGGGATGTGCTTGATAATATCTATTTAAAATCAGAAAAAAGGGTGGTTTTTATCCAAGATGGCCATAAGCTTAATATAAATGCATCAAATGCCTTACTAAAAATCATAGAAGAACCACCATCAGGAACCAAATTTTTTATAACAACTAGCAAAATACAATCTATAATACCGACAATACTTAGCAGAAGTTCTATTATAAAATGTAATAACCCTAATACAGACGATATTAATAAATATTTAACCGATTTAGAAAAAATTGACCTTGATAACTATTATGTTTTATCGAACCTTAACAGTAATTATATTAAAAATAATTCTCTAAAGGAGAGCTTCTCAATTATAAATGATTTTTTTTCTGAAATAGATAGGTTTATCAGTTCAGAGGAAAACATTATCGATGTTTCAAAAAAGTTTTCTGCATATAATATTGAACAATTAATAAACGTAATACTCTTTACTATAATTAATTTTCAAAAATCTGATATTTTAAAAAGTAAGACTAGATTCTATGAAGATAATAATAATTTTTTAAAAAATTATGATACAAATAAACTATTTTTTATTTATGATAAATTAGTTAATATTAAGAAAAATATAAATATTATTCAAAATAATGAAACAATACTATTTTCAATATGTATATTATTTAAAAAAACTGCTAAGTCGAATTAATTTAGTACTTTTATTTTTTTTGTTACCAATTAATTCCTATAGTTCAGAAGTTTTTTTTGTTGAGAAAGGCTCTGCAGTCATAGGAGATGTTAAAAAAATTAGGGTCTCTGGGTACGAGACTGTTGCTGATATTGCTAATAGGTACAAAGCCGGTTTTCAAGATCTTCTAATAGCTAACCAAGATTCGCATCACTGGACCCCTGAAGAGAATTCGGAATATATAATTCCATCAATGTATATATTACCCGAAGAGAATTATAACGGAATAATATTAAATCTTGCAGAATTAAGAATGTATTTTTATATGCCTGGTTCTGATTTATATGAAAATTCAAAAGTTATCACTTTGCCAGTTGGTATTGGCAGATTAGATTGGAAAACTCCTTTAGGAGAAACCTTTATAAAAACTAAAGTTAAAAACCCTACTTGGTATCCACCTAAATCTATTATTTTAGAGCATGAACAAAGAGGGGAGTCTCTGCCGAGAGAAGTGAAATCTGGGCCAGATAATCCTTTAGGTGATTTTGCTCTAAAATTAAACGTTGATGGTGGTTATTTGCTTCATGGAACAAATAAGAAATATGGAATTGGCATGATGGTCTCGCATGGGTGCGTTAGACTTCGAAATGAAGACATAAAATTGATTTACTATAATTCCTATATTGGCACGAAAGTTAAAATTATAAACACTCCAATTAAGCTTGGAGTGCATAAAGACCATTTGTATATGGAAGTTCATGCTTTTAATAATAAGGAGGTCTATTCAAATAATATTGAAAATTTGTTAACAACTGAAAATATATACAAACCAATTACTCATGTAATGAATTTTTCAAAAAAAAATCCAGATTTTTTAATTAATTGGAAGAGTGTCTTAAAAGCTTATGAGGAATCATCAGGAATCCCGGTTATTATTGGTAAAAGAAGGTGATATTTATAATAAAAATTTAAAAAAGGGCAAATATTATGGCAGTTTTCTTATTTCTTTTAGCTTTCACATGTATTTTAATAAGCAAAATATACTAATTAAATCTTATCAGTGCCTTTTTTTACTAATGAAGAAATATAATTACTTATAAAATTTGGTAATGTTTGCAATCCCTTCATTATTAAATACATTGGCAATGGAAAAGTAATTTCAAATTTTTTTGAGAACATGCCTCTTTCGATGATATCAGCCGCTTTATTAGAGCTAATAATAAATGGCATAGGAAATTTATTTTTATCAGTTAAAGGAGTTTTCACAAAACCTGGTGTAATTACTTTAACATCTATCTTATTTTTTAATTCGATGTGAAGAGATGATGCCAAATTATATAAAGCAGCTTTTGTCATAGAGTAGGGTTGACTATAAGGAAGTCCTTTATAAGCAACAAGACTTGAACATATTATTAGTTTTGATTTGTTCGCAGAATTAATCATAAAGCTTCTTGTAACATGTAAAATGTGCATGAATCCCATAATATTCACATTAATTATATTCTCATAGTCAGAGTAATCATCTGGGCTATATGCAGCTGACATAAAAATTATATTTAAAGAATCTGGATTTGATTCAACTATTTGTCGCGAAATACTTAGACATTGATCCTTATCCGATAGATCTAAAGGTAAAACCTCATGATCATTATTCAGCAAGTTATTTAGTTCGTTTAACTTGTCTTCACTTCTTGAAGACAGTATTAGTTTATAACCCTTATTATCAAGTTTTTTTGCAAGAGCTTTTCCGATACCAGAGCTCGAACCGATAATCCAATATTTATCCATATTTAATCTTTTTGAAGTACAAATTGATAAACGTTAGTTCGCTTATTTATAAAGCCAGATGAGCAAGATGTCAGATAGTATTCCCATAATCTTAAAAACTTCTCATCAAAATTTAATTTTGAAATAGTTTCAATATTAGATTTAAAATTTTTATGCCAAATATCTAGCGTTTTTGAATACGAATCGCCAAATGAGAATTTATCAATTACTTTAAAGCCATTATTTTTTGCATATTTCATAAAAATTTCTTGGGATGGCAACATGCCTCCAGGAAAAATAAATGTTCTTATTGCGTCAGTGCCTTTTTTATATGAATTAAATAATTTATCATCAATTGTAATAGTCTGAATGACAGCTTTGCCTTTATTAACAAGTAAAGAATTAATTTTTTCAAAAAAAGTATTCCAATATTCATAGCCTACTGCTTCAAACATTTCAATTGAAACTATGGACTCATATTTTTTGTTAATATTCCTATAATCATCGTATATTATCTCAACATTTTTATTGCTCTTATGTAAATTTTTTGAATAATCAAATTGTTTTTTTGAGATTGTGATACTGTCTAGTTTTTCATAATGATTTTTAGAAAAATTTAAGAAACCGCCCCAACCAGTCCCTATCTCTAAAAGATCTTTATTATTGTTTGTATCTAAAATATCCCTTATTCTTTTGTATTTATTCATTTGTGCTGTATATAAATCTTGATTATCGTTTTCAAATAAAGCTGATGAATAAGTTAATGATTTATCGAGCCATATTTGATAAAAATCATTGCCAAGGTCATAGTGTGACTCAATATTCTTTTTGCTACCTGATAGTGTGTTCTTGTTAAAAAAATATTTTAAATTTGAAAAAAAACGAACTAAGGACTCACCAAAAAGAAGTTTTTTCAAATGGTCATCATTTATAATGACAAAGGTAAACAAGTTCTTTAGGTTCGATGATGACCAATTACCATTTTTATAATCAGAGGCAAAGCCAACATCTCCATTTTTCATCATATTGCTAATTATTTTCCAATTTTTAATATGAATATCTGCAAAAACATCCGTTGTTTTTTTAATCTCGATAACATCATTATCAGGAGTAGTGATAGTAAGCGTACCTTTTTTACAATTTTTTAATAAAGATATAAAAATTTTAATTTTTAAATTATTCGCTGCTTTCATAATTAGGTAATTCTATTAATATTTTGTTTGGGTTTTTTATAAAACCTAACTTTTTTAAAAAATAATTTAGTAGCTTGGAAATGGATTAGCAGAATTACTCTAAATATTAAAAAAGATGAACTAAAGAAATTATTCAATACCCACAAACTATTTTTAATCTTTAATTTCTCACCATTAATCGATGTAACTAAAATATTCTTTTCGTTGTTATCAAAATAATCAATATCAAATCTAATAAAATCATCTTGATTATCAAATCTAATTTTATAATATCCTTCCCTCGGTAGGAAAGGGGATACGTGAAATAATTTCTCTATGTAATAGTTTTGTTCAGATTTACGCAGTTCGTGATTAACAAATTTGATGTAGTAGTGATCTTCTGAAAACGTATTATTTACTTTCAATATAGTACATATATGCTTTTCATCTTTATTACAAAAAATAAAGGAAACAGGATTAAAGGCATAGCCTAGAACCCTAGGCATCGTTATTAACTCTATATTATTAATTTTACAATCTTGCTTTTTGTCATTAATAACTTCGGCACACCAATTAAGCAGGTTGCTATGGCCATTTGCATAGTCTTTCTCATAAACAGAAAAAATATTAAATTTGTTTAACCCAAAAAACCTGGATTTTTCCTTTTCTTCAAAGGGAAATTTAATACTTATATAGTTGCAGCTGTATCTAAAGCTGTTGGCTTTTGGCCAGATCCTTTTATGAAATACCAGTGCTTTTATTAATTTCATTTAATATCAATTGCTTTAAGTTTTTTAACGGCTTCTATTGAAGATAACACTCCATCTTCGTGGAATCCATACTTATGATAAGCACCACAAAAAAAACTTAAATTTCTTCCTTGTAAAGCTGGAATTTTATTTTGAGCCTCTAAAGCTGCGTAATCAAAAATTGGATGTTCTAATTGGTGTGTATTGTAAATTTTATCTTTATTTATTTTTTCGCCAGGATTTAGTGAGACAAAAATAGGGTATTTTTTATCAATGTTTTGAAGCGAATTCATCCAGTATGTGAGAATAGGGAGGTCTTTATCTGTTTTTTTGTAAATCCAGCTTGCCCAATACATCTTATTTTTAGGCATCACCGAGCTATCAGAGTGAAGAACTACACTATTTTTAGAGTATTTAACATCACGAAGCATATCTTTTTGTTCAATGTCTAAATTATTCCCTATTTTCAAGACCTCGTTAGAATGATTACTAAATATGACGTAATCATAGTCAGAAACTCCTTTTTTTGATGAAATTTTAATAGTTTCTCCTGATCTTTCTACACCCAGGACCTCGTTATTTAGTCTAATCTTAGCTTTTAATCGATTTTTTAATGCTTCTATATAAGATTTGCTTCCATTTTTAATAACATACCATTGAGGCTGATTTATTAAGCTTAAAAGGCCATGATTTTTCATAAATCTAATATAAGACAGGTATGGAAACTGAAGGATTTGACTTGGTGTACAGCTCCATATTGAGCTTCCCATTGGCACAATATAACTTTCTATAAAAAATTTGGAAAATTTATTTATTTTTAAGAAATCTGCTAAGCTTTGGTTATTGGTTTTATTAAGACTATTTAGAGTATTCTTTGATAAATTATTGAATCTATTGATATTATAAAGTAAATTATAATACTTAGGGTTTAATAATCTAGCTTTATTTGCGAAATAGCTATTAAAGTCCTTAAATTTTATTTCAGGATCTCCTGGTTTAGTGCTAGTAATCGCGAAAGACATATCACTTTGTTCAATATCTACATTTAAATCGCATATCATTTTGTAGAAATTAGGGTAGTTCTTTTTATTAAATACAATAAAGCCAGTATCAACATTAAAGTTTATAGAATCATTATAATTAATATTTAGTGTTCGAGTATGCCCACCAATGTAATTGTTTTTCTCATATATTGTTAGATCATATGTTTTGTGTAATAAATATGCTGCATATAATCCAGAAATGCCAGATCCGACAATCGCTATTTTTTTCATTTAATTATATAACTTCGTATAATCATTATTATGTTAAATTATATTAAGTTAACCATAAGTATTAGTTAAAGAGCCTATGCAATCAATAGATACTGTAACTTTTGAACCCTTCTCCATAGGACCTAATCCTTGAGATGTTCCAACACATACAATGTCTCCTGGATACAATGTCATGTTTTGGGAAAGATATAATATAATTTCTTCGGCTGAAAACATCATGTCACTGGCTGGGTAGTCTTGCTTGATTTCATTATCATTGATTATAGTTTTGATAGTAAGATTCTTTGGGTCTATCCCAGTGCATATGTATGGCCCAAAGACTCCAAAATTGTCAAAACCTTTACACCTAGTCCATTGATCAAAATTAGGATCATTTTTAAGCAGGCCAAAAGCAGTTACATCATTAATACAGGTATATCCAAAAATAGCTGATTTAGCCTCCATTGTACTATCAAGATCTTTGACCTGTTTTCCAACAACAATACCAAGCTCCCCTTCAAAGAAAACTTCGCCATCATAATTTTTTGGGTGCTCAATATGATCGTTTGGACCAGCAAATGAGGTTGGCGATTTAAATATATATAAGGGCTTATCTGGGTAACTTAAACCTTTTTCATCAGCTAAAGCTTTATAGTTATTCCATAAAGCTATCATTTTTGAGGGCCTACATGGGCTTTGCAGGTCAATATCGGAGACACTTACCTTTTTTTCGGTTGCTTCAGGTGAATCAAATAAATCACCCTCATAAATAATAATATGACTATCGTCGTCATCAAGTTTCCCAAACTTTATATTGCCTTCGAATATAAATCTGGCCCATTTATCCATAGATCCTCCTTAAATAATAATTCTTCTAGCTTTTTTAAAGGGTATTTTTCAAAGTTTAGCTCGTGACACATAAATGCTCTAGTGTGTTTTGAGCCTATGTAGCCTTTAAATAAGCATGTTAAATGTTTTGTAAAATCAGTTATTTTTACGTCTTTTTTAAAGTTTTTATTTATATAATCGAAATACTGCTCAATCACCCGTTTCTTACCAACGACTTCTTCTGAATTAATTAAAATATCAATATCATTTAACAGAAATGGGTTCGCACAAATCGATCTACCAAGCATTACTCCGTCAACATATTTTAGATGATTAAGTGCATCATTGGGACCATTTATTTCACCATTTAAAATTATTTTAAGATTTGGAAATAGTTTTTTTATCTCGTACACCCTTTCATAATTTATTTCTGGTATTGTCCTATTATGTTTTGGATTAATGCCTTTTTTCAATATTGCTATACGGGCATGAAGATGAAAAGTATTTACCCCTGAATTAGAAACTTTATCAATAAAATCTTTTAAATATATGATATCATTTAAATTATCAATACCCAATCTAGTTTTAACAGTAACAGGTAATGAAGAATTTTTGGTGATTTCGTTAACACACTTGGCAACAATGTCTGGTTGAGAAAATAGACATGCGCCAAAATTACCTGACTGCGCCCTCTTACTAGGACAGCCAACATTCAAATTAATTTCATCGTAGCCATAAGATTCAACGATTTTTGCACATTCTGAAAGTTTTTTTGGGTCATCACCACCAAGTTGAAAGCCCACAGGGTTATCTTGTTCATGAGTTAACTTGTCGTATTTCTTTGATTTATTATGAAGTATTGAATTTGATGCAACCATCTCTGTATATAGCATCGCATGTTTTGATATCAATCTAAGAAAATATCTAAAATGCGCGTCCGTATGCCCCATCATGGGAGCTACACATAAGTTATACGAATTCTTGTTCATAATAGTCATTATCTAATTAGTAGTTTATTATATATCTCTTTAAGGAAAAACATACATCATGAATTCACCAGCTCTTTTAATAAATAATTTAACAAAGGTATATTCAAATGGTCATAAAGCTCTCCATGGAATTAATTTGGAAATACCTCATGGAGATTTCTTTGCATTGTTGGGGCCAAATGGTGCTGGTAAATCAACCACAATTGGTATTATAACATCACTTATAAAAAAGACAGAGGGTGATATAAAAATCTATGGAATTGATATAGATAAAAATTTTGTTAAAGCAAAAACATTTATAGGATTAGTTCCTCAAGAAATTAATTTTAATACCTTTGAACCAATAAGCGAAATACTCACTAACCAAGCTGGTTATTATGGTGTGCTAAGACATAAAGCAATACCAGAGTCTGAAAAGCTTTTAAAAAAACTTGGCCTTTGGGAAAAAAGAGATCAATTTTCACGGAAACTTTCTGGAGGAATGCAAAGAAGACTTATGGTAGCAAGAGCGCTCATACATAAGCCAAAACTTCTTATACTCGATGAGCCAACAGCCGGCGCAGATGTAGAAGTGCGAAGATTAATGTGGGATTATCTTAAGTTTCTAAACGAAAGTGGTACTACAATAATTTTGACAACTCACTATTTAGAAGAAGCTGAAAATTTATGTAAAAATATTGCCATAATTGATGATGGAAAAATTCTTAGAAATACAAGTATGAGGAACTTTTTAAGCGAATTACAAAATGAAAACCTAATTCTATATACAGAAAATAAATTAGATAAAGATATCAATTTAAATGGAACCAATATTAGTATAATTGACGAAAATACATGCGAGGTATCGTTATCTACTGATTCTAGCATTAATCAATTAATTGAAGAATTATCTAAACAAGGCATAAAAGTAAAATCATTAAAGAATAAAACAAGTAGACTTGAAGAATTATTTATAAGGATGGTAGATAAAAATGGAAAATAACTTAAGCTTGCAAAAAACAGCATATAGTACGATTGTAAGAAAAGAGGTTTTGAGATTTTCAAGGATTTGGAAACAGACTTTAATACCACCAGTTATTACTAATATTTTATATTTCATTATTTTTGGAAATTTAATTGGAGAGAGAATTGGAAAAATCGACTCATTTACCTATACCGATTTTATTTTCCCAGGTTTATTATTAATGTCAGTAATAACACACTCTTATACAAATACAGTATCATCTTTATACATTTCTAAATATCATCGGTATATTGAAGAATTGCTAGTCTCCCCTATTCAAAATTACACTATACTCGCAGGCTTTATTACTGGCGGCGTTATAAGAGGATTAGCTGTTGGTATTGTTGTTATATTAGCAGCTCAATTTTTTGTTAATTTTACAGTGCATAATATAATCCTAATGCTTATTGTAATTTTCTTATCCTCTACACTATTCTCAATGTGTGGTTTTTTAAATGGACTCTTTGCAAATGACTGGGATGATATAAATGTTATCCCTACATTTATAATGACTCCATTAACTTACCTAGGAGGAATATTTTTTTCTGTATCTATGCTTCCTGGTGTTTGGCAAGAAATTGCTTTAGCTAACCCAATTCTTTACTTGATAAATGCTTTACGGTTTTCGATGCTTGGTATAACCGATGTAAGTATTATTTTTGCTTTTTTTATAATTTTAATTTTTAATATTTTTGTTGCTTCTCTATGTATGTATTTTTTAAGTATTGGAAAAGGATTAAGAACATAATCTATGAATAAAGAAGAAAAAATAATTGAAAGTATATGGGATGAGCTTGAGCTTAGTCTCACGGAAAGCGGTCATCCATTTCATATATTCTCAATAGCATCTATTAATAATGGGCAGCCAGATGCTAGGAATGTTGTGCTAAGAGGAGTGGAAAGAAAAAAAAATATGATAAATTTTCATACCGATAGTAGATCTAAAAAAGTATCTCAACTTGAGGAACAAGCAGATATATGCGCTTTATTTTATGATAAAAAAAAGAAAGTTCAGCTAAGAGTCTATGGAAAAACATCTTATGAAAAAGATATACAAAAAATTGAAAACAAATGGCAAAATTCGAAAAGAATGAGTAAATTATGTTATTTGAATAAATATCCACCTGGGCAGAATATATCTAACCCTAAAGATTATTTATATGATGATATTGCGCTTGAGAATATTGATAAAGGATTGAGTAACTTTTCAATAGTAAATATTAATATAAAATCGATTGACTGGTTATTTTTGAATCATAAAGGCCACGAAAGAATGCTAATTGAACTTATAAAGAAAGACTCTTATGAATATAATTGGATTGCACCGTAACAATATATGAAAGAAATTGATAACATACTAACTAGAAACTCACCACTTCAGCTCTGTGAGCCTTATCCTAGCGATGAGCAGATGGATATTATTTATAAAGCAGCGCTTAGAGCACCAGATCATGCTTGGTTAAGACCATCAAGGTTCTTACAGGTTACTGGTGATGGATTAGATAAGCTTTCTAAAATTTTTTATCAATACGCTAAAGAAAATATGGGTGATATTTCTGAAGACAAACTTATAAAGTACAAAAAAGCCCCATTCAGAGCGCCAATGATAATTATATTAATTACAAATGTGACCAACCACCCTTCTGTTCCTGAACATGAGCAAATGTTTTCAACAGCAGCTGCAGCGCAAAATATTCTTCTAGCGCTCCATGCGTTCAAATTTGGAGGTATTTGGAGAACAGGAAAATTTGCAATGAATAAAGATATAGAAAAGTCTTTAGGATTAGCAAGTAATCAGAAAATTTTAGGGTTTTTATATGTTGGCACACCATGCGGAAAAGTAAAAAAGATACCAGAGATCAAAACCGACGATTTTGTTAGTAAACTTCAGTAATATCTAATACCACCACTTTTTGACCGACACGCCTCTTAATATCCATACAAATAAATAGACAGACAACCCTAAAATTGCCAATTTTCCGACCTGAGCAAGCTTATATTCGTCCATTTGTCCTGCAATATTTGCCAGAGCAAAGATTGTAAGAAACAAAAATACAGTGAGCCAAGCCGTAGCAAGCCAAAAAAGTCCCTCAAGAATTGTTTCGATTGTATCTTTACTCATATCATTCTAATATCGTAATGTAATATATAAAAACAAAGGAGTCGATAAATGTCTGATGAAATGTGTAAAAAGGATATAAGAGCCTTACTTAAAACTTTTGGAGTTTCTGCTGATGAAGCTATAGTTGGCCACATGGCTAAGAATCCTGGTGTCAAAACACTAAATTTAAAAGTTACTCTAGAGGACCTCACAAATTATGGTGACGACAGTATAGAGAAATTAAATTTAGAAATTACAAAAGATATTCATTGTAATTAGCTTATTTTGTTACTTTTTTTAGAAATTCTAGCGTAATTTTTCTTACTTTAGGATCGTGCATTATTCCGTGCTTTTTAGATAAGATTGGGTCATCTTCTATCACGACTGACTTGCTAAATTTATTCTCATTAATAAACTGCCCGCAATCACCTCTCAGGTAATCAGCTTGAAACCAAGGATCGTATTTTGCAACTATTGAGAGAATTGGCTCATTAAATGGACTGTTTACTCCTCGATACTCATCCCACCCTGCGTTACATGTCCACCCTTCAATGACTCTAGCGGTAACACTTGCGATTTTACTTTCTGGGTTATATCTTGCTGTTGTAATTCCACCCTCGCTATGACCTACTAAAAATACGTTATTTTTATCAACCCAATCAAGTTTCTTTGCTTGTGTAACTGCATGCTCAGCATCTATTAATCTGATTTTTAAAACACTTCTATATAAACCTCCTTTTGAAATAGTGGTATCGCATGATTGCGCATATTTTTTTCGCGCCATACTTGCTGGGGCAATTACTGCATAACCATTTTTCGCAAAGAAATCAATTCGTTTTGCACTCCCTGACCAAATTCCTGAACAGCCATGTAAATAAATAATTGTTTTATATTTTGTATTGTGTGTTTTATTCGAATTTAAGAAATCTTTCATTTTGCCTCTAAATATTTCACCATTCGCTTTTGGTATCCTAACAAGGGCATTAAGCCATGGAAGACTAAGCTCTTTAGGATCGCGGAATTCGGACTCATTCATATCAATTTTTTGAGTAAAAGTTTTATTATAATTATTAAAATCAGAATAAAATTTACTGTAATAATCCTCAGAAAAAGCAGAACTGCCAAAAAAGATTAATAATAAAAAAGTTATAATAATTTTCATAGTATAATCTTAATATTAAATAATAATTATGTATACTTAATTAATGCCCTTAGATAAATATCCAAAAAATGACGAACAAATTATTCAATGGAATAACTATATAAATTCAAAGAAAATATATCCAATAGAATTATTAATTAATAAAAAAAATAAAAATTATGAGCATTTACAAAAAATATTCAAAACGCTAATATTAGATGAAATAAGCCCAGAAAACTTTATAAAAGTCTACATAAAGGCAAAAACTAAAAATGATATTGTATTCTTTATTAGAACAATGACAGATCTTTTTTTATCACACAAAGTTAATAAATCTTTAAGCGAAGGACAATCTATTAAATCTGCAAGGACGCAAACAGTCGCACGACTATTATGTCTATCTTTTGGTAGCCCTCAAAAAACTGATAATGAAAACTTTAAACATTTAAAAAAAATCGTAAGAGAAAATACTAAGGAAATGAGAATCTAATTATACATATAATCTCTAGTTAATGGTACGGTATCAATTTTTTTTGATAATAATATATGAAACACAACATTATTATTATATATAAAAGAATATTGGCATGATGCTAGATAATATTCCCACATTCGTATAAATTCTTCATTAAACATATCTAGAACTTCTGCTCTACTATCTAAAAAATTATTTTTCCAATGATTTAATGTTTTTGCGTAATGAGTTCTCCATATTTCAAGATCACTAATCAATAATCTTGAGTTTTCAATTACTGGAGAAATCTCTGATAATGTTGGAACATATCCTCCAGGAAATATATATTTTGTTATCCAAGGCTCAACTGGTCGGGGAGTTCCAAGACTGCCTATAGTATGTAAAAGTGCAATACCATTAGTTTTGAGAAGACTATTAATTTTATTAAAAAAAGTTTGATAATATTCTCTTCCTACATGTTCAAACATGCCGACAGATACAATACGATCAAAAGACTCACTAACATCTCTATAATCCATTAATCTAAACTCAACTAAATTATTTACGTCCTGACTTTCTGCGTAAGTCTTACTATGTGCAAGTTGATTTTCAGATAAAGTAATACCTAGAACATTCGCTCCGGTTTGTTTTGCAATCTCTACACTAAGTCCGCCCCATCCAGAACCAATATCGAGAACTTTACAATCTGAATTAATTTTTAGCTTTTTAATAATAAATTTTATTTTATTATTTTGAGCCTCTTCTAGTGAATTTTTTTCATTTATAAAATAGCCGCAAGAATATTGCATTTTCTTATCTAAAAATATTTTGTATAAATCGTCTGAAATATCATAATGATGCGCAACATTTTTTTTAGAATTAATAATACTATTTCTTTTTAAAAAACTTTTAAAATTCTGAAAAAGTTTTATGAAATAGAATTCCTTAAAAACTGAACTTTTATTATTAACATTTTTTAAAATAATCTCGAGAAAATCTGAAATATCACCATTATGTATTTTAATCTTATTCTTCATGTAAGCTTCGCCAAAATATAGCCCTGGAAATAAAACTATTTTTCCATACAAGCTTTTATCTAAAATTTTAATGTTTAATGATTTTTCAGTGACTTCTGAAATTTTATATTTTTTATTATCATGACTTATAAGAGTAAATCCATTATCAACTACTAATTCTCTTAAAAATTTAATTAAAATTTTTAAGAAGATATTACTATATAAATTTGAGAAAAAATTTAACATAAACATAATTTACTCATACTGAAGACTTAATTCACAAAATGTTCAGTTTTATATATTTATACTAGAATATATCATCTTTTATATGTTAACTATTAATTTTTAAGGTACTATGCTTCCTTATAAGGTGACCTATGAATCACATAATTGATACTATAAATTGGATTAAAAAGGACTATAAATCATACCCGGTAAGATTTTCTGCTGAAGTAATCGCTTGGGCCATAACTATCGGCTGTTCTGTAGTTATGGCTTTAACCGTCCCAAATCCACCTCTTTTTGAATTATATATCGTTTGGATTATTGGTTGCGTAATTTATACTTGGGCTGCTTGGACACGCGGATCTTTTGGTATGCTTGCTAATTATATTGCTTTAACACTAATAGACAGTTTTGGTCTATACAGAATTATTATTTCAACATAGATTTAATCAGCTCTGGAGGCCTTCCAACGATAGCTTTGTCACTTGATACAAGTATAGGCCTCTCTATTAAAATTGGATATTCAATAAGCAGTGAAATAATTTCATCATCTGACATATCATCAAATTTTAACCCCTCTTCCTTTATAACTTTTTCATTTTTTCTTATTAAATCTTGAGGCTTCATTTTTAGTTTTTTGATCAAATTCTTAATCTCTGAAAAACTTAAATCTTCCGAAAGGTATAATTTAATTTTGTAATCTTTTTTGCTTTCTTCTAAAAGCTCAAGTCCTTTTCTTGATTTGCTGCATCTTGGATTATGATAGTAAATCATAAATGATTCTTACCTATTATTGTAGTAAATGGCGTCCCCAAGGGGAGTCGAACCCCTGTTGCCGGGATGAAAACCCGGTGTCCTAGGCCTCTAGACGATGGGGACCCAGAAAGTGCATGATTTTGAGGTGGATTATGACTAAAGTCAAGTAACCAAAGATTTTGCAACTCCTATTCGTTGTATACAAGATTTTTTACCCAATAAAAACATTGTCTTATCTATTGAAGGCGAGGAAAGCGAGCCAGTAAGAAGAACCCTAACTGGCTTTGCAAACTCGGGGAGTTTAAGGCCAAGATCTACCATAGCGTTTTCTACAAGATCGTTAACAGCCTCTAATGTCCAATTATTCTGGTTTTCTAAACTTTTTAAAAGATAATCGAAAATCGGAAGGTTATCTTTAGTAATAAACTTGTCCCTTAGCTTTTCATCAATTTGCACTTTATCAGATATAAAAAATTTACTTTCATCTGCAATTTCACGAATCGTTTTACATCTATCTCTTTGAGCATCAATAATCTCTAATATTTTTTCTTCACCAAGTGCTTCAAACTCATTTGATATGTATAAAAATTCCTTATATAAATCATATACTTCTGACTCTTTTATAAAATATTTATTAATATTATAAAGTTTTTTATAATCAAAAATAGAAGATGATTTATTCAATTTTTCAAGATTAAACAGATGAATTAACTCTTCAATGGTAAATTTTTCTTTGTCACCACTTGCCCAGCCTAATCTTGCTAAGTAATTGATCATTGCCAGTGGAAGGAAACCTTCTTTTCTAAAATCATAAGTGCTTGTGGCACCATGTCTTTTCGATAACCTTTTTCTATCCTCTCCTAAAATCAAAGGTATATGTGTGTATATTGGTCTATCAATTCCTAATGCGTCAATAATATGCGCCTGCCTAAAGGTATTATTTACATGGTCATCTCCTCTAATTACATTTGTAACCATCATATCTACATCATCCACAACTACCGTAAGATTATATGTTGGTGAGCCATCAGCTCTTTGAATAATTAGGTCATCTAATTCCTCATTATTGACTGTAACTTCACCTTTTAAAGTATCTTTTATACAAATTTTACCATCTAAAGGTGTTTTAAAGCGTACCACCGAGCCTGGCTCATTATCTAAATTTTTATCTCTATTTCTTCCATCATACTTAGGCTTTATGCCTTTTTCCTGTTGCTCTTGTCTAAGAAAATCAAGTTCTTTTTTTGTACAATTACAATAATATGCTAGATTTTTTTCAAGTAATTTATCAATTATTTCCTTGTACCTGTCTTCTCTGTCGCTTTGGTATATTACTTCTTTATCAGGATTTATTCCAAGCCATTCCAGAGAGTCTAGAATATTCTCGACATACTTCATTTCTGATCTTGCTTTGTCTGTATCCTCAATCCTCAGGAGAAATAAGCCGTCATTACTCTTCGCAAAAAGCCAATTGAAAAGAGCAGTTCTAGCACCGCCAATATGCAAGTATCCTGTCGGGCTTGGAGCAAATCTTGTTATAACCATTATTATTACCTTGAAAAATAAGTATAAGGACTGTATTTTAATTTCTTTCAATCATAGATTGTAATCATATTATGTTAATTGATGAATATAAAGCCCTCAGTGCTAGGAATGATTTTTTTTTAGATGCTGAGCAAGAAAAAGCTATTAACAAATTTCAAGAACTTTACAACAAGATTATAGGTCTAAAGGGTTCAAGTAATTCTATATTAGGCAATATAGGGTTAAATCTTTTTAACAGTAGCTCAAAAAAGACTGGTAAAGGAATATATCTTCACGGAGGTGTTGGAATTGGAAAAACTTTTATAATGGATATGTTTTATAAGGAACTTCCGATAAATAATAAAAAAAGAATACACTTTCATAGATTTATGAATGATATTCATGAAAAACTCAATAATATAAAAAATATAGAAAACCCAATAGATCTAGTTGCAAATGAAATATCAAATAATATACAAGTTTTATGCTTAGATGAATTTATAATAAATGATATTGCAGATGCAATGATTCTTGGTGAACTTCTAAAAGGTTTATTTGCAAATAATGTTATTGTTATTTTTACATCAAATACCGAGCCAAAAAATTTGTACAAGGACGGATTACAAAGAGAAAAATTCTTATATGCAATAGATTTAATTGAAAAACATACTGAAGTTATTCATTTGCAAGGCAAAAAGGACTATAGACTTCTAAAATTTGGCAATGTTAGAACCTACCATTATCCTTGTAATGATCAATCTGACATAAATATGCAACAATATTTCTCTTCAATATCTCCTGATTGGTTTAATTGGTTTACAAGGAAACCTGTATTTGAGGGAGCAACAATAAGAATTAATGATAGAGATATTGATGTAAGATTTTTATCGTCAAACACAGTATGGTTTAAATTTAAAGTTATTTGTGGAAATGGGCGATCACAAAATGATTATATAGAAATATCAAAAATATATAAAAATGTTTTTATATCTGATGTACCAAAATTAAATGAATCTTATATCGATGAAGCTAGAAGATTTATAAACTTGATTGATGAATTTTACGATAGACATGTTAAAGTAATTATCTCTGCAGAAACTTCAATAGAAGACCTTTGTAATATTAAAAAAATTAATAATGATTTTAAGAGGACAAAAAGTAGATTAAAAGAAATGCAATCAGATGAATATATGAAAAAACAACATAAACAATAATTATAGGGGTGATAATGAATAAACCAGTAAATGTTTCAATAACAGGAGCTGCAGGAAATATTGCTTATTCAGCGATTTTTAGAATAGCTTCAGGCCAAATGCTTGGAAATGATCAACCAATTAATCTAAAGCTGATCGATATTGAGCCAGCAATGAATGCATTGAAAGGTGTAAAGTTTGAATTAGAAGACTGTGCATTTCCATTGTTAAATTCTATTACAGTTACTCATGATCTAGGTGAGGGTTTTGGCGATTGTGATTATGCCCTTTTAATAGGAGCAAAGCCACGTTCAAAAGGAATGGAAAGGAAAGATCTTCTCAAAGATAATGGGAAAATCTTTCAACCTCAAGGCAAGGCTTTGAACAATAATGCCAAATCTTCTGTAAAGGTTCTGGTTGTAGGAAATCCTGCAAATACAAACGCTTTAATAGCAATGCACAATGCGCCAAATATTGATCCTCATCAATTCACCTCCATGATGAGATTAGATCATGATCGTTCAAAGGCCCAAGTTGCATTGAAATATAAAGTACAAATTAATGATGTGAAAAAAATTATTGTTTGGGGTAATCATTCAAATACGCAAGTACCTGATTTATCAAAGACAGAGGTAAAAGGTGAAGAGATTAAAGAAGTCATGAATACTGATTGGTATGTAAATGAGTTTATGCCAAGAATTCAAAAACGTGGTGCAGAGATTATAGAAGCAAGAGGTTTGTCCTCAGCTGCATCTGCCGCAAATGCAGCTGTCTCACACATGAGGGACTGGGCAGCAGGAAGCAGTGATTGGCTAAGTATAGGTCAAATTTCAAACAATAATACATTTGGTATTACAAACAATATAATGTTCTCATTTCCATCTAGATGTAGCGGCGGAGTTTTTGAGATAGTAAATGAATTAGAAATGTCAGATTCAATTGAGAGTCTAATAAAAAAAACCGAATCTGAATTAGTTCAAGAAAGAGATTCTGTATTAGAATTATTGAAATAAATTTATATTATCCCTAAAGCTTTATTTGTTATATAGAACTTTAGGGTAATAGCATTTAACAAATTACAGATTAACCCCTTCCCATTCAGTTATAAAGTCTTCGATATATGCTGATACAACATCTGGTCTATCCTCTTGAGACCAATGACCTGCTCTCTCGATAAATTGTAATCTTACTGGTCCGCCAATATCTTGTTTTAGTCTTTCACCAGATTCTTTTGGCATCCAAGCATCATGTAGAGCCCAAAAAACTGCTGTTGGGCAAGTTATTTTCTTATGATCAACTGCCAGTGTTTCAGCATTAGTTGGTTGCGAACAAATTTTTACTAAAGACTTAAAGCCATGTAAGCCATCACGACCCCAATGGCATAAATAATTTTCTTTAACATTTTTATCAGTAAATGCGATCTTATCATGACTACCTGTTCGCATTAGACCAGCGAACTGTGCGACCGCACCAGGCATTGCAGCAGCAAGAACATCATCGCTAGCTCCCACTAAACCATTAAAGGCTTCAACCTCCAAAACGGGCCAGTAATCATAAGCAACTGGGTTTAATAATACTAATCTGCTTATATAATCACAGTATTTCGAAGCAAAAATTTGACAAACTCCCCCACCATGATCATGACCTACAAGAATAACTTTACCTTTAATTCCTAGTTCTTCAATTACTCCCTTGATTGCTTCTGCTTGATTATTAAAAGTGTGTTCAAAATCATCCAACGGCATAGAAGACTGACCATATCCAACCATATCCATGGCATATGAGTGAAACTTATTTTCCAAGTTTTTTTGAACATGTCTCCAAAGTCTTGCATTTGTTGGAATGCCATGAACAAAAAGAATTGGAGCGCCTTTGTTGCCTTTCCCATACTCCTCAAGATGAATCTCTAAGTCCTGATCGCACGCTTTAATTTTTACCTTCATTAGATTTTCTCCCCACAAAACATTGTTTTTATTTATATTTATGTTTATATATTACATATTTTATTAAATAACTCAAATAAGCATGATATACGCTATTTCTGCAATTATACTTGTTTTTTCAATTATTTATATATTGAGAAGATTTAAAAACAACTCTCAAAGAATATTTTTCTTATTAGCAATTATTGTAATTGCCTTAGTTTTGACCGGAAGAGCTCACTGGATATCAGCATTGGTTGTTGCTCTTATACCTTTAGCCAAAAAACTATTTCTAATTTTAAGGTATCTTCCACTCATTAGACGATTCACATCTTATTATAAACAGAGTAATAAGAATCAAAGAAGTCAAAACATGTCAGCTCAAGAGGCAGCAGAAATTTTAGGCGTTGATGAAAATGCATCAGATGAAGAAATAATCTTTGCTCATAAAAAAGCCATGCAAAAAAATCATCCTGATAAAGGAGGGTCAAAAGAAATGGCATCGAAGATCAATGCTGCAAAAGATAGATTGCTAAACAAATAACTTAATAATGCTATTCACAAACTTTGCAACCTGGGTTATTACTAGTTTTTATAATGTCTACTGAAAGATTAAGCCCATTAACAATGAATAATTTCTTATCAAATGAAGATTTATTACCTGTTATAATATTTATGCATTCCATAGCCATCATTGAACTTATCATACCAACGAGAGGTGCTAATACTCCAGAGTCAGAGCAGCTATTTGTATCAATGAGATTTTCATATGTGCATTCATAACAAGGACTATCATTTGTTATCACTGAGGTAAGTTGGCCAGTATACCCTTCAACTGCTCCTATAATTAACTTTCTCTTATTCTTAACACAAGCTTTATTTATAATTTTTCTAACTTCAAAATTGTCAGTACCATCAAGTACAATATCGGAATTTTTTATAATTTCTTCAACGTCAGTCAAAGTTTCAATCTTTTTTTTAAATTTTTTTATTTGTAAATTTTTAAATTTATTATTTAAGAAATTTTCAATAGAATCTACTTTCAGTGAGCCTACATCTTCAGAAGAAAAATTAATTTGTCTTTGTAAGTTTGTCTCTTCAACAACATCAAAATCAACAATATTTATCTTTTTTATTCCAGAGGACGCAATATAAGTCGAAAGTAAATTACCTAAACCGCCTAGGCCAAATATTGTTACTTCTGCACAATTAAGTTTCTGTTGTCCTTCTATTCCGATTGTTGGCAGTAATATGTGTTTGGAGAAAAAAAGAAGATCTTTATCATTTAAATAACTAAATTCCATATTTATTTTTTCTTTGCATTAAACTTATCAAGTTGTTCCTTTGTTGCTTCTTTTTGATATTTCTTTTTCCATTCATCATATGGCATCCCATAAACAATCTCTCTTGCTTCATCATATGATATTTCAATACCCTTTTCTTTAGCTGCTGAAACATACCATTTTGATAAACAATTTCTACAAAAGTCTGCAAGATTCATCAACTCAATATTTTGAACTTCCGTTTTATCTTGTAAGTGTTTAATTAATGTAATAAACACATCTGACTGGATTTCCATCTTTAAACTATTATTGATATCATTCATAATAATATAACTCCATTATTTTTAAGCTTATTCTATTATAAGATATTATTTTAATTTTCTACAGAGGTGTTTGTGATTTGTAAAGATGATCTTACAATTGGTATTTTAGCTGGAGGCAAAGCGACAAGAATGGGTAATAATGATAAAGGCCTAATAAATGTCGGCGGAACTCCATTTGTTGAAATCCTTATTAATAAAATTATTCCTCACTCAAAAGATATCATCATTAACGCTAACAGAAATATTTCTCAATACAAAAAGTATAACTATCCTGTAGTTGAGGATGAGATTAAAGGCTTTAAAGGACCATTATCTGGTATATATTCAATGCTAAAAGCCACGAAAAAAGATTATCTTTTCACACTACCATGTGATTGCCCAAATTTCTCATGGGAAATTATTGAAACTTTTCTTAAGAATAAAAAAAGTAATGAGTTATGTATAGCGCATAATAATTTAAGATCACAGCCTGTATTTATGCTTATTTCAAAATTAAAACTAAAATCACTAGAAAACTACCTTAAAAATGGCGAAAGAAAAATAGACATATGGTATAAAAAAAATGGCTATGAATATATATATTTTGATAAAAATTCAAACTTTTTTGAGAATATAAATACAATGGAGCAATTAAAAGAATATAATGAAAAATAATAAAATAATTGGTTTCGCTGCTTTTAGTGGAACTGGCAAAACGACTTTAATAAAAAAGATTGTTGCCTTACTGAGTGAGAAAAATTATAAGGTTTCTGTTATAAAACATGCTCATCACGAGTTTGATTTAGATAAACCTGGTAAAGATAGTTATGAAATTAGAAAGTCAGGAGCAGAAAATATCTTAATATCGTCTTCTAAAAGATGGGCCTTAATCCATGAGAATAAAGAAAATGATGAGTTGAAACTTGAAGACTTACTAAGCATACTTGAAAATATTAAAACTGACATAATTTTAGTTGAGGGCTTTAAAAAAGAAAATTTTCCCAAAATAGAACTTTATAGAAAAGATATAGGTAAAGAAATCCTTTTTTACAATGATAGTAATATTATTGCTATAGCTACTGATGAAAATATTAAAATAGAAAATAATATTCATAAGTTAAATCTAAATGATCCTCAGCAAATTGTTGATTACATAATAAATTTTTTGTCGTTAAATAAATAAATATTTAATAACTTATAAAAACAAGCTCTTTATGCTATTATTAATAATAGCAATTTGTGACGTTTTCGAATGTATTAACCTCTTAATTTATAAAAAGTTATATGGCTGATAAGAAAATTACAATTAAGGATGGACAATCTGACAATGAAATTGATCTGCCAGTTTTAGACTCTATATTAGGACCAAATGTTGTTGATATTAGAGCTCTTGAAAAAAACTTAGGCTATCTGTCTCATGACCCAGGCTTTATAGCTACTTCAAGCTGTGAGAGCAAAATAACATTCATAGATGGAAACGAAGGTAAATTATGGTATAGGGGCTATCCGATTGAAGAGCTTGCTGAGAAAAGTAATTTTTTAGAAACAACATACCTGCTTTTAAATGACAAATTACCTAGTAAAAATGAACTCAAATCCTTTTCTGATGACATTAAAAGTGGTTACAATGTTGACAGGTCTGTTTTAAAAATTATTGAGGTTTTCGATAAAGATAGTCATCCAATGGCAATTATGACAGCATGTCTAAGCTATTTATCTGCTAAATATCACCGAGATTTAAATATACAAAATAAAAATTATAGGTATAAATCTACAATAAATCTTATTTCAGGTGTGCCTATAATTTCAGCTTGGATTTTAAATTTTATTCTAGGACAAAGTTTTAAAGATTCCGACAAAACATTATCAATTGCAGAAAACTTTATTAACATGGCATTTCCAAAGCTCAATGATGAACAAAAAAAATTATCTGCAAGAGCAATGGACGTTATATTTTTGCTCCATGCAGATCATGAACAGAATGCCTCTACATCTACAGTTAGACTCTCAGGAAGCTCAGAAACAAGCCCATACGCAGCAATAGCAGCTGGTATATCAACCCTCTGGGGGCCAACTCATGGTGGAGCTAATGAGGCAGTAATCAATATGCTCGAGGAGATAAAAAATTCTGACAAAGATGTTGAGTTTTATATAGACCAAGCAAAAGATAAAGATAATCCATTTAGACTTATGGGTTTCGGTCATAGAATATACAAAAATTACGATCCAAGAGCTAAGATTATACAAAAAATTGCTCATGAATACCTTGAAACACTTGATAAAGATAACCCCAACAAACCTTTATTTGACATTGCAATGAAATTAGAAAAATACGCTCTTGAGGATGAATATTTTGTAACAAGGAAACTTTATCCGAATGTTGATTTCTATTCTGGTATAGTACTAAAAGCAATTGGTGTTCCTCAAAGCATGTATACTGTTATTTTTGCTTTAGCTAGAACAGTAGGCTGGGTTGCTCATTGGAATGAAATGCTTGAGGATAAAAATTTCAGAATAGGAAGGCCAAGACAACTCTATACTGGAAAAAACAAAACTAGTTATGTTGATATAAACGAACGTTAGTTTCGAAAAAAATCTCTAATAACTTTTGAAAATCTATCCTCATCAACTAAAAATGAATCGTGTCCTTGAATGGAATCAAGCTGTTCAAACTGAAAATTCTTTTTTGCTTTTGCAAAACCATCTGCTAGCTCCTTTTGCTGATCCAAAGGAAATAAAATATCAGACTTAACCCCAACTATAAGATTCTTTTCGGTATGAATTTTTGCAAGCCCCGCATTAACAGTTCCACCATGTTCAGCGACATCAAATAAATCCATTGCTCTTGATAAGTAAAGGTAGCAATTTGGATCAAACATAGATACAAATTTTTCTGAATTGTGATCCAAGTAATTTTCAACCTCAAATTCAATATCAAACATTTTTTGATTAGACTTTTTTTGTATTCTAGCTCTATTAAACCTCTCTCTCCATTCATTTGCAGCTCTGTATGACATTAGGCCTAATTTTCTAGCAAGCTTCATTCCATTAATTGGTGCTGTTTTTTTTGTATAATTTCCATTATTCCATTTTGGATCACTCCTAATTAACTCTCTTTGTAATGAGCGTATTGAAATAGTGAAAGGCAGAGCTCTAGCAGCAGCTGATATTACTATAAGATTCGACAAATCATTTGGATATAGTAAAGCATACGCAAGTGCTGTCATTCCACCCATTGAGGGACCAATAACTGTATGCGCCCTATCTATTTGTAATGATTGCAAAACCATATGGCCAGCTTTTGCAATATCTTCTATTGAGAGCTCAGGAAAATTTGTTCCATAAATTGAACTACTTTCTTTATTTAACGAAGCAGGAGAAGTTGACCCAAAGCAACTGCCAAGTGAATTTACACAAACAACAAAATATTTCTCAGTATCAATCGGCTTGCCAGGACCTATCATGAAGTCCCACCAACCAGGATCATCATTTGTTTCGCTTGCAGCAGCATGCGATGAAGGTGATAGACCAGTAAAAATTAAAATCGCATTATCATTATTGATTGATAATTCACCCCATGTTTCATATGCAATTTCAACATTATTAAGCACACCGCCCTTAAACATTTTAAAGCCAGTACTCCCATAATCACTTGGGAGTTTTGCAATTTTTACACCCTTAATTTTAAAATCATTCGACATAAATGCAATTAGTTTAGAAATTTTTTCAAATTATACTTTAGAGTAAGCATCAAATGAATAGCCTTTTTTAAGACAATTTTTTATCCATAGATGTAAAAAATAATTTTTATACCATTTTTTCAGTCTTATATCATGAAATTTTTGAATATTATTATAATTAATTTTCCTGTTCAATTTATCAAAATTAAGAATTTCAACTTGTTTTGAGTCAAAGTAAATTTTTAATGAAATATAATCTATATAAGTATTACTTTTGAAGTAGCTATATGAAAACTTAATTTCAGCTGTATGATTACTGATTCTGTTTATTGTAAGTCTAATATTGTTATCATCATTATCAGTTTTTCTAGTGAATTTTTTAGAAACATTATCTTTATTGAGAATTCTAAAATCTATCATTTCTTTTAATAGATAATAGTTTCTTTCATAAGATTTCATCAATGAAAGAAAATTATTTTTGCGAACAGAGTTTGGATGCGTCCCTATATTCATAATATTATGATACACACCAAAAACTTTACTGTCTATTTTTTGAAAGCGAATAAAATCACTTGTTAAAAAATAACAATCTCATTTTAAAGACAAATAGGATTAGATTTTAAACTGAATAAAAGCTAATTTTTACCTTTTTATAATTATTAAACTTATGATTTAGTTACTTAGCTTCTACATCTGTAGCGGTTAAACCTTTCTCGCTTTCAGTTACAGTAAATTCAACAGCCTGCCCTTCTTTAAGTGTTCTATAACCATCTCCCTCGATTTTTATAGCACCAAAGTGAACAAAAACATCTTTTCCGCTTTCTCGTTGAATAAAACCGTAACCTTTTGAATCGTTAAACCATTTAACTGTACCGGTTTCTCTATCTGACATATTATTCTTCTATATATTTATTAATCAAAAAAAGTTATAAGCAAATAACTTTTTAGCTTTATAAGTAAAAACTCATCTAGAGTCTAAACTCATATTACGTATCATATCAGCAATTTCATTTACTGCAATGTCTTTTGAAGATATTTTATTAAGTACTAAATCGTATATAGTTGGATCTTCGAAAGATAATAATTTGACAAATGCTTCTTTATGAGTGTCAGAAACTGTATGATAGAAATTATTTAAAAAACCAGTCATTAACATGTCAAGTTCTTTGGTCCCTCTTCTACATTTCCAAAGAATTTGTTTTTCGTCCATATTACTTAAATTTTATTAGAAACCATTAATGATTTAATTTTTGCAATTTGTTTTGCAGGATTAAGACCTTTGGGGCATGCGTTTGTGCAATTCATTATGGTATGACATTTATAAAGCTTAAATGTATCTTCAAGTTTTTCTAATCTTTCTTTTTGATGTTCGTCTCTAGAGTCTGCAATCCATCTATACGCTTGCATCAGAGTGGCCGGACCCAAATATTTGTCACCATTCCACCAATAACTTGGACAACTAGTTGAACAGCAAGCACAAAGTATACATTCATCTGAACCATCAAGCTCGGCAAGCTCTTCTTTTGACTGAAGTCTTTCAGAAGATAAGTCTTCAGGTTCTTCAGCCTGTAACCATGGTTGAACAGATTCATACTGTTTGTAAAAGTTTGATAAATCAGTAACTAGATCTTTTACCACTGGCATATGTGGTAATGGATAGATTTTAATATCACCCTTAATATCATCAATACTTTTCGTGCAAGCAAGAGTATTTCTACCATCTATATTCATTGAGCACGAGCCACAGATGCCTTCTCTACATGATCTTCTAAAGGTTATTGTTGTATCAATCTCATTTTTAATTTTCAGAAGTGCGTCAAGAACCATTGGGCCGCAGTCTGAAGTGTCAATTTCATATGTATCAACCCTTGGATTTTTTTCGTCATCAGGATCATAACGATAAATTTTAAAGATTCTAATATTTTTTTTATCTGCACTTTCACACTTAAAGTGTTTACCAGTTTTAACAATAGAATTTAGTGGTAATGTGAATTCAGCCATTGTTAATAAACCCTCTTCTTGGGTGGTACTGCTTCAACTTCGTCCGTTAAAGTTGTCAAGATTACTTTCCTATAACTCATTTCCACTATACCACTTTCATCTATTGATGCAATTGAATGTTTTAACCACTCATTATCGTTTCTTTCTGGAAAATCATCTCTTGCATGCGCACCTCTTGACTCGGTTCTATTGTAAGCAGACTCAACTGAAACAATTGATTGGGTAATTAAATTTTCTAGCTCAAGTGTCTCTAATAATTCTGAGTTCCATTTTAAAGAATTATCATTTAATTTAATGTCTGAGAAGTCCTTATAAATTGAATGAATATTTTTTCGACCCTCATCTAATGTTTTTTCGGTTCTGAATACAGCGACACTTTTTTGGTTTTCCTTTTGAAGTTTTGATCTAAGTTGAGAAGGGATATTTGAACCAGATGAAAATCTAGTTTTATCAAGTCTAGATATTATTTTATCAATCTCTTGTTTGTTTGGTTCCGGATGTTTACTTCCGGGTTTTACAACTTTTGCTGCTTGTTTTGCAGCCGCCCTTCCAAAAACGATTAAATCTAGAAGAGAATTTGAACCCAGTCTATTAGCACCGTGAACAGAGACACAGGCTGTTTCTCCAATCGCCATCAACCCAGGCACAACATTTTCTTCTTGTTCGTTTTTTGGAATAACAACTTCACCTAAATAGTTTGTTGGAATACCTCCCATATTATAGTGGACTGTTGGAATAACTGGTATTGGAGCTTTCGTAACATCAACTCCAGCAAATATTCTTGCAGATTCTGCTATGCCAGGAAGCTTCTCGTTAATTACATCTTTACCTAAATGTTCTAAATGTAATTCGATATGATCTTTATCTTTTCCAACACCCCTTCCTTCATTTATCTCGATTGTCATTGATCTACTTACAACATCGCGTGAGGCTAAGTCTTTTGCATTTGGAGCATATCTCTCCATAAATCTTTCGCCATCTGAATTTGTTAAATATCCGCCTTCACCTCTAGATCCTTCTGTAATCAAGCACCCTGCGCCATATATACCAGTTGGATGGAATTGAGTAAATTCCATATCTTGCAAAGGTATTCCTGCGCGTTGAGCCATGCCACTCCCATCGCCTGTGCAAGTATGTGCTGAAGTTGCAGAAAAATAAGCTCTACCATACCCACCCGTAGCTAAAAGGGTTACATGACCTTTAAATAAATGAAGCTTCCCACTGGCTAAATCAATAGCAACAACACCGGTACATTTACCTTCTTCCATAACGAGATCAATTGCAAAATATTCAATAAAAAATTCGGCTTTGTATTTAAGTGATTGTTGATACAAAGTATGTAAAATTGAATGGCCGGTTCTATCCGCTGCTGCACATGTTCTTTGTGCTGTACCATCTCCATAATGAGTGGTCATTCCGCCAAAAGGTCTTTGATATATCTTTCCTGCCTCTGTTCTCGAAAAAGGAACCCCGTAATGCTCAAGCTCAATAACAGAAGGTATTGCTTCTTTACACATATATTCAATAGCATCTTGATCGCCTAACCAATCAGAACCTTTTATAGTATCGTACATATGCCATCGCCAATCATCTTCTCCCATGTTACCAAGGGCTGCACTCATTCCTCCTTGAGCAGCAACAGTGTGGCTTCTAGTTGGGAATACTTTTGTGATACAAGCAGTTCTTAAACCTTCCGTAGCCATTCCTAAAGTTGCGCGCAAACCTGAACCACCTGCTCCGACTACAATAACGTCATACTCGTGAATGGTCATCTCGTAATCTTTAGTATTCATTAAAAACTAAACTCCAAAATAAATTTTTGTAATAACAATTAGCCCAAATAGTGCGAGAAGATAATACACCAAATTTACAAGCTTAATGTAAAAATCTCTGAATTTTATTGTTGAGATATAATCCTCTAAAATTACTTGAATACCAAGCTGAAAGTGTCTTGCTGAGACTAAAATTAATACTGATAATAAGATATAATTAGGTGTACGACTTATCCAAAGTACCATATTTTGGTGAGTAATTTCGGGCACAAGACTTAAAGAGTAAATTATCCAAAGGGCTAGTGGAAAGAAAAGAACCGTAGAAAATCTATGATATAACCAATGTTTTTTTCCATGTAAAACTTTTAGTAACAATTTTAATTCTCCACTTGCTTATTCTATAGCAAATAAAGCAAGACTGTAATAACTGTCATCAGTGCTGTAGCTGATAGCACTATTAAGGACCATATAAATGGAGCATTTCCGCTAAAACCATACCCCAGATCCCAAAAAAGATGTCTGATCTCATTGGACATATAAAGATATAGTGAAAATATCCAAAAAGTAGACAAAATTTTACCTATAGTACTAGTAAATATTGTATAGCTTATATTATAGATTTCACTTCCTGATGCAATCGAAATTAAGAAAATTATAAATAATGCATAAGCTATGCTATTTGCAACAAAGCAAATTCTGCTTGATATTGACACAAGCGCAACAAGAGGTAATCTGTATACTTGCAGATGCGGTGAAAGTGGAACCTTATTTAGTGACATTTTTCTCCCAAATTATAAATAATTAAACATTACTAAACCCAAGTATGATAAACGATTTTTTGACAAAATTCCTCTCAAAAAACCCTATTATGGATGATTATGGCCTTAAATATAACCATACTTTTTCAGAAGAAATTTTAAAGATTAAAGACAATTACTCTGTATCGCAATTATCAAATAAGGTTTTAATTAGGTGTAGTGGTGAAGGTCTAGAGGATTTTCTAAATAGTCAATTTACAAATGACATAAAAAAATTAAATAAAGAAAAAATTTTATTATGTGGGTACTGCAATCCAAAAGGAAGATTAATATCAGTTTTCTATATTTTTCAATTAGATAAAGACTATTACTTATATACTACATTAGATTCGAAAGATCTTTTACTAAAAAAATTAAACATGTATAAAATGGCTTTGAAGATAGAATTTATGCCGTTAAACAATATATTAATTGGTATATCAAATATAAATCTTAATCAAAAAATTCCATTTGATTATCTTAAAGAAAATAAAGTTATAAAACTGGAGAATTCTATTATTTTTATGCCTTATGACAACTATGCAATAATATCTACTAACCCTGAAGAATTTGATAAAAACTTATATATTGATAATTTATCGCTGCTTGGCTATAAATCATCAGATTTTTTTGATATAGATCATCACACGCCATTTATCACAAGCTCATTCATTGAAACTTATACGCCTCAAATGCTTTCTTTAGATATTTTAGATGGTGTTTCTTTTGAAAAGGGTTGTTATCCCGGGCAAGAAATTGTTGCGCGCACACATTATTTAGGAGAAGCAAAAAAATCATTATTTAAATTTTATATAAATAGTAATGCTGATCTAGATACATCAAAAAAAATACATAATGAAGAAAGAAAGGTTGCTGGTGATATACTAAATATTATAAAAATTGACGAATCTAATTACTTTTGTCTTGGTGTCTTAAGAAAAGAATTTTCAAGTAAAAAATTATATGTTGATCCAGATAGTTTGGTAGAAAATGTTAAGGGAGTATTAAGAACATGACTAAATATATAATAATATTAATAATTCTTCTCATACTGCTAATAATGTACTTTAGCCAGAAAAATAAGGAGCTATTCTGGCCCTTAGCAATTCTTTTGATAATATTTACTATTGTAATTATTATGGCTTTTCTTGGAATATAAAGTTGTTTATCTCATTAAAGGAAAAAGCAATACTTCTCTAATTGATGGTGAATCAGTCAATATCATTATAAGCCTATCTATACCAATACCCTCTCCTGCAGTCGGCGGCATTCCATATTCTAACGCTTCGATATAGTCATCGTCTAAATACATTGCCTCATTATCACCCTTATCTTTTAATTCTACTTGCTTTTCGAATCTACGCTTCTGATCGTCAGGATCATTTAATTCAGAAAAACCATTTGCAATCTCTTTGCCCATGATAAAAAACTCAAATCTATCTGCTATATCTTTATTTTTATCATTAACTCTTGAAAGTGGAGAAACCTCTATAGGATACTCTGTAATAAAGGTTGGTTCGATTAAATTTGACTCAACATTTTTTTCAAATATTGAAAAATGGATTTCGCCTATTGTCTGATAATTTTTTATATGAATATTTTTATCCTTACAGTAACTTCTTAAGTAATTCTCATCTAATAATTTCACCTTATCAAGATCATCAGAAAACTCCAAAATTGATTCAATCAATGTCATCCTTTTAAAATTCTTCGAGAAATCTAATTCTTGTTCTTGATAAATAATTTTGTTCGACCCTTTAACTTCTTTTACAACTTTTCTAATAAGCTCCTCAGTAAGATTCATCATGTCAATATAAGTAGAAAAAGTTTTATAAAATTCAACCATAGTAAATTCTGGATTATGTTTTGAGGATACTCCCTCGTTACGGAAATTCCGGTTAATTTCAAATATCTTGTTAAAACCCCCAACAATTAATCTTTTAAGAAATAGCTCAGGAGCAATTCGCATATATAGATCCATATCTAAAGTGTTGTGATGTGTAATAAAAGGTCTTGCTGTTGCTCCGCCTGGAATTTTATGCATCATTGGAGTTTCAACTTCAATAAAACCCTTCTCATCAAAATAGTTTCTTATTGACCTTATTGCCTTAAATCTAATGTCAAAAATATTTCTTGTATCGTCATTGCATATTAAATCAAGATATCTTTTTCGATATTTTATTTCTTGGTCAGCTAGACCATGGTACTTCTCCGGTAGTGGGCGCAAAGATTTTGTCACTACTTCAAAATTCTTTACATGAATTGTTAATTCATCAGTTTTAGTTTTGAATAGATGACCACTCACATGGACGATATCACCAATATCTGACTCTTTAAATACTTTAAAAATTTCTTCATTTAAATCGGTTTTATCAACATAGAATTGTATTGTTCCTGTTTCATCTTTTACATTTGCAAAACTAGATTTTCCCATAACTCTTTTTGACATCATTCTTCCATTTACGACTACCTCTTTATTTTTATTACTTAAAATTTTTTCATCTAAAGACATTTCAATAATTGAAGCACATGTCTGTCCCTTCGGAAAAATATTTCTATAGAAATTATTATTATCCTTAAGTTTATTCAGTTTTTTTCTTCTCTCTAAAATAAGTCGATGTGTGTCGTTATCTTTTTTATCCATTATCCTGCCCCATCTTTAAGCTTGCCTCTATAAACATATCAATATTACCATCTAAAACTGACTGAGTATTACTAGTTTCAACATTTGTTCGTAAATCTTTGATTCTTGATTGGTCCAATACGTATGACCTTATCTGGCTTCCCCAGCCTATATCAGCCTTTTGGTTTTCAATATTATCTTGTTCATTTCTTTTTTTTTGCAACTCTATTTCATAGAGTTTGGCCTTAAGTTGTTTCAATGCGGTCTCTTTATTTTTATGCTGAGATCTACCATTTTGACATTGTGTTACAACACCTGTTTTCAGGTGTGTTATTCTAACAGCAGATTCGGTTTTATTTACATGCTGTCCACCAGCACCACTTGCTCTAAAAACGTCTATTCGAAGATCGCTGGGATCTATATCAATCTCTATATCCTCATTAATTTCAGGAGAAATAAATATTGATGCAAAAGATGTATGCCTTCTATTACCAGAGTCAAATGGAGATTTACGAACTAGTCTGTGCACACCTGTTTCAGTTTTAAGCCATCCAAAGGCATAATCACCATTAAACTTTAAAGTTGCGCTCTTTATTCCAGCTACATCGCCATTCATAATACTAATTACTTCAACATCAAAATGATTCTTTTCGCCCCATCTTGAATACATTCTTTGAAGCATTTCTGCCCAATCTTGAGCTTCAGTGCCTCCTGAACCAGCCTGGATGTCTAGAAACGCATTACATTTATCAGATTCATTTTGAAAAATTTTAAAAAAAGATAACTTTTCTAATGATTCTGAAATGTTTCTTACTTCTTTAGATAAATAATCATATAACTCATCAGACTGGTCTTCATCATAGAGTTCCTTAAATTCTTTAATTTGCACCAAATCATCATTAATTTTTGTAAATTCAGAAACTTCTTTTTCTAAAGAAGAACGTTTTTTTGACAATTCTAAGGATTTATCTCTATCAGACCAAATTTTTTCATCTTGCAATTGAATACTGAGCTCACTAAGCTCGTTTATTTTAGAATTAATGTCAAAGATACCTCCTGGCATCTGTAATTTCTCTCTCTATTTGAGAAATCTGTATCTCAAAATCATCTTCATGTTTCTTCATTTAGTTACCTTATATTACCATCACCAATTACTACAAACTTCTGATTTGTCAGACCTTCTATACCAACAGGTCCACGTGCATGCAATTTGTTTGTGCTTATGCCAATTTCAGCACCTAAACCGTACTCATAGCCATCAGCAAATCTTGATGACGCATTATGCATTACCGAGCTAGAATCAACATTTCTTAGAAAAGTATTTGCTACATCGCTATTTTCAGTGACAATTACATCTGTATGTCCAGATCCATATTTTAATATATGACTCATTGCCTCATGAAAGTTATCTACAGTTATTATTGATAATATAGAATCTAAATATTCTGTACTCCAGTCTTCTAAAGTTGCATCTTTGATATTTGGAAGAACTTTTTTTGTTTCTGAACAGCCTCTAATTTCAACATTTTTTTTAATTAGCTCTTTTTCAAGAGTTGGTAAAAATGTACTAGAAATTGTTTTATCAACTATTAAAGTTTCCATAGCATTACATACTCCGGTTCTTTGAGTCTTCGAATTAATTGATATATCTAAAGCTTTTTTCAGATCTGCATCTTCATGAATATATACATGGCAAATACCATCCAAATGCTTTAGAACAGGAATCGAGGAAATTTCATCAACAAGCTTTATAAGATTTTTCCCCCCTCTTGGAATAACAATATCTATAAAATCATTCTTAATTAATAGTTCATTTACAATTTTTCTATCAGTATTATCTATTAATTGAACACAATATTTATTTACCTTATTTTTTTCTAAAGCTCTTTTTACACAGGCTTCAAGAATAATATTTGTTTTAATAGATTCGGACCCACCTCTTAGAATTATTGAGTTACCTGATTTAATACTAAGAGCTGAAGCATCTATAGTAACATTTGGTCTAGACTCATATATCATTGCAATTACCCCTAAAGGCATTGACATCTTACCAACCTTAATGCCGCTAGACATAGTTTTTAACTCTTTGATTTCCCCAACAGGATCTTCAATAGCAATAATTTCTTTTATACTTTCAATCATTGCATCAATACGCGTATCGTCTAATAAAAGTCTATCGATAAATGATTTTGCGAAGTTCTTATCTTTTTTTAAAATATCAATATCCTTAGAATTTTCCTCTTTAATAGAAATTCTACTTTTTTCAATTTCTATAATAAGATTGTTCAGAATTGAGTTCTTAACATCTTGATTAATACAGGATATTTCCGTTGAAGATTCTCGTGCATTCGCGCATATTGTTTCTACGTATTTATTTATATTCATAATACAATTATATTAATTATACTTTATAACTGAAAGTTTATTTTTAGCCATTGAAACTGATAAATCAATAATTGAATCCCATATTTTACCATCAAGAACATTTTTTGATTGCATATCCATTCTTACAAGAATAGCAATGTATGACTCAATTTTATTAATATTTAGCTTATCAATAGAATTTGAAACTAGGTTTTTTCTCTCAAAGGGCCAAATATTTTTTAATATTTCTTGTTTTGATTTTCCTTCATCTATGGACTCAATATAAGATAATATTGATCTTAAATATCTAATGAAGGACCAAATTATATATTGGGCAGGATAATCGTTTTCTTTTAAGAAATGAAAACAGCTATAGACCTTTTTAATGTTACCCTCCATTGCATAATCAACAAGATTATTCGCAGCATAATCTGTATTTTCAGATAAAGTTTTATCTAAAAAATCAAGATTTACATCTGTATTTTCATTTTTCATAAGATCGATTTTTATTAATGCCTGACTAGCTGAAGTCATATTTCCTTCAAACATATCTGCTAAATAATTTATACACTCTCTATTAATATTGTATTTATTTTTTTGCACAAGATAGGTTAGCTCTTCAACCATATTCCTTTTTGTCATTGGATAGATTCTTATTAGGCCAACATTATTATTTTTTACACCAAGGAATTTTTTCCTAAAGTCAGCTGCCTTTAACTCAGGTAGTCTAAAAATCATAATAATATCTGAAGATATATTTTCTGAATAGTCTAATATTTTTTTCTCAGCATTTATACCTACAGATTTTGTTAAAAATCTTACTTCGATAATTTTTTTTTCACTAAATAACGATAAATTTGAGTTATTTGTATCAAAATTATCCCAGTCAAATGATTTTTCAACATACACAACTTGATGCTCTTCATATCCTTTTAACTTAGCTTTTTTTAAAACTTTTAAAACACATGAGTCTTCTTGGTAAGTTTCGCAACCAGTAATTATATATATAGGATGTAGCTTTTTTTCAAGCTGGTTAGTTAATTGATTGTAATATATTTGCATTTTAATTATATTACCTTATTAAACATCAAACGAAAATTTTTTTATGAAAAGAAAACTTCACACTATTGGCTTCATAGGTACTGGAATAATTGGCCTTCCAATGGCATTTAACTTAATAAAAAACAATTATAATATTTATGCGTATGTGCGAAATATTAAAAATCATAGAAAAGTAAAAAAAACTGGATGTTTAATAATCAATGATTTAACTGAATTTTATGAAAAGATAGATATCTTAATTTTAGCTGTTTCTGATACTAAAGATGTAGAAGAAATCCTTGTTGGCACTAATGGGCTTATTAAATTTAGCAAAACACCAAAAATTGTTATAGATATGAGTACAATATGTCCAATAGAAACAATTTCTATGTCTAAAAAGCTTAGTAAATTTAAAATTTCATTAATTGATGCTCCAGTTTCAGGCGGGGAAATAGGAGCCATAAAAGGAAATCTTTCAATAATGGTTGGTGGGAAAAAGAATAAAGTCAATAAAGTCATGCCAATACTAAAAATTCTTGGAGAGAAAATAACCCATATAGGCGAGTCAGGTTCGGGACAAGTTGCCAAAGCGTGCAATCAACTTATCGTTGGACAAACTATAAATGCCGTAAGTGAAGCTTTTATAATGGCCGATAAATTTAAAACAAATAAGAATAAAATTAGAGAAGCTCTACTTGGTGGGTTTGCAAATAGTAAGATACTTGAAATTCATGGCAAAAGAATGCTTACAAATGATTATAAACCTGGTTTTAAGACAAAATTACATGCGAAGGATATGAGGATTGTAAAAAAAATTACGAAAAGAAAAAATATAAATCTTGCTGGAACAAATATTGTTTATAAATATATGCAAATTGCAAATAAAAAAGGTCACGCTGAAAAGGATTCGTCTGCATATTATTTAACTTTAAAAAACAAAAAATAATGCTCATATTAAAATCTCTATTGTTTACTTTTTATTATCTTAAGGTTTCTTACAGAAATTATATTCCCTTGGCTATTTTTTTAATATTATTCCATTATGCAATTAGTAATATTAATAGTTTTTTTATAATTTTTATGTTCTTTATGATTTATTTAGTTGTTTCTGCGCCAATATCAGTAAATATATTTAGAAGTATTGTTAGAAATGAAATATTAGAGAACTTTTACTTTAATTTTTATTACAAAACCTATACTAGGCTATTTTTAAAGAAATTATTTATTCTTATTTCATCTATAGTTGGAATTTATATCGCTATTTTAATTATACTATCACCTTTTCTTTCTAAAGATATTGCAAATATGACTTTATCTTTATATTTAATTTTTTTATATATTATCTATATATATACACGATTATTTTTTATACTTCCTGGGGCAGCATTAAATAAATCGTATTCTTTTAGTGACTCCTATTACATTACCAAAGGTTATTCTATTAGGATTTATCTTTTTTATGTGTCTTTGATTTTACCTTACGTTTTTTTAAGTAGCCTTTTAACAGAATTTAACTCAATGTTTAATCCACTAACAATTTTGACGATCTCCTTTGTTTTTCAAATATTTTTTTCAGTTTTAAGTACATCAATTATTGGATATTTGTATAAAGATGTAATTGAAAAAAAGAATCCTAATGCGAATATTTAAATTTTGCTTCTTACTAAGTTGACTACTTGGATTTGAAGATATTTCTCAATATCACTTTTAATTGTATTTTCTTCACTTTCAGAGCTATTAATATTAGATGATGAAAATTTATGATCTTTTGACAAAGAAAAAACCTTATTTTGAATAATAATATTACCCTTGTTATCTTCAAGAGAGACTTCGATTTTCCCAGTAATTGTAAATTCATTCTCTGTTGCACTACTGGTAACAGATGTTGTTTCTTTACTATATGTTGGCCCTTCAATTTTTATCAAATATAAAAAATTATCAGAGCTTATTGTGAATCCGGCATTTATAAAGGACTGTTTAAAATTATTTGGAGATAAAATCTTAACTTCAGCAACTTTATCCTGATTATCTCCAATAACTTCTAAACCACCAAGTTTATAACCACAGGAGATTAAAGCAAATAATGGAAGCGCAAAAAAAGCTAATCTTAATATTGTTAACATTCTCATACTACTATATTAACAAGTTTATTTTGAATATATATTATTTTTTTTATTTTTTTATTTTCAATATATTTTTTTATCTCATCAAGGTCAGTAGCAATTTTTTCTATTTCTACCTGTGGTGTATCAATATCTACTTCAATTTTTTTCCTTACTTTCCCATTAATCTGAATAATTATTAAAGTAGTATCACTTTCAAGAAAATTTTTATCAACTTCAGGCCAACTAACTTTTTTATAAAATTTTTGTAGATTTAATACATCTGAAATTTCTTGACAAATATGGGGTGTAATCGGGTTTAATAATAATATAATGCTTTCATACGATTCCATTAATGTTTCTTTGCTAACATTATTGTTTTGTAAATTTTTATTCAAATTATTTAGTAGTTCCATACATGTCGAAACTATAGTATTCAAACTTAATTTTTTTCCATAATCATCGCTAACTTTTAAAATTGCTTTGTTTGTTGCTATTTTTAAATTTTTCTCCTCATTATTATCATTACTTATATCTTCAATTTTTTTATTTATTAAATGATAGCCTGTGAGCCATAATTTATTTAAAAACCTATGTGCACCTTCAACTCCATTTTCTGACCACTCAAGTGAATTTTCTATTGGTGCAGCAAATATGACAAATAATCTTACAGTATCTGCGCCGTATTTTTGAATTAAATCCTGAGGATCGATTACATTACCTTTTGATTTTGACATTTTAGATCCATTTTTTAAAACCATGCCTTGAGTTACAAGAGACATAAAAGGCTCATTTGTCTTTAAAAGGCCTTCGTCTCTTAGGAGCTTATGAAAGAATCGAGCATATAATAAATGTAAGACAGCATGTTCTATTCCACCCACATATATGTCAACTGGCATCCAATAGTCTGCTTCCTTACCAATCATATTCTTTTCGTCTTTTGGTGAACAAAACCTAGCTTGGTACCAACTTGATTCAAAAAATGTATCAAGCGTATCTGTTTCTCTTATAGCTTTTAATCCAGTTTTTTTACACTTTGTATACTTCCATGTTGGATGATTTTCTAAAGGGTTTCCGCCCTTTGTAAAATCTATATCATGAGGAAGCTCAATTGGTAATTCATCCTCATCAAGAGTTAGAATTTCTCCATCCTCTCTGTAGATAACAGGAATTGGACATCCCCAATATCTTTGTCTAGAAATCCCCCAATCTCTTAATTTAAAATTTTTCTTTTTGCCTCCCTTTTTAACTTTTGAAATGTGTTTGACTATAGAATTTGATGCAGATGTACTATCGAGATTATTAAATTCAAATGAATTTATGAGCTTTCCTGTTCCAGTATATGCGGAGCTATTGGATTCATCATTTTCAATTACTTTTATAATTTCCAAACCATATTTTTTTGCAAAATCATAGTCTCTTTGGTCATGAGCAGGAACACCCATAACTGCTCCAGTTCCATAGCCTGTAAGAACATAATTTGAAAGCCAAATAGGGATTTTCTTGTTACTCAATGGGTGAATGGCATAGTAGCCAGTAAAAATTCCACAAATCAATTTATTTGACTTATCTTGATAATCTTTTTGGCTAATAATTTTCTTTGAAAATTCTTTAACTTCCTTAGAGCAACTCTCGATTATTTCATGATCTGCAGCTACAGCCAGAAAAGTCACTCCATAAATCGTATCTGGTCGTGTTGTAAAAACACGAATATCAGATTTATTATCAATGCAAAAAGAAAATTCAGCGCCATCGGACTCGCCTATCCAATTTTTTTGCATTGATATCACATTATCTGGCCATAATTTTCTTATTTCCTCAAGGTCCTTTAACAGTTCCGCTGCGTATAAGGAAGTCTTTAAAAACCATTGAGAAATTTTCTTTTTTTCAACATCTGCACCAGATCTCCATCCCTTGCCATCAATTACTTGTTCGTTTGCTAGAACAGTTTTATCAACAGGATCCCAATTAACTAAAGATTCTTTTTTATAGACCAGATCCTTTTCATAAAGTTTTAAGAAAAACCATTGCTCCCACTTATAATAATCTTTAGAGCAAGTTGATATTTCTCTATCCCAATCATAACTAAAGCCTAATGATTTTAGTTGCTTTTTCATATTATCAATATTTTTTAAAGTCCAATCTCTTGGAGAGAGATCATTTTCAATTGCTGCATTTTCGGCAGGAAGGCCAAATGCATCCCAGCCAATTGGATGAAGTACGTTTTCACCTAGCATTCTATGATATCTTGCAATAACATCACTTATTGTGTAGTTTCTGACATGGCCGATATGAAGGTTTCCGCTTGGATATGGGAACATAGATAAACAGTAAAACTTTTTATCTTTGTTTGGTTTGGCTTCAAAATCTTTAGCAGAATACCATTTTTCTTGTATTCTTTTTTCTAAATCTTTAGGGTTGTAACTTTCCTGCATATCAAATATTTTGTTATAATTATTTTACAAAATTTAACATAAGTTGCATATAATGTCTGAATTATGATTATAAATAAAGATACATTTAAGTTTAATCCAAACATCAATCCTGCGAAATTTTTGTGGAAGTTTTTAAAAACTGAATCTGCATCAGGTGTTCTTCTAATTATATTTAGTATATTAGCTATCATACTCGCCAACTCTGAACTTTCTTCATACTATTATTCGCTTAAAAATAGTTATATATCAATAGGTTTTAATGACTTTTATATAAAGGAGACAGCACACCATTTTGTAAATGATGGGCTTATGGCGATATTTTTTTTAGTTATTGGATTGGAATTAAAAAGAGAAATGATTAGCGGGCAGCTGTCATCTGTGAAAAAAGTGCTTTTGCCAGGTGTTGCTGCAGTTGGCGGCATGGCTATACCTGCTCTTGTTTACTTGTATATAAATATTGACAATCCTTTAGCAACATCTGGTTGGGCCATACCTACAGCAACAGATATAGCGTTTTCTCTAGCTGTATTAGCAGTTCTTGGCACAAGAGTGCCAATAAGTCTAAAAATATTTCTTTTGTCTCTTGCAATTATAGATGATTTAGGTGCTGTACTTGTAATTGCTTTGTATTATACATCAGATATATCTACAGGTTATTTGCTAAGCGCATTTGGTGTATTCATGATATTGATGTGGCTAAATTTTAATAATGTTAAAAATGTTTCAACATACTTAATTGGAGGACTTTTCTTATGGTATTGTATATTACATTCAGGAATTCATACAACTATAGCTGGAGTAATACTTGCAGCAACGATACCTTTTACAATTAAAGAGACAAACATTTCACCTCTAAGATTTTTAGAAGAAAAACTTCATACCTTTTCTGGTTTTATAATTTTACCCTTATTTGCTTTTTTTAATGCTGATATTGACCTTGATTCTTTGAGTTTCAAATCCTTATCAAATCCTGTCCCATTAGGAATAATGCTAGGACTCCTAATTGGTAAACCATTAGGCATTACTTTAATAACATATCTATCAGTAAAAATAAAACTATGTAGCTTGCCAAAAGAGTTAAATTATTATGATATTCTTGGAGTATCTTTTTTATGTGGTATAGGATTTACAATGAGTTTATTTATTAATACCCTTGCATTTCCTGAGTCGCTCAATACAGTAAGTTTTGGTCAAGAATATTCAAAATCAGGAATATTTTTTGGTTCGATTCTTTCTGGTATTTTAGGTTATGTGCTATTAAGGTTAAAATTAAAATCAAAATCAAATGAAATCCTAGAAAATGAATAATACAAATAAAATTTATAAGTCAATTTTAACTATTAGCGGGCTAATAGTTATTTTTGCTGGACTAAAAGTTGCTGATAAAATTGTAGTACCATTCTTACTGTCAATGTTTATAGCTCTTATTTCTTTTCCATTGCTTAATTTCTTTAAATCAAAAAAAATAAATACACCTATTTCTGTAACACTTGTTTTAATCACTATTATTAGCATAAGTTTAAGCTTTGCAGCTTTAATAGGCACATCTATAAACGGTTTTCGAAAATCGCTACCGGCATATAAAGAAAAAATAAATCTAGGTATTGAGAATATTTCTTTGCTTGCTGAAAAACTTAACTTAAATATTAATCCGAATTTTCTTAGTGACTATATTGATCCAAGTTTTATAATGCAATCGGTTGCTAATACCATAAGTGCTTTTGGTAATGTTCTAACAAACTACTTTTTAATATTATTTATCGTAATGTTTACACTTCTTGAAGCGGCAATATTCTCCGAAAAACTAAAAAAAGCTTTTTCTGATAGCGGCAAACCAATGCCAAATTTGCAAAGTTTCAGTGAAAATATGAATAAGTATTTATCAATAAAAACTATTGTAAGTATTATTACTGGAATTCTTATATATTTTTCTTTAACCATTATTGGCTTAGATCACGCAATAATGTGGGGATTAATAGCTTTCTTATTAAATTATATACCAAATATAGGCTCTATAATTGCCTCAATACCTGCTATTTTAATAGCTTTAATACAATTCAATATATATTATGCATTGACTGTCGGTCTAGTCTATTTGATAGTAAATATCGTAATGGGTAGTATTATTGAGCCCAAGTATCTTGGAAAAGAGCTAGGTCTTTCAACTCTTATAATATTTTTGTCACTAATTTTTTGGGGTTGGTTACTGGGACCGGTTGGGATGCTTCTTTCAGTTCCATTGACCATGATAGTAAAGATTGCTCTTGAAAGTAATGATGACACAAGATGGATAGCAATATTGTTAAGCAGGAATGTAAAAGATTAGGGGAAATTTTTGTTTACTACCATTTGAAGCTGCCTTTTGAAAAATACTTTAAAAAAATTGATACTTTTTCAAGACTTTCTAGATATTCTTCCTCTGGATCTGAATCATAAACTATGCCACCGCCTGCAGCAAAATATAACTCATTATCACAAATCATAATTGTCCTTATGCAAATATTTGTATCCATATCATTGCTTAAATCAAAATAACCAATTGATCCACAATAAACTTCTCTTGGTCTCTTTTCTAATTCCTTGATAATTTCCATAGATCTTTTTTTTGGAGCGCCAGTAATTGATCCTCCAGGAAAGCATGACGCAAGAAGATCAATAGAACTTATATTATGCCTTAACTTTCCGCTAATAGTGCTAACCATATGATGCACTGACGCAAAGCTCTCAATATCAAAAAGTTTATTTACTTTCACTGTATTTAGATTGCAGCATTTACTAAGATCATTTCTTAATAAATCAACAATCATGAGATTTTCAGAGATATTTTTTTCATCTTTTCTCAATATCTCTTTCTGCTTTTCATCAAGTTTTTTATCACTTAGCCTTTTTAATGTTCCTTTAATTGGTTTTGTTTCGACAATATTATCTTTTATAGAAATAAATCTTTCGGGAGAGCAACTTAATAAATATTTATCGCCAAAATTAAAATAGGATGAATATGGCGCTGGATTTATGTTTCTTAAATTCTTGTATAGATCCCAGGAATCACCGGTAAAATCAAGTTTAAAATTTTGTGAGTAATTTACTTGATAGCAGTCTCCATCGGATATATATTTTTTTATTTTTTTTATATCATCTATATATTGTTCTTTAGGAGTAATTTGTTTTAAGTTCGAAAATACGTAAGAAGAATTAACTTTACTTAAATATTCACTTGATTTAAACATATCAATAAGATTTGATATAAAAGTATTTTCTTGTTGGAAAGTAAGCCATGTAATTTTATTTCTATGATCTACAATAATTGCCCATTCATATAATCCAATAGCTATATCAGGAAATGAACCTGCTGAATATAAATCTTCATCGCTAAATGCATCATATCCAAAGTAGCCCATATAGCCTGAATTAAAAGGAAGCTCGCTTGTGTGATCCACTACCCTATTCTTGAAGTACTTTTTTATAATTTCTAATGGCTTATCAATAACTAAGGAGCGATTATCACCCTCTGTTACTGATATTTTATTCTGATGAGAAATAATTTTTATTGATGGATTACATGAAAGTATACTGTATCTACCAAAATTTCCTTTATCATGGCAGCTATCAAGTAAAATAAACCATTCAAAATCTTTTAGCGCATTACCATATATACAAGGATTTTCGTGATAGTTGATCTTGATTTTATTCATTATTCTTTTCAAAGTAGTTTAATATGACTAAAAATGATGTGAAATGTGAAAATAGGTCTACATTATTTAAGTGTTCGTCGTCAATAATTAGGTGGCTCTTCATTAAATTTTCGTGCTTAATTTTCTTTTCATAGCAAACTTCTTGTATTAACTTTCTACCTTCACCAATAGATGAAATAACGAGATCACTTTTTATAGTTTTACAGATATGGCTTATATAACCTAACATATTTTCTAAAAAAATCTGTTTTAGCTGTTTTGAAATTGATATTACAATAGAATTATCTTTATAATTCTCATCTAAACCAAATGATCTTAATATTCTTCTACGAGAGTTTTCCTTTGAAAAGGGTAAATTATCAGACCCAACATACGGTAATTTGCTAAAATCTATATCATCCAACATACAAAACACATCACCTGTTGTTGCATACACCTCCTTTATAATAGGCAAATCTTGATTATTAAATGATATTTTATCTGCTAACATTGCTAGAGGAGTACGAACAACACCCTGGTATAAAAGTGTCTTATTTTTTAAACGAGAAAAATCGTCTATATTTGCATCTAAATTCATGCCTTTATATATAAAATCTGTTGTTGTTGATCCAATATCAATAATTAAATTTATATTATTTAATCTCCTAATATAGTTTAAAGTCAACATCCAGTTCGTAGAATACAATTGTTCTGGAAATTTATCAGCTTGATAAAAATCTATATATGAATTGGAATTTGAGTAATATTTTATTTTACCAGATAAATTTTTTTCACATAAGTTTATAAGATAATTAATTCCTTCACTGCGTGATGAAAAATTATCACAGGACTCTGCTGTAAAGGTTATAAGATGTAAACAGTTAGCAGAAGAGAATTTATTTAATACAAACTGAAAAAAATCTTCCAAGGGTTTTGTAGACTCCCAAATTGGTATTACTTCAAAGTAGGATTCAATAACTTCACATTTTGAATTACAAATTGCTAATTTCGTATTAGCGCCCCCAATATCCCATCCAAAGTAAATTTTGTTGTCCATTATGATACACTTATAGAAAACTTCTTATTTTCTTTTATATTAAATTTAAAGCTTACATTATTATAAAGCTCTGCTGGATTAAAACCTATAGATTCTCTTAAAAAAGTATATGATGTTGTTAGTCTGGGATTGATTTCCAAAAAAAATATTTCTTTGTTTTCAGAGATTATAAAATCCATTCCAAAAAAACCATCATACCCAGTAAACCCTTTTAATATATCTTGCACTATATGTTTAAAATCATTTATATGATCGTTAAAAGCACCGATTCTCATTTCTTTTAAAAAAATTTCATTAGCGGATTTTCTTTCGTATATTTGTTCATTTAAAGATAAAATTTCAAAGATACCATCTTTTGAAAATATATTAACACCAACAACTTGTCCCTTTATAAATTTTTGATAAATATGTTTTTTTGTTAAAAAATTTTTATTATTTTCCAAATCATTTCTATCTTTAAAAATATATAGCATATCAGCCCCAAGCCCATCTTTAATTTTTGCAACTATAGGTTCTTTTTCATTTATTTTCTTATAATCATTATGTATTAATTCTGTATTAGGTAATTTATTTTTAATTAAATTATTAGTTTTTTGCTTATCGTAGGTCTCTTGTATAAAAACACTTGAACAATTTAAGTGAGGAATTTTTTTTTCTTCAAGAAATTTAATAATATTATATAAAATATTATTTTCTTCGGGAGCCAGTATAAAAGCCTTATCAAATTCATGAAATAAATTTAGTATTTCTAAATTTGCATTGATATTATCATTTCGATATATAATATTTCCTTCTTTGAATAATTTTTGATTTTCTTTATTTATTAGAATAGATGTCTTAGAATCGGAGTACTTATTAGATAAATTATTTATTTTTTCACTTATGATAATTTTTGCTTCATTAAGAAGAAAAGCATTTTTTTTAGTTATAACTTCGCCTAAAATATATTCGTATATTAAAATATTCATCTAAATATGAAATTAATCCCTGCTATAGATTTAAAAAATAATAAAGTAGTCATTCCATATGGTAATAGCAGATCTGACTACAAAGAAATACCAAAAGATAAATCACCAACGTCTGACCCTATAAAATTTATAGATTTCCTATTATCTATTCATAATTTTAGCACAATATATATTGCAGATTTAGATTCAATTAAAAGTTTCACAGAAAATAATTGCCTTATTAAAGAGATCCTGTGCAAATTTAATAATCTAAAATTTATTATAGATAATGGTACTCGCAAGTTCTCTCAAATTAACTTTATAGATAACAATATGACTCAAATTATAGGTACCGAAACTTTTGTTGAATATGAAAAATTACATAAAAGTAATTTTAAAAATTTCATATTATCTTTAGATATGAAGGATGGTAATGTTTTATGTAAAAATTCTAATTACAACTTACTATCACCGATAAAAACTATATGCATGAACCTAGATAATATAGGAAAAAATTATGGTATAAATAAAATTAATATAAAAAAAATTCATAATTTATATACAAATACTGAAGTTATATATTCAGGTGGAATTAGAAATCATAATGATGTATTAGAGCTTAAAAATTTTGGAATCAATGAAGTAATACTTTTATCGTCAATACTCGACAAGAAGATTGATTATAAAATTCTCTAAAAATTTATTTTAGAAGTTTAGAAACTTCATTAATAATTTGAGTACATACATCTTCAAGAGGTAGCTTTGAATCAACTTTTTTTACTCTGTTAGCATTTGAACTTGCTATTTTTAAATATCCATTATAAACATCATCAAAAAATTTATCAGACAAATTTTCAAATCTATCCTTAGATTTTGTCTTTGGAAATCTCTTCATTGCTAATTCGTATGATAAATCAAAAAAAATCGTAAGATCTGGAATTATTTTTTCTGTAAAATTTTCAATTAATAAATTTATTTTTTCCAAACTTACTTTTTTTCCATAACCTTGATATGCTATCGACGCATCAATATATCTATCACATAAAACCCAAGTACCTTTATCAAGGTTAGGAATAATAATTTCGTTTATGTGCTGATTTCTGATGGAAAAAAGCAAAAGTGATTCTGACTCAGCTGTAATATTTGTATTATTATCAAGAAGAATATTACGTATTGATTCACCAAATTCCGTCCCACCAGGCTCTCTTGTACAACACACTTCAATCCCTTTCTCTTGTAAATAATTTTGAATTTTTTTAATTGTTGTACTTTTCCCAACACCCTCTATACCTTCAAAGCTTATAAATTTTCCTTTATTCATATTTCTTTATTTTTGATATTTGTTTACAGCTTTTAAATGCTCATCATAAGTTTCTGAAAAAATATGTTCACCCTTATTATTAGATACAAAATATAAATATTTACTAGTACTTGGCTTGCTTGCAGCTTTTATAGAACTTTCACTTGGCGAGCAAATCGGGGTTTTTGGTAAACCATTTATTTTATATGTATTATATTCGTTTTTTGCATTTAAATCTTTCTTTGTAATATTCCCTTGAAAATTTTTCATACCGTAGATAACTGTAGGATCTGCCTGAAGTCTCATATTCTTATTTAATCTATTTACAAAAACACTTGCAACTAAGGGCTTCTCAGAGCTTTTTGAGGTTTCCTTTTCTATTATTGAGGCCATAATAAGCATTTCATACTTTGTTTTGTATGGCAGTGAAAAATCTCTTTCAGTCCAATATGTTGAAAGTATTTTATTCATTTTAGAAATACAAGTACTTATAAAAGCTTCATAAGTTATACCTTCGGCAAATTTATAAGTATCTGGAAAACATAGTCCCTCCAAAGACTCATAATCAAGACGAGATATATAAATTTCTTCGTATTTTGTATCAAACTCTGAGCTATCAATTTTGCTGTTATTTAGGAGAGTTTGTTTTATATCACTATATGTCGAACCCTCTATAATAGTTATGTGCTCTTGAATAACTTTGCCGTTAATGAGCTTTCGCAATAGAGAATATTCAGTATCACCTTTCTTTACTCTATAAGTACCGTTTTTAAATATAGGATTGTAATCGTAAAGATATGCTAAAATTTTAAATCTTAATTCTGAATTTATATATCCATTTTCTCTTAATTGTCTAATTGTTTTTCCAACTGAATCACCAGATTTAACTTTAATAAGCAAGTGGGAATTTTTTTTTATAATTATATTATTAAATGAAAAATTTAAATATGATAAAAAAATAAAAGATATTAAAAAAGTGAAAAAAATTAAAAATTTCGCTGTGGTTTCTTTATTAAAATTTGTCATACATTTTCGTCAATTAAAATTTTTATTCTATTTACAAGATCGCTATTTTGATATCTGGTGTTTCCAATTGATCTGATGTTCCATATTTTTCTTATAGAGTTACAAAAAAAAGCAGCATCGTAATTTATCACGTCGGCTTTCTTAATATTCAAAGTTTTTGTAGAAATACCATTCCTTTTTAAGATATTGATAATTATATTTTTCATTACACCTTCTACCCCATAGCCTTTAATATTAGGAGTAAAAATTTTATTTTTTTTTATAAAAAAAATATTACAAGATGTGCCCTCAATAATATAATCTTTTTCATTGCATAAAATTATTTCAGGATATTTTTTTGAAATTTCATTTGTAGCTAAAATATAATCAACTTTATTACAATGTTTAATAGAATCTATATTTTTATTAAGGAATAATTTAATATTTGAAAATTTTGTATTTATACCTTTTGTATAATATATTTTCGGATATTTAGGGATTTTTGATGTTGTAATAATGATGCTAGGTTTATTTGATAATTTTAAATCGTACCCTCTTTTTGATGCTTCGCCTCTAGTAATATTTATTCCTAACACACAATTATTTTGATCACTTAATGCTTTTTTGATATGCTTTCTGAGCAACTCAATATTGAAATTTTTGATTTTTAGCTGGTTTATACCCTTTTTTAACCTTTGAAGATGTTGTGTAAGATTTTGTGGTATTTTATTTTCAACTAAAATCGTTTCAAAAACAGCATCGCCATATAAAAAACCCCTATCAAATATTTTAATACTTGAGTTTGGTTTGCCATTAACAAGATTCATAAATTACATGCGTTTGAATATTAATGTTCCATTTGTTCCACCAAAACCAAATGAGTTTGACATGCTCACATCGATTTTTGTTTCCCTAGCATTATTTGGAACATAATCTAAGTCACATTCTGGATCTTTTTCGTTTAAATTTATTGTAGGCGGAATAATGTTATCTCTTATAGATAAAATACTGAAAACTGCTTCTACCCCACCAGCTGCTCCTAACAAATGTCCTATCATGGATTTTGTAGAGCTAATAGGAGTTTTCTTTGCAATTTCAAGCCCTAAAGCATTTTTTATTGCGTCCGTTTCAGCCTTATCACCTGCAGGAGTGGAAGTCCCATGTGCATTTATATAATCGACATCATCTTTATTTAATTTTGCTTCACTTAATGCTTGCTGCATACATTTTGATGCTCCGACACCACCAGCAGCGGGTTGCGTCATATGGTGCGCATCGCTATTCATCCCAAAGCCAGCAAGTTCACAATAGATTTTTGCATTTCTTTTTTTTGCAGATTCATAGTCCTCTAATATTAAAATTCCAGCTCCATCGCCTAAAACAAATCCATTTCTGTTTATATCCCATGGCTTACTTGCTGTTTCAGGATCATCATTATTTGTTGAGCATAGCGCTTTAGCAGATGCAAAACCACCAATCCCTAAGGGGCATGTTGCCATTTCAGCGCCGCCAGCAATCATACAATCAACATAACCATGCTTAATAAGTCTTGCCGCATCTCCAATACTGTGAGTTCCTGTAGCACAAGCTGAGACTAAAGACATGTTTGGTCCAGTAATACCATATTTAATTGATAGGTTTCCTGAGACCATATTTATTATAGAGCTTGGAACAAAAAAAGGAGATATTTTTCTTGGGCCGCTTTGAAGAAAATTTCCATAATTTTTTTCTATATAAGGTAAGCCACCAATGCCAGAGCCAATAGAAATTCCAATTTTATCAGCATTTGATTCATTAATCTCCAAACCTGAATCTTCGATAGCCATAACACTTGCACCAATGCCATAATGAATAAAAGTATCCATTTTTCTTTGCTCTTTTGGGCTTATGTAATCATCAGCATTAAAATCTATTATTGATCCAGAAATTTGAACTGAAAATGAACTGGCATCAAAGGAATCTATTTTTCTAATTCCACTGACCCCGTCTTTAATATTGTTCCATGCTTTTTCTACTAACGAGCCGACTGGTGAAACTAATCCTAAACCTGTTACAACAACTCGTCTTATACTATCTGTCATATTTTTAAATTAGACCAATTATGCTTACTTACTGTTGGCATTAACATAAGCGTTAGCTTGGGCTACAGTAGTTATTTTTTCAGCTTCCTCGTCTGGGATTTCACAATCAAATTCTTCTTCGAGTGCCATTACAAGCTCAACAGTATCAAGTGAGTCTGCACCTAAATCATCTACAAAAGAAGCATTATCTGTAATTTGTTCTTCCTTTACTCCAAGCTGTTCCATTATTACTTTTTTTACTCTATCTTCGTTGCTCATGATGTCCCCTATTTGGTTAAAAGCTACATTTTGAAAACTCGCTTATTCTATTAAATATATGCAATTTAATCCATGCTTTTATTGCATGTACAAACCACCGTTAACGTGTATTGTTTCTCCAGTTATATATTCTGCTTTTTCTGATGCTAAAAAAGCTACAGCATAGGCTATATCCGCAGCTACACCCATTTTGGACATGGGGATATCCTTTGAAATTTGTTCTTTTTGAGCATCGCTAAGCTTATCTGTCATATCAGTAGTAATAAATCCAGGAGAAACACAATTTACTGTAATTCCTCTTGTGGCAACCTCTCTTGCAAGTGACTTACAAAAACCAATCATACCAGATTTTGTAGTAACGTAGTTAGTTTGCCCAGCATTTCCGGTGTTTGCGACAACTGAAGATATACATATTATTCTACCTTTTCTCTTTTTTATCATAGGCTTAAGAAATATTTTTGATATTGTATATAAAGAGTTTAAATTTGTATTAATTGTTTTGAACCATTGATCATCAGACATCCTTATGAGCAAATTATCATTTGTAATTCCTGCATTATTAACAACAACATCAGGCGTTTCAGAGAAGTCTTTATTTATATCAGAATATAGCTTCTCAATAGAATGTTCATCTGTGATATCCAAAATGTAAGCAGAGCCTTCTATATTATTGCTCTTTAGCTCTTCCCTAAGTCCGTCAGTAGATTGCTGGCTTGTCCCTGTGCCAGCTATAAGGAAACCGTCGTTGGCAAGCTCCTTCGCAATGGCCAAGCCAATCCCTCGAGTTGCCCCAGTTATAAGTGCTATTTTTTTATTTTTCATATGCTTCCCACAATCTCTAAGGCTGTTTCTAAGCTATTTGAGTCTGATACTGATAGTGATTTTATACTATTATCTATTCTTTTGTTAAAAGAAGTTAAAACTTTTCCTGGTCCAAGCTCAAGAAGTGTATCAACACCCTGCTGCTCCATATATTCTATCGTCTCAACCCATCTAACCGATGAATATAGTTGTCTTACCAAAGCATCTTTAATATTTTTTTCTATTTTTTCGTTTTTTACATCTACGTTATTAATAACCGGTATTAATGGTTCTGAAATCTTAATATTTTTAATAAATTCTTTAAAAATTTCTGATTGTTCCTGCATTAGATACGAATGAGACGCAACACTTACTGGAAGAGGTATAATTTTTTTCGCTTTTTTTAACATAGCAAGATCTGATAACTTTTTCACACCATTATTGGTTCCAGAAATAACTATTTGTCCAGGAGCATTAATATTTGCTATGCTGACTTCAGTTAGCTTATTCTCATCATAAACACTTTTTAAATCATCATAATCAATACCAATGATTGCGGCCATAACTCCCTCAGGTGCAGCTTTCATGCATTCGGCTCTTTTTTTAACAAGCTTAACTGCGTCCTTAAATTTTACAGCTTCAGAAGCACAAAGGGCTGTATATTCTCCAAAACTGTGCCCTGCCAGAAAGATGGGTTTTTCTCCACCTTCATCGTTCCATATTTTCCAGACCGAAAAAGCAGAACATAGCATTATGGGTTGAGTAAATTCTGTGTCATTAATTTTGGATTCGGGACCATTTTTTGTAATTTTCCACAAATCGCATGAAAGATAATCTGAAGCTTCTTCAAAAATTTCAGAAACTACTTTGAATGATGACTTTAAGTCTTTAAGCATACCTATACTTTGTGATCCCTGCCCAGGAAACAAGATACCTAAACTCATCTAAATTTACCTCGTATGTTTTGACTTATTTTTTATAAACATTTGATAAGCCTTATTTCTATAAAAACAAAAATCTGTTATATTCACAATAAGTTTTTTAACTTAAATTTATTAATAATACAATATATAATTTACAAAAATTAATTTATGGCAAAAGAAGAACATATAGAAATGGATGGCATTGTTGTTGAGACTTTGCCAAACACAATGTTTAGAGTAGAGTTAGAAAATGGGCATATCGTAACAGCGCATATTTCTGGAAAAATGCGTAAAAACTATATCAGAATTTTGACAGGCGATAAGGTCACAGTTGCTTTAACACCATATGATCTTACCAAAGGAAGAATTACTTTTAGAGATAGATAATATTATTTGATAAATATATTAAGAAAATGTCATGGATTCCTCATATCACAGTAGCTTCGGTAATTGAAAAAGAGAAAAAATATCTTTTTGTTGAGGAATATGTAAAAGACCTAAAAGTACTTAACCAGCCTGCTGGACATCTGGAAGAAAATGAAACGATCGAAGAAGCCTGCGCGCGCGAGACCTTAGAAGAGACTGCTTACAAAGTGAAAGTTGATTACCTCATTGGTATTTACCAAGAGAGAGGAAAGGATGAAATTGATATGTGGTTGAGATTTTGCTTCAAATGCTCAATCATTGAAGAGTTTAACGAAAGAGCGCTTGATAAGAACATAATAAGAAAAGTTTGGCTTGAGAAAAAGGAAATTATAAATCCTGATATTAACTTACGCAGTAGCATGGTATTGAGGTGTATCAATGACTACGAAAAAGGTATCAAATTCCCAAAGGAACTGATTAGTTCATTTCTAGAAAAATGAAAGATAAAATTCTAATTGGGCTATCAGGTGGTGTTGATTCATCAGTATCATTAAAAATTCTCAAAGATAAAGGCTTTAAAGTCGAAGCTCTTTATATGAAAAATTGGGATGAAGATGATTCTCAGCAAGGATGTAATGCGAAAGAGGATTTGGAATATGCATCTGATGTTTGTAATAAGCTTAATGTCAAGCTCAATACAGCAAACTTCTCGGATGAATACTGGAATAAAATATTTACGCATTTTCTTGATAGCTATAAAAGTGGATACACTCCAAATCCAGATATTCTCTGCAATAAATATATAAAATTTAAAGTATTTATTGATCATGCAAAGAAACTTGGTTTTGATAAAATTGCAACAGGACACTATGCAAAAATAGTAAAAAAAAATAATTATCTTTATCTTAAAGTACCATTAGATTTGGCAAAGGATCAAACTTACTTTTTACACTCACTTGATCAAAAACAATTAAGTAATGTTATTTTTCCACTTTCTGATATTACAAAACAAGATGTTAAAAAAATAGCAGAAGTAAATAGTTTTAAATCATTTAATAAAAAGGAAAGCATGGGTATTTGCTTTATAGGTAATAAAAAGTTTAAGAATTTTATAAAAAATTATATTAAAAATAGTCCTGGAAAAATTTTAGATTTTGAAGGTAATATTATTGGAGAGCATGACGGAATTTTTTATGCAACGATTGGTCAAAGAGAAGGTATCGGGATAGGCGGAATAAAAAATAAAAAAAATCTTCCTTGGTATGTCTATAAAAAAGATATCAAAAATAATACATTATATGTTTGCCAAGGAAACGATAATAGTTTGCTGTTTACAAATACTATTTATTTGAAGAATCTACACATTACAGACAATAACGAAGAAACAATTTTGAAAAATTCATTGAAATGTCAAATTAGACATCAAGGGGAAAAATATATATGCAATATTAGTAAAATTGATAATGAAAAATACTTGGTTAATGTAAATCAACCCATAAGAGCAGCTGCCCCTGGTCAATCTCTTGTTCTTTTTGAAAATGACGTTTGTCTAGGTGGAGGTATAATTTCTGATGATAAACATTACTAAGATCTCTGATGATTACATTATGGCGCTTTCTGCACTAATACAAAGTGCATTTATCGTCGAAAAAATAGCTACTTCATCTAAAGAAATTGATAATGATATGAAAATTTTATTGGAAAGCATATATAAAACAGAGACTTTTAGTGCTGAAAATATATATGGCCACAAAAGAAATTTATCAATAGGTTTAAACGTATTAAAAAATATTCTTAATGGAAATAATGAAATTTACTTAATGAATACACAAAAATACGCTTTATCTATGATGCTAATTCAAAAAAATATAAGTAAAATTAATGACTTACAAGATTTAATCAGAAAAAAAATTGATAATTACAATGAAAATAGTATGATGGCTACAAATTTTGAAGACCTAATTAGTTATTCAGAAAAAATATACACTGAATATATCGCAATTATAAGGCCTAGAGTCATCATATCTGGGAAAAAAGAGTTTTTAGAGGCTAACTCTTCGCTTATAAGGGCATTGCTACTGAGTGGAATAAGAGCTGCGTTTTTATGGCATTATCATGGTGGATCGAAATGGCAGCTAATGTTTAGGAGAAGCGAAATTTTAAATAAATGTAACAACTTTTTTATTTAATTTTAAACAAGGAAAAATTTTGATGAAAAATAGTTTCAAAACAAGAACGGAATTATCTTGCAGCGGAAAGAGTTATACAATTTTTGATATTTCTAAAATTGATGGTGTTAATAAACTCCCCTACTCTATTAAAATTCTTTTAGAAAATCTGGTGCGAAACGAAGACGATTTAACCGTAACAAAGTCTGATATTGAAGCAATTATAAATTGGCATGATCATGCAGCAAAAAAAGAGATAGCATATCGTCCTGCAAGAGTTTTAATGCAAGATTTCACAGGTGTTCCTGCCGTTGTAGATCTTGCAGCTATGAGAGATGCAATAAAAAAACTTGGTAAAAATCCCACTGACATTAATCCTCTTCAGCCAGCAGAGCTTGTTATAGATCACTCTGTACAAGTTGATAATTTTGGAAGTAAAAATGCATTCAATTTGAATGCAAAACTTGAATATGAGAGAAATATTGAAAGATATAAGTTTTTAAAGTGGGGTCAGTCTGCATTCTCTAATTTTAAAGTTGTCCCGCCTGATACTGGTATTGTTCATCAAATTAATATTGAATTTTTAGCTAGATGTATTTTTACAAAAGAGATAGATGGTTTAAATTTTGCGTATCCTGACACAGTTGTTGGAACCGACTCTCATACTACAATGATAAATGGTATTGGTGTGCTTGGTTGGGGCGTAGGTGGAATAGAGGCAGAAGCTTCAATGCTCGGCCAACCAATATCAATGTTGATACCAAAAGTAGTTGGCTTTAAATTAACAGGAGAACTTTCTGAAGGAACTACTGCAACCGATCTTGTTCTAAATATTGTAGAAAAATTGAGAATTCATGGAGTAGTTGGGAAATTTGTCGAATTTTATGGAGATGGACTAAATAACTTATCCCTAGGTGACAGAGCAACAATTGCAAACATGGCTCCTGAATATGGTGCTACGTGTGGTATTTTCCCTATTGATGATGAAACTATTGAATATATGAAGCTATCGAATAGAGATGAATCTCAAATAGAACTTATAAAAAAATATTCTGAAAAAGTTGGACTTACTAGAGACGATTGTAATAATGCAAAATATTCAGAAAATTTAGAACTTGATATATCAACAATTTCTCCTTCTATTGCTGGACCGAAAAGACCACAAGACAGAATTGATTTAAAGAATGCTAAAGAATCATACCAAAAAGAAGTTAGTTCAATAACAAGTAAAAGTAGTTCATCTAAAATAAACTTAGATGGAAAAGATTTTGAAATTAAAAATGGAGATGTTGTGATAGCTGCAATCACATCTTGCACAAATACATCTAATCCAAGTGTAATGATAGCAGCAGGCCTAGTTGCAAAAAAAGCAAGGGATCTTGGATTAGAAAGAAAACCATGGGTTAAAACCTCGCTTGCTCCAGGTTCAATGGTTGTTACAGAATATCTTAAAAACTCAAATTTAATTGATTCCATGGAAGAGCTAGGATTTCATAATGTTGGTTATGGCTGTGCAACTTGTATTGGAAACTCTGGACCATTAATAAAAGAGATTAGTGATGGTATAAAAGAAAATGATTTAGTAGCTGTATCAGTCTTATCTGGTAATAGAAATTTTGAAGGAAGAGTTCATGCTGAAGTTAAACTAAATTATTTAGCATCACCGCCTTTAGTTATTGCGTATGCAATTGCGGGATCTATGAATATTGATATAACATCAGAACCTATCTCAAAAGATAAAAATGGTAATGATGTATTTTTGAAAGACATATGGCCTACAAATAATGAGGTAAATAATATTTTAAACTCGTCGCTAACAGCAGAACAATTTAAATCTTCTTACGAAAATATTTATGATGGTGAAGAAGAATGGAGAAATATAGATGTAACAAAAAATAATCAGTATGAATGGGATGATTCAACCTACATTGCCAACCCCCCTTATTTTGAAAATTTATCTGATAAAGATTTAGTTATCGATGAAATTAGTTCCGCTCACGTTCTTGCATACTTGGGTGACTCAGTCACAACCGATCATATTTCTCCAGCTGGCAATATAAAAGAAGATAGCCCAGCTGGAAAATATTTAGTTAGTAAAAATGTAAAACCTAGTGATTTTAACTCATATGGTTCAAGAAGAGGAAATCATCAGGTAATGATGCGTGGTACTTTTGCAAATATTCGTTTGAGAAATAAACTTGTGCCTCATATTGAAGGTGGATATACAATCCATATTCCTTCAAAAAAAGAAATGACTATATTTGATGCGGCTATGGAGTACAAAAAATCCTTAATCCCTACTATCATCATTGCTGGCAAAGAATATGGGAGTGGTTCATCAAGAGATTGGGCAGCAAAAGGACCCAAACTCCAAGGTGTTACTGCGGTATTAGCTGAAAGCTTCGAAAGAATTCATAGATCGAATTTGGTTGGAATGGGTATTTTACCGTTGCAATTTTTAGATGGTGAAAATGGTGATACATATGGCTTAACTGGTATGGAGAAGTTCAATATTATTGGAATTAAAAGTGGCGAAGCTAAAACTGTAACAATTGAAGCTGACAATGGAAACGAAGTCAAAACATTTACTGCAAATGTAAGAATTGATACACCTCAAGAAATAAAGTATTTTAAGAGTGGCGGCATTCTGCAATACGTTTTGAAGCAGATCGCAGCTTAGTTTACTTAATGCCACCTTTAGTTAAGTCTAAGGGATTTAGGAGTTTTAATAATTCTTTCTCTGTAAGATCTGTCTCTTGCAAGGCCACTTCAACAATAGGCCTTCCGAGCTTATAAGCCTTTTTTGCAATATAAGCGCCTTTTTCGTACCCGATTATTCTGTTTAAAGCAGTTACCAATATAGGGTTTGCATTTAGTGATGCAAGTATGTTTTTCTCGTTGATGACAAAGGTCGATACTGCTTTTTTTGCAATACTGACAGCTGTATTTGAAGCTAAATTTATGCTTTGAATAAGGTTATATGCTATTACTGGTAATGTAACATTTAATTGAAAGTTTCCAGACTGACCACAATACGTGATAGTTGAGTCATTACCAATTATTTGAGAGCAAGACATTATGGCTGCTTCTGGAATAACAGGGTTTACTTTCCCTGGCATAATACTACTGCCTGGTTGTAAAGATTTTAGTGTTATGTCTGAAATTCCTGATCCAGGTCCTGAATTCATCCATCTTAAATCGTTTGAAATTTTAATAATAGAAACTGCAATTGACTTTAAATGAGAACTTAAGAGTACAGCATCATCTTGTGAACTTATACCCTCAAATTTATTTGATTTTTCTGAATACTTTATCGTATTATCTTTATTTAGAGCCTTTATAAATTCTTTAGAAAAATTTTTGTGGGCATTTATTCCAGTACCAACTGCAGTTCCGCCTATTGGTAACTTATTAAGTCTGATACAACAACTTTTCAGACTAAACAAATTATTATCAATTTGTGATTTCCATGCATAAAGTTCTTGGTCAAACGTTATAGGCATGGCATCCATTAAATGGGTTCTCCCAGTCTTTACGATATTTTTTACCTTTTTTGCTTTAATATCAATTTCCTTCGATAATAATTCCAGTGAAGGAATAAGTTTCTCAATAACTAATTTGTAAGCCGAATGATTTATCGTAGACGGAATCACATCATTTGAGCTTTGCGACATATTTACGTCGTCATTTGGATGAATTTGGGTCTTAAAAACTTTTTTGGATATATTTGCTATAACTTCATTGACATTCATATTTGTACTTGTACCAGAACCAGTTTGAAAAACATCAACTGGAAAATTATCATGATCATAATTTTTTATTAAATAGTTTGCACTTTTAACTATTGCAAAAGATTTTTTTTTATCAATTAAATTAAGTTTTAAATTAGCTTTTGCGGCAGCAATTTTAATTAGTAAAAGACTATTAATAAAATCATGGGGCATAGTCAAATTACTAATATTGAAGTTATCTATTGCTCTCTGAGTTTGAGGGCCATAAAGAGAGTCTCTTGGTAATTTAACTTTACCCATACTATCTTTCTCAGTTCTGAATTTATTTTTCTTACTCTTTATCATAGGGTTCTCTTAATTCACATTAATTCTATAATTATAGTATAATCTAAACACATATTACTACAGCAAAATCTATTAATGAAAAAAATAAACAATGATTTCACAATAAAAGCTATATCTCCCATCGATGGAAGATATTCCTCACAAATTAATGAAGAAATCAATAACATTAATAGTGAATACGGTTTAATTAAGAAAAGATTATTTGTAGAGATTGAATGGCTACTTTTTCTTGCAAGTTTACCAGGTATAAAAAATAAATTTTCGATTAATAAAGTCGAAAAAAACTTTATAAAAAATATATATAGTAAATTTTCTATAAAAGATGCTTTAAAAATAAAATCAATTGAAGAGAGAATTAATCATGATGTAAAGTCTATAGAGTATTATTTAATTGAGAAATTCGATTCAAATAAATCTCTGAAAAACAAAAAAGAACTTATTCATTTTTGTGCAACCTCAGAAGATATTAATAATATATCTTATGCTTTAATGTTTAAAGAAAATAAAATCTTACTAATAAATGAACTTAATAAACTTATTAAAGAGATTAACTTTTTGGTAAAGAAATATTCAAACACCCCAATGTTATCAAGAACACACGGGCAAAAAGCTAGCCCAACAACATTTGGTAAAGAAATGAAAGTCTTTTCTTCAAGACTAAAAAAACAAATGGAAAATATAGACAAGAGAAAAATTTATGCAAAGATGAATGGTGCAGTTGGAAATTATAATGCACATAATTTTGTTCTTCCAAATATAAAATGGGATCAAGAAACTAAAAAATTTTTAAAAAAAATTGGTTTATATCAAAATGAATATACGACACAAATAGAAAATCATGATTGGCTTGCGGAGTCTCTTAACGATATTATAATTATTTCAGGAATTCTTTTAGATTTTTCTAAAGACATTTGGATTTATATCATGCTTGATTATATCAAACAGAAAAATATATCATCTGAAGTAGGGTCATCTACAATGCCGCATAAAGTAAATCCAATAAATTTTGAAAATGCAGAGGGTAATTTAGAAATATTAATAGGAATATGTCAAACAGTTAGTAAAAAAATCATCTCATCAAGACTTCAAAGAGATCTCTCAGACTCAACTGTTTTAAGAAATATTGGGTTAATATTTGCTTATTATCATATATCAGTAACATCGATTCAAAAAGGAATGAAAAAAATTGATCTTAATCTAGATAAAATTAATTATGATATTGATAGTAGTTGGGAAATACTTGCCGAACCAATCCAAACTATAATGAGATATTATAAAATTCCAAATAGTTATGATCTTATTAAAAAAGCAACGAGGGGCAAACCAATAGATCAGAATTCTTTAATAAAAATAATAGAAAATAGTGGTTTAGAAAATATTGCTAAAGAAAAATTACTAAAACTAAAACCAAGAGATTATATTGGCCTTGCAAAAAAGCTAGCCTTAAAAAAATTATAACTATGAATTACTTTAGTACAAGAAATTCTAGAATAGACAAGACATTTGACCAAATTATAATAGAAGGTCTATCAGCAGATGGTGGGTTATTTATGCCAAAATCATGGCCTAAAATTAACCTGAACAACCTTATTGACAATAAAGGTCTTACCTATGCTGATCTTGCCTCGACAATTCTAATTAACTTCGTTGGTGATACAATTAGCAAGAGTGAATTAGACATAATATCGAAAGAATCCTTTAAAAATTTTTCTCATAAAGATGTAGCGCCACTTGTCGAAATAAGTAAAGGGAAATATATTTTGGAGCTTTTTCATGGCCCAACATATGCTTTTAAAGATTACCCTCTCCAGATTGTTGGGAATCTTTTTCAATATTTTTTGGCAAAAAATAATAAAAAAATTACAGTAATAGGTGCAACCTCTGGAGATACTGGCTCTGCTGCAATAGAAGCTTGCAAAGATAAAGAAAATATTAAGGTCTTTATCTTACACCCTTTTAAAAAGACATCAGAAATTCAAAGAAAACAAATGACGACGGTAGAGTCTAATAACGTCCATAATATTGCTATTAATGGAACATTTGATGATTGCCAAAAGATTGTTAAAGACTTATTTGTTTCTGAAGATATAAACAAAATAACATCTTTATCTGCTATAAACTCAATAAACTGGGCAAGAATAATTTCACAAACTGTTTATTTTTATTGGGCATTCCTTCAGTCAAAGGATTTTAATTCAAAGATTAATTTTATTGTTCCAACAGGTAATTTCGGAAATGTATATGCTGCACACGTTGCTGGCATAACAGGCCTTCCTATAAGGAAACTTTATGTTTCAACAAATGAAAATGACATAATGCATAGAACCTTAAAATATGGAGATATGTCGCTTAAAAAGGTAAAAAGTACGATTAGTCCAAGCATGGATATTCAAATATCTAGTAATTTCGAAAGGCAGTTATTTGAATCATTAAATTGTGACTCTGACAAACTTAAAGATTTGATGACAGAATTTTATAAAAACAAAAAATATATAATAAAAGATAAACTATTAAAAAATCTTAGAGATATTTACGAATCTGAGAGCTTTAAAGACGAAGAAATTATAAAAACAATTCAATATTTTTATGAAAAGTATAACTATATTTCTGATCCTCATACTGCTACAAGCTTGAACACCTTAAAAAAAATTGACAACAAGGATATTAATGTTTCTCTTGCTTGTGCTCATCCTGCAAAATTTCCAGACTCCATTATAAAAGCAATTAATATTAATGTAAAAAGACCTGAGAAATTAAATAAAATTTTAAATATGAAAGAGAAATATATAAAGTTAGATAATAATATTGAATCAGTAAAAAGCTTTATAATTGAAAATTTATAGTAGATTATGAATCAAGCTCTTCTATCCGTATACGAATAATTTTATCCTTAACAACTTCAAGATTCTCAATTTCTAATAAAGCTTCAATTAAATTTTGTTCTTTTATTTTATGTGTGACAAGTACTATTGGCACATTAACATCCTTCTCATTTTCTTCTTTTTGAAGAATAGATTCAATACTAATTGTTTTTTTACCAAAAATTTTTGTAATATCAGCGAGTACTCCAGGTTTATTTGTCACTTTAATTCTCAAATAATATCTAGATTCTATATTACTAATTTTCAAAATTTCTTGCTCTGCTACCATGTTATTCATATACCCAAGAAATGGGGTAGATTTTTTTGAATTAATTGATAAATTTCTGCCAATATCGATGATATCCGATACAACTGAGGAGGCAGTAGCTAAACTTCCAGCCCCTGCCCCATAATAAAGTGTAGGGCCAGCTGCATCAGAATTTACTACTACAGCATTTTTTACTCCGTTAACATTTGCAAGTAACCTTGAGTTGGGTACTAAACACGGATGCACTCTTAATTCTATTCCATATTTACTTTTTCTTGCAATAGCAAGATGTTTTATTGTGTAGCCTAATTCCATTGCATTATTTAAATCCTGAAGATCTATATCCTCAATTCCTTCAACATAAACAGAATCATAATTGAGGGGAATACCAAAGCATATTGAGGCTAAAATTGTAAGCTTATGCGCTGCATCTATTCCGCCAATATCAAAAGTTGGATCTGATTCAGCATATCCAAGTTCTTTTGCTTCATCTAAAACATCATTGAAGTTTTTTCCAGATAGAAGCATTTCTGTAAGAATATAGTTAGTAGTTCCGTTAATAATTCCTGCTATCCACTGTATCTTATTAGCAGACAAGGATTCTTTTATTACTTTAATAATTGGTACAGCACCAGCAACCGATGCCTCATAAAGAACACTACAATTTTTTTCTAAAGATAGCTGATTTATTTTTGTGCCATGAAGAGCAATCAAAGCTTTGTTTGCAGTCACAATATGAAATTTTTTTTCTATGGCTCTCATAACAACATTTTTAGCAATATCATTGCCTCCAATTAGCTCTACGAAAATATCAATTTTTTCATTTTCAAGCATATCAACTGGATCTGTATAAAAATTTATATTATTTATGTCGCAAGATCTAGCTTTATCTTTATTTCTAGCAGAAACACATTGAACTAAAAATTCGCATCCAGTACGTTTAAGGATTTCATCTTTATTATTATTTAAAAGATTTATAACTCCACTACCAACTGTGCCTAAACCGGCTATCCCAATTTTAATTTTATTATTTTTCATTAAGTAATTATATAATAGTTTTAAGGCTTCTTACAGCTTGCTTGGTTCTTTGCTCATTTTCAATTAAGCTAAATCTTACGAAATCATCACCATGTTTACCAAAACCAATTCCTGGTGATACAGCAACATTATTTTCCTTTAATAACTTTTTGCTAAACTCAAGAGATCCTAAGTCTTTATATTTTTTCGGAATTTCTGCCCAAACAAACATTGTTGCTCTAGGTGGTGTTATATTCCACCCAATGTCATTCAATCCTTTGCATAATACATCTCTCCTACTTTTATACATATTTCGAATTTCCTGAACACAATCTTGAGGACCTTCTAATGCTGCAATTGCGCCAACTTGCAATGGGGTATAAGTTCCATAATCGACATATGATTTAATTCTTGATAAAGCATTCACAAGTTTTTTATTACCGCACATAAAACCTATTCGCCAACCAGGCATATTATAAGATTTTGAGAGCGTGTAAAATTCAACACCAATATCTTTTGCGCCACTGACTTGTAATAACGATGGTGCTTTATAATTATCAAATACGATATCTGCATAGGCAATATCATGAACAATGTAGACTTTGTATTTCTTTGCAATCCTAACAAGCTCTTTGAAAAATTCTATATCTACACATTTTGTTGTCGGATTTGAAGGGAAATTTGTAATTAACATCTTTGGAGTTGGCCATGAGTTATTGATTGCGCTATCCAAAGATGCAAAAAAAGAATCATGATCATCATCAACATTAATATATATGATTTCAGCGCCAGCAATGACAGCGCCGTATGGGTGTATCGGGTAAGCTGGGCTAGGTACTATAACTGAGTCACCTTGACTTAATGTAGCTAATGCTAAGTGTGCTAAGCCCTCTTTTGAGCCAATTGTGACAATTGCTTCATCCTCAAAATTAATTGATACATTAAACTTTTCTTCATACCAGTTTGATATAGCCCGCCTAAGTCTTGGTATTCCCTTAGAACTAGAGTATCTATGCACAGTATCCTTATTAGAACACTCTTGCATTTTTTCAATTATATGAGAAGGTGTTTTTTGATCGGGGTTACCCATACCAAAATCAATAATATCATCACCTTTTTTTCTTGCTATGATCTTAAGCTCATTTACAATATTAAATATGTAAGGTGGAAGTCTATTTATTCTGTAAAATTCTTCTGACATAATTTTGATATTTAATATAACTTATGATGAGCAATTTATGAAATTTAATGAACAAATAATAGAAAGTAATTCTAATATAATTAAATCATACTCCTCATCCTCAATTACGATAAACAATAAAGATTATAATTGTAACGTAATTGTTCCTCCAACAGGCCCTCTGATACCGTGTAAAATTGATATTTCAAGTGTAAATAAAGATTATATTATAAAGAACTTAAATGAAAACGTTAATTTTGTGATAATTGGCTCAGACAAAGCCGATGGAACTGACACTTCATTGATTATTAAAGAATTAAATAGTATGAATGTTGGTGTAGAAATTATGAATATGAGTTCTGCATGCAGTAGTCATAATATTTTACTTTCAGAGAAAAGAAATTTTTTAAGCTTTTTTTTATTTAAATAGCTACGGTAGGTAGTTTTCAGGATCTACAGATTTTCCATTTTTTCGAATTTGAAAATGAAGAATTGGTTTTATTGAGTCTGAATCGCCTAACTTGGCAATAAGTTGTCCTTTAGCAACCTTGCTATCTTCTTTAACAAGAATCTTATTAGTATGAGCATATGCAGATAAAAAAGTTTCATTGTGTTTTATAATTATAAGATTACCGTAACCTTTTATTCCATTTCCAGTATAGACAACTACACCTTCTGAAGCGGAATATATATCGTCACCAATATCTCCTGTTATATCAATACCTTTCTTTCCGATATCACTGTACGAAAACTCTTTTGATATTTTTCCGTTATGAGGACGCACCCATTTGAGATTTGATGAAAATTTATACTTCTTATTTTTTGAAACTTTTTGCTTTCTAAATTGTTTTGATTTTATTACAATCTTTTGCCCAGGAGTGATTTTATAAGGCTTTTTTATATTATTCCATTTTGCAATACTTTTATAATTCACGTCATATAGTAATGATATTGTATAGAGTGAATCTCCCTTTTTAACAATATATATGCCCCCAGATTCTTCAGCCTCTTTTGATTTGAGTCCGTAAGTAAAATAAACTCTATCTTTTATAGGTTCTTTTTTTGGTATTGGATTTTTTTCAGAGTGGTTATATATTCTTGTACAAGAGCATAATATAAAAAATAAGATAAAAACTAAAAACTTAAATTTTAATCTATCGTCTGTTTGCATATCATTTAAAGTATTTAACATAAAATATAAAGATTAATAATATTGTAGCTATATAACCTATGTATTCAAAATATTTTTTTATTTTATTAGCTCTTTCTATTCCGAAATAATAAAATATAGCTGCGACAATAAAAAATCTTAGACCCCTTCCAAAGAATGATGCAACCATGAATGGAATTATAGCCAAAGACATGTATCCAGCAGTTATTGTAAAAGCTTTATATGGTAATGGAGTGAAGCCTGCAAGAAAAATAATTAAAAATCCATGTTCATTAAATAATTTTTTAGCGTCTAAAAAGTTTTTTTCATTTATTATGCTATTAAGAATGTCAAATTCAAATAGGTAGGACCCAATTAAATATCCAAAAGCACCACCAAGTATAGAATATATTGTTGTAAAAAATGCAAGTTGAATCCAACCATGTGTTCTTGTAAGCGCCATAGGGGCAAGAAGAACGTCTGGAGGTATTGGAAAAATAAAAGACTCTATAAAACTAAGACCATAAAGATACCTTCTTGCATTCTTTTTTTTTGAAAAATTTATAGTGTAATCATAAATTTTTGTGAAGATTTTCATTAGTCAGTTCCTTCGAGTAATGGCACAAAATTAACTGTACCATGAATTTTTTCAGAAATTATCTCATCATTCTTTTCAATTGATTTTAAGTATTGTTTATCATTTTTTTTAACAGGTGATAACAATATTCCTCCAGTGGTACTTAATTGATCCATTAAACTCTTTGGAATATCTATTGCTCCTGCAGTGACTATAATTGCATCAAATGGAGCTTTTTGAGGCCAACCCTTATTTCCATCTGAGAATTTTGTATATATATTTTTCAATCCAACCTCTCTAAATACATGATTTGCTTTTTTATGAAGAGCTTCAATTCTTTCTATTGTATAAACCTTATTAACTAATAAGGATAAAATGGCAGCTTGATATCCAGAACCTGTTCCAATTTCTAGAACTCTTTTAGGATTTTTTTCTAATAAAATTTCTGTCATTGTTGCAACAATCATTGGCTGAGAAATAGTTTGTGATTTACCGATAGGTAACGCTGTATTATCATAAGCTTTCCCTGCTATGGCTTCATCAATAAATATATGTCTTGGCACAATGCTCATTGCATTTAAAACTTTATTATTTTTTATACCTTGTTTTTTTAATTCAGAAATAAGTTTCAACCTTGATGAATCTGAGGTCATTCCACTACCTGAAAACTTTTTAAAATCTACACTCATGAATTATTCAATTCTTCTAATATTTTTGAGTTTGTTAAGTCATATGTAATAGGCGTTATTGAAATTATATTATTATTTGTAGCAAAAAAATCAGTACCCTCTCCATCATCTTTTGGATCTCCTGCTGCACCAATATTATAAAGATTTTTTTCTTTAATTTTTTTTGCAGGGACAGGAGTACCTCTTTTTCCAAGTCTTGTATACTTAAAATCTTTTATTAAATTATTTGAATCAGGAATGTTAATATTTAATAAGGTTTTCTTGTTTATTATCTTATTTTCAATAATTTTCTCGAAAAGGTATGAGCTTGATTGAGCGGCATTTTTTAGATATGAAATATCTTTTGTTATTAAAGAAATTGCTATTGGAGAAAACTCAAGATGTCTTCCTTCTAATGCCGCTGCGACAGTTCCAGAATATATAACATCATCCCCTAAATTTGCTCCCATATTTATTCCAGAAACAACGATATCAATTTTTTCTTTGATTAGGCATGTTAATGCAATATGAACACAATCTGCAGGGGTTCCATCGATTACATAATGGTTTTTTTTCACATTATCTACATTTATATCTTTTCTTGTTGACAATGCACTGCTTCCTGCACTGTTGTTTTCCAAGGGTGCTGCAACAAATATTTCGTGCTTTATTGATAGCTCTTTGATTAGTGCTTGAATACCATCTGCATAATAGCCATCATCATTGGACAATAATATTTTCATATGTGATGATTATACTTAAAAAATTTTATAGATGAAGTAAATATGGATGAAAATACTATTATTGGTTGCTGTAAGTCAGGTTATCAAAAAAATAAATTTAAAAAGTTAAAAAAGGGTGATCTAAATATTCAAGATGAGCTAGATTTGCATGGATGCTCGGCATACGAAGCAGAGGTCATGATTGGCGTTAGAATTCCACAGTGGCAATTAAACAATCAATTAGTTATTTTAATTCAACATGGGAAAGGGAAAGGTATATTAAAAAAACTTGTAGATGACTTTTTACAAAATGATCCAAATGTTCTTGCTTATCATTCTGCCCAGCCAAAAGATGGTGGTACCGGTGCTGTATATGTGCATTTGAAAAATATAAATAAGTCTAATAATAGTGATGAGTACTATGAAGAAGAGTAAAAAAATTTATAGCTGCATGGATGACTATGATCCAAATTCTATTCTAATTGATGATGCATTAAAAGAAATCCATAAAATATCAAAAAAAATTAAACTTTATGAGTATGTACCGCTTGAAGATTCTTTTAATAGAGTTCTTTTTGAGAATATAAAAGCTAAGCTAAAAGTTCCAAATTATGATAATTCAGCTATGGATGGCTACGCATTAAATTTAAAAGATATAAAAAAATGTAAAATTTTCAGTATTGCTGGATTTAGCTTAGCTGGTTCACCATACAAAGGAAAAATTAAAAAAAATGAGTGCATTAAAATTATGACTGGAGCAGTAGTTCCAGATGGTGCAAACGTTGTGATAATGAAGGAAGAAGTTGAGCTAATTGGGGATAAAGAAATTAAATTAATATCAAAACAAATAAAAAAATTTCAAAATATAAGATTCTCGGGAGAAGATATTCAAGTTAATAGAATAATTTTAAATAAAGATCATGTGATTGACTCAGCATCAATGGGTTTACTTGCTTCACAAGGAATAAATAAAATTAAAGTTTATAAAAATCCAAAAGTTTCCTTCTTCACTTCTGGGGATGAAGTTGTACAAATAAATAAAAAGCTACCATATGGAAAAGTACATGATAGTAATAGATATACTCTTCTGGGAATGCTGAAGAAAAATGATATTCAAATAGTTGATCTTGGTCATGCAAAAGATGATATTAAAGATATTAAAAAGAAGTTTAATCAAGCTATTAAAAAATCTGATCTAGTAATATCTACAGGTGGTGTTTCTGTTGGTGATGCAGACTATATTAAGGATGTTGTAAATTCACTTGGTGATATTAATTTTTGGAAAGTAGCAGTAAAACCCGGAAGACCTCTTGCTTTTGGAAAAATTAAAGACACAATTTTTTTTGGTCTTCCTGGAAATCCTGTTTCCGTCATGATTACTTTCCTTATTTTTGTTTTACCATGCATAAAACTATTAATGGGAGAGAAACATAATTTAGATTTTGAAAGTGCAATATCTGAATCAGAATTAAAAAAAAGAAAAGGAAGAGCAGAATTTCAAAGGGGTATTATATACAAAAAAAATAATAAAAATTATGTAAAGACTGTTGGAGAGCAAGGTTCTGGAATACTAAGTTCAATGACAAGAGCAAATTGTTTAATTTATCTGCCTGTAGAACAAGGTAAAGTTAAATTGAATGATAAAGTGCAGATTTTAATGTTTAAAGAATACATTTAAGTATTTTTTTCTACCCATTCTGATGTCTTGTCATTAAAATGCTCCTTTTTCCATAATGGAGCATTATGTTTAAGATCTTCTAGGACTATTTTTACAGCCTCTATAGATTCTTTCCTGTGCATTGACCAACAACAAACTACCACTATACAGTCACCGGGAAATACTCTTCCAACTCTATGGGCTATCAATATATTTTCTAATTTATATTTTGTTATAATAGTTTTGCTTAAATTCTCAAGATAAGATGAAGTCATCTTTGGATAGAATTCTAAATCCATTGAAGTAACATCTTGTCTAGTCGAATTATTACTTCTCATGTACCCAATGAAAATGGATTCACCGCCAATAGTTTTTGCATCACAGTTAGCTTTTTCATAATCAGATATTAGCTTATATGGATTTATTGATTCGTGTGTTAATTTTATTAAACTCATAATATCTTATATTTTATCTATCTTTTTTGTATATTTTAACAATAAAGAATATAATTTATAGATGGATAAAAAAATTAATTTAAATATCGCTATTCTTACAATATCAGATTCAAGAACTATGGACGATGATAAATCTGGAAATCTGCTGTGTGACCTAGTAAACGGCTCTAATCATCACATTTATGAAAGAAATATTGTTAAAGATGATATTTATGAGATAAGAAAAGTAATTTCCTCTTGGATTTATAATTCAGACATAAACGTAATTATAAGTACTGGCGGAACTGGGGTTACTGGTAGAGATGGCACTCCAGAGGCTGTAGAAGTTCTATTTGATAAAAAAATAGAAGGGTTTGGTGAAATCTTCAGATACTTATCTTTCAAAAAGATTAAAACCTCTACTATCCAGTCTAGGGCAGTTGCGGGCGTTGCAAATTCAACATATATATTCTGTTTGCCAGGATCGCCAAGTGCTTGTAAAGATGCATGGGTTGATATAATTCAGTACCAACTTGATTCAACGAATAAACCATGTAACCTTGTTGAGTTAATGCCAAGATTGAAAGATTAGCCACCAATATATGACATCTCTGCTTTTTTGATAATCTTATAATCGTCTTGATTCATTCGAGTCTCAGAGTATCTATCATCACGCTCAGACCATAAATCAAGCAAATAATTACTTATTGAACTATCAGATTCAGAAGACCTCAGTAAATTTTTTATATCATAAGACCTGCTAGCAAATAGGCATGTAAATAATTTACCTTCAGCAGTAAGCCTTACTCTTGAGCATTCTCCGCAAAAAGGTTTTGAAATTGAGCTTATAATACCAAATTCACCCCCGGCATAGGACCATCTTTTTGCAACTTCACTTTTATAATTTCCTTGTAAAGACTTTATCGAGTATCTCTTACTTATAATATCAATTATATCATCAAGAATTAAAACATCTCTTTTATCCCAAAGATTTACATTGCCAACATCCATGAATTCAATAAATCGAACTATGCATCCAGAGCCCTCAAAATACTCCAACATAGGAATTATATCATTATCGTTTATATTTTTTTTAACAACCATATTTATTTTAATATTTTCAAACCCAGCTTTTTTTGCATTTGCTATGCCTTCTAGAACATCTTTTGATGAATATTTGCTACCACTGATTTCTTGAAATCTTTTATCGTTCAAAGAATCTAAGCTAAAAGTTATCCTATTTAAACCTGAGTCTTTTAAGAGTTCTGCTCTTTTTTCTGAAAGTAATACCCCATTTGAAGTCATGCTGATATCTTGAATCTCTTTAATTTTTTTAAGCTCACTAACCAGTAAGTGAATATTCTTCCTGAGAAGTGGTTCGCCTCCAGTAAGCCTTACCTTTTTCACACCAAATGATGCTAGAATTTTTGTGACTCTTATGATTTCTTCAAAACTTAGAATCTCTGATTTTTTAAAAAATTTGTAATTTGAGTCATATATTTCTTTAGGCATGCAGTATGAGCATCTGAAATTACACCTGTCTGTAACAGAAATCCTAATATCTCTTAATTTTCTTGAAAACTTATCCGTAATTATCATAATCAATTTTTAACATTCTTTTTAATCTTTGTCACTTTTTATACTCTCTCTAGAAGATGTGGAGCTAGGCGGTTTCGAACCGCCGACCCTTTGCATGCCATGCAAATGCTCTACCAGCTGAGCTATAGCCCCTATTCTAATTACAAAATCATATAAAGTACTTATTAATAGATAATATAATATTAACACTATATAAATATTGATGTTAAAGTTTAACAGTCATGAGAAATAAAAAAGCATTAATTTTATTAGTGATCTTAATCTTGCCAAGGTTATCACTTGCTATAGATGGTGTATGGCAAGGGGTTTTTGATATTAATGGTCATGGTAGATATGATTTTACGGGTCTTATTAACAAAAAGGATGTTACAGCTTTTACAGAAAAGGCAAAAGTTGTTTATAAGGGAAACATAAGTATTAGTGAAGAAAATTTCAAGTGGAATTTATCAATGTACCTAAAAGATGGGACAATGTTTGGAACCGCAGAAATCAAAGGTAAGCTTATAGATTCAAATATTATGAGTGGGACGTGGATAACAGAACCGGCAAAAGATTTTGGAAATATATATTTAATAAAGAATGTTAGTGGTGTTCAAGATACAGGTAATAATATTAATAAAAAATGGGTTTCCTATGATTCAAAGATTAAGAAAAACTTTTATATTAAAAATAATAAAATAAAAGGGAATGATGAAAATGGCTGTAATTATTATGGGTCTGCTGATAAATTAAATAATAAAATTTATTCTATAAACTTGGAAATTGCATCATGCGGCATATCTGATGGAGTGTACATAGGGATGGCTTATATAGAAGTGGAAGACAGTAAAGAAAAACTAAAAATAAATGCGACAAATAAAAATTTCAGCCTTCTTATGAAATTTAAGTAAATTATTTCTTCTGTGAGATATATACAGATAGCACAACTAAAATTAAAGATAATATAGATAATGTATTAAATTTTTCATTTAAAAAAATTATTCCCGCAAAAAAAGCAAATACAGGAATAGGATAATTTACTAAGCTTAAAAAATTTGGCCCATAATCATGTATTATTTTGTAGTATAAAACTGTAGCAAATGCCGTAGATAACAATGAAAGTATTGAAATTGCAATTATTGAACTAATTAATATTTCTTCATTAAGATAATATATTTCTTTTCCAGTAAAAGACATTAATAGTAGTTGTAAAGATGAGAAAATCATTACAACCGCAGATAATGGAATTACATTAACATTTGAAATTTTTTTAACTAGTAAAGCATTTACAGCATAAAAGAAAGCACTAATTATTACAGCAGCTTTAGCATATATGTTTCCAAATATATTTACATCTTCATTATTATTTATTAGTAAAATAAATAAACCACACAATCCTAATATAAAGCCTAATATTTTATTAAATGATAGATTTTCGTATTTAAAAAAATAATGAGAACCTATAATAGTAAATAAAGGCATAAAACCTATAAGAATACCGGTTTCACTACTACTAATTGTTGTTTGCGCCCAACTTATCAAAAAAAATGGTATTGTGGTTCCTGTTAAACCTAAAATAAATAATAAAATAAAATTTTTCTTTATAAAATTAAATTTATAGCCCATCAATAACGCATAAATAAGTAAAAATATTGATGCAAAAAAAACTCTAAAAAAAGCTATTTGTATTGGGCTAAATGAATTTAATGAAAGCTCAATAAGTAGAAATGCGCTTCCAAACAGCACCACAAGTATTGTAAAAAATGACCATTTTATGAAATTATCGGCTAAATACATGAATTATAATGAATAATATTACACCAGAAAATACTCCTGCAACTATATCGTCTAATAATACACCAAGAGGATTTTTCATTTTCGTATCAATTAAAGAGATTGGGTAAGGTTTTAAAATGTCGAAAATTCTGAATAGTGTAAAACCCAAAACTATTGTATAAAAGTTATAATCAAAGAAGATCATGAAGCATAAAAATCCTATAATCTCATCTATAACAATTGAGCCGTCATCAATATTTTTAAAAAACTTTTTTGCATACGAATATTGCAAAAGATATAAAGAAAGAAAAAATAATATCAAAAGGAATATTATTTTTAAAAGAGTATCATATTGAAATAATAATAAATATATAGGAATAGCTAATAAAGTCCCGAAAGTCCCTGGTGCATATTTAATTTTTCCAATATAAAATCCTGTCAGTATAAAATTAATCATTTTTTTTAAAGTGCTCAAATTCTTTATTAATATCAATATTTACGATATTAGAGTCATATTGAAAATGAATTCTATCCTCATTACTTAAGGATCCTATCTCTGTAATATCAATAGAAAGTTGTTTGCATATATTTTTAATTTTAACTGAATTTGATGGATTAATTGTAAAGATAAGTTCATAATCTTCTCCGTAACTTAAAACATCATCCCATTTTATATTTTTATCTAAAATTTGTTTTTTTATATTTTCATTTATACAAACTTTTTCAAGATCTATACTTGCTCCAAGGTTACTTTTTTTACATATATTTTTAAGAGATTTTAATAGTCCGTCTGACATATCTGTACAGGCTGAGGCATAGTCTGTTAAAATTTTTCCAAGCTGGTTTCTATCCTTGTGCAAGAAATATTCATTCTTTTGATGTGAATTAAGCATTTCTCCTACATTCCCAGAGATATAAATTAAATCGTCTTTTTGTGCATCTGTCGTTAACATATAATTGTTTGAAACCGCATAACCAATTAATGTCATAGTAATACTAGTCTCTCCTTTAGTTGTATCACCACCTAGTATTGTAATTGAAAAATTTTTAAATACATCGTTATATCCTTCCGTAAGCTTATGTATGAAATCATAAGTTGGTGTATTTAAACTAAGATTTATCAATGCGAATGCTGGTTCAGCTCCCATTGTTGAAAGATCGCTTATATTTGATATAGCAGATATGTAACCAAGTTCATATGGTGTGATATTAGATTTAAAGTGAGTATTTATATTCATTGTATCTGTTGTTATAACAATATTTTTATCCTGTTTTGGATATAATACGCTTGTATCTTCACCAATAGGCACTATAACTTCTTCTCTAAATGAATTTTTATTAGATACTAGGTCAATAATCTGTTCTTCAGTTATTTTTTTCATTTCTCTATAGTTTCGAAATTATCTAAAAAGGCATTAATGAACTTATAGCTATCTTGTCCGCCAAATTTCGTGGCTAACTTTATATATTCTGATATCAGTATTTGTTTAGCTATCTTTTTATTGTAAATAATTTCATAGACATAACATCTAATAATAGATAACTCTACCATGTTGATATTTTTAATATCTATACGAGATTTTTTTTTAATAGAATTATCAATAGTATCTATATTATCTATGACACCTCTAACTATGTCTCTAAAATAATCACCGTCAGATTTTTCAAAATTTTCATCGGACTCAAAAATTGCCTCTAATTCTGTTATATCACATGGATTTATTGACCATGAATATATAGCTTGAAAAGCCAATCTGCGCGACCAAATGTTACGATTTGTGTTTCGCATTGTATCCGTGATTTTCATTTTTTCTATAAAGTTTCAGAAGATAAAAGAATTTTAGCAGCATTTGCTACATTAAATCCTATATTTCTATTGTCAGAATGATCAAAATTAATTTGCGACCTTTCTTCTGCTTGCTTTCTATTGTATGCAGTGACTACACCAAAAAGAACGGGAATTTTACTATGTATATTTAAATTTGCTAGTGCATTTGCGCAAGACCCTGAAATATATTCAAAATGTGCTGTTTCTCCTTTTATTACACATCCTAGAGTTATTATGCAGTCTACCTTTATTTTACTGCTATTAATTACTTTATTTGCCATAAAAGGAAGTTCGAAAGCTCCAGGAACATATATCGGCTCTATCTCTTCTATAGTTTCAGATTCGCTAATACATTTCACAACACCAGCATATAGATTTTCAACAATGTCAGAATTAAACATTGATTTTATACATAAAATATTTTGAGTTTGATTTGCCATAATTATTCAGTTATATATTTTTCAATTTCAAGACCATACCCACCTAAACCATAAAAAGTTTTTGGCGAGCTTAACAGCTTCATTTTCGTTACACCTAAGTCTGAAAGAATTTGCCCCCCAATACCTAAAGTTCTTCTATCAAAATCTTGAGTTGTATCATTATCTTCTGTCCTTATCATTTCTATATCTTTGATAATCGAATTAATAGACTCATTCCATCTTAAAATAAGTATTACTCCATTACCTTCTTTATTTATTCTTTGCATTGCATTTTTTAAAGGCCATCCTGAATGGTGCGAAGATTGTAAAATATCTTTAATCGTATTTTGAATATGAACGCGGACATAAGTTGAGTTATGTTCTTTCAAATTACCCTTTACTAAGGCTACATGCATTGTATTTGAAAGAATATCTTCATAAGAAACTAAATTAAATTCCCCATACTCAGTATTAATTGGACACTCACTGTTTCGAATTACTGTCTTTTCATGCTTAGTTCTATACTTTATTAAGTCCTCAATAGTTCCTATAAGGATATTATGCTCTTTTGCTATTTCTATTAGCTCAGGAAGACGCGCCATAGTTCCATCATCACTCATGATTTCTACAATTACAGAAGCTGGCTCAAAACCAGCTAATCTAGCTAAATCACAACCTGCCTCCGTGTGCCCTGCTCTTGTGAGAACTCCTCCTGGCTGAGACATTACTGGAAAAATATGACCAGGCCTTGATATATCATTTGGTGAGGCATCAGGCATTACAGCTGTTCTTATTGTGTGTGCTCTATCATAAGCAGATATACCAGTAGTTACGCCCTCTGAGGCCTCGATAGATATAGTAAAATTGGTTTCGTGATTCGAGTCAGTATCGTTCTTCATCAGAGGTAAATTTAACTGCTTGCATCTTTCACGAGTTAAAGTTAGACATATTAAACCTCTTGCATATTTACTCATAAAATTAATATCTTCAGGAGTAACTTTACTTGCAGCCATAATGAAATCTCCTTCATTTTCACGACTTTCGTCATCGACAATAAGGACCATTTTCCCTTTTTTTAGTTCTTTTATAATATCTTCAGTCTTTGCTAACATTTATTTCCTACTTTTTATATCTAATAATTTTTCTATATGTAATGCTAATCGATCTACTTCAATATTCACCATTGTTCCTATCTTATAATATTTCATAATAGTATGATCCCATGTAAAAGGAATAATATTTACAAAAAAACCATTATCACTATCCATATTAACAGTTAGACTAACACCATCCACACAAATTGAGCCTTTTTTTACAATATATCTTAAATATTTTTTATCATGAAGCTCAAAGCCAACTCTAAAAGAACGTGAGTCTTCTTCAATATTGGTTACCTGAGCGATGCAATCAACATGTCCACTTACAATATGGCCGCCAAGCTTATCGCTAACAGACAGTGAAGTCTCAATATTCGCTTCATAACCAGTACTTAACTGAGTGAGAGTTGTAACATCTAATGTTTCATTGGAGATATCTACTGAAAAATTTTCATTAGAAATATTATATGCTGTTAAACATACACCATTTATAGAAACGCTATCACCCTCGTTTATAGAAGATAAAAATTTTTCATCAATAGAAAAAACAGCTTGGATATCTCCATGATGACTATTAATCTCCTTGACAGTTGCAATTTCTTGTATAAGACCAGTAAACATCGCTATCTCTTAGGTTTGTACGTAATTTTAACATCATTTAACATATTCGTTACAGAATCTTGATATATTTTTTTTGTGTTTAAATGCATTTTTTCAATATCTATAGTCTCTAAACCACCATCTCCAACATTCGAAGAAGATTTGTAAAAAATTATCTCATCAAATATATTTTTGTCTAAAAAACTTGATAATAGCTTTTTTCCTGGTTCTATAAGAAGATTTTTTACATCATAATCTCTTGATAAAATTTTCGTTATAGATTGGATACTTAATCCATTTTTATTTGAAACTACTTTTATAAAATCAATATTATTTTTTTTATCAAAACTTGTTTTTATTGAATTAAAAATAATTTTTTTGGTTTTTGTTTTAAAAACTTTAAATCTTGTTATATCGACAGTAAGATTTGAATCAAGTATAACTATAATTGGATGCCTGATATTCGATTTAATTGATAATTTCTTTTTTGTAAGCCTTACGTTTAATTTAGGATTATCATTAATAATGGTTTTTGAGCTTACTAATATTGCGCAAGATTGTGCTCGAAGATAATGCCCATCTTCCCTTGAAAATTTATTACTAATCCATTTTTTATTTGGGCTTGTAATTTTAGAATCTAAACTTACTGCCTGTTTAATAATTATGTAAGGCCGATTTTTTTCATGTTTTGTAATGAAGTCTTTATTTATTTTTACTGCTTCTATCTTACAGGATCCAACATTTACTTTAATACCATTCTTTCTTAGCTCCTTAACCCCCTTGCCTCTCACCTTTGGATTCGGGTCTAGCATTGCGATTTCAATATTTTTAATTCCTGAATTTATTAAGGTTTTTGTACAAGGTGCTGTCTTTCCATAATGGCAGCATGGCTCAAGATTAATATACATAATCATCTTATCATTAACTTTTTTTTTGAGATTTTTTAAAGCAAGTATCTCGGCATGCTCCTTGCCTGCCCTCTGATGATATGCTTTACTTATTATTTTTGAATTTTCTACAATTACACAACCGACATTAGGATTAGGAGGTGCGGTATATTTTCCCTTAGCAGCAAGATCAATTGCGCTTTGCATATAGAAATTTTTACGATTCATTTCTTCTTCTGATTTATTTTTTCGTCTTCAATTAATTTTAACTGAGTTTTCATCATCTCAGGAGTCAAATCCTTTTCAATTATCTCAATAATGTCTTGAAATGCTTGAAGATCCTCAAAGCTATGATAAACAGAAGCAAAACGAATGTATGCAACTTGATCAATTTCTCGTAGTTCTTGCATAACCATCAGACCAATTTGCGACGATACAATTTCTTTTTCAGTATGCGCCTTAAGCTTATTGATAATATTTTGGATTGCAACGTCTATAGAATCATCATTAACAGATCTTTTATTTAAAGCTCTCAAAAAGCCGCGTTCAATTTTCTTCTCAGAGAAATCCTCTCTAGAATTATCTTTTTTTATTACTCTCGGCAGATTTAAGTCAGCGCTTTCCATCGTTGACCAGCGATTGCCACAACTTGGGCATTCCCTTCTTCTTTTGACCTGCGAATTATCAGCAGTCAGTCTTGAGTCTATAACTTTTGTATCTGAAAAATTACAAAATGGGCAATGCATTAAATAAACTCATAGTTTATGCTGCTGATACCGCATTTAGCGCAACAGATTTAGCATAAACAGGATGCTTTCTGCAAAGATCTATCACCTTTTTCTTTACAGAATTGATAACTTCTTCGTTATCAAGATTTTCAATTACGTCACACATCCAGTTTGTGAGCTCTATACACTCAGCTTCTTTAAAGCCTCTTGTTGTAGGAGCCGGTGTACCTACACGAATTCCACTTGTCACAAAAGGTGATTGAGGATCATTCGGTACTGAGTTTTTATTTACTGTGATATTTGCTCTTCCCAAAGCAGCATCGACATCTTTACCAGTAATACCCTTTTCAATAAAATCGACTAAAAATAAATGATCGTCTGTTCCGCCAGATACTACTTTAAAACCTCTTTTAATGAATTGATCAGCCATTGCAGAAGCATTTTTTAATATCTGTTGTTGATACTCTTTAAACTCAGGCTGAAGAGCTTCTTTAAAAGCTACTGCCTTAGCAGCAATAACATGCATTAGAGGCCCACCTTGAGTTCCGGGAAATACCATAGAATTTATTTTCTTTTCAATTTCTTCATTTGCTTTACAAATAATTATTCCACCTCTTGGTCCTCGTAAACTTTTATGGGTTGTTGATGTTACAATATCAGCATAAGGAACTGGACTTGGATAAACACCACCTGCAACAAGACCTGAGATATGAGCCATATCGACAAAGAAATATGCCCCAACTGAATCAGCTATATCTCTAAATCTTTGCCAATTCAAAACTCTTGAGTACGCTGAAAAACCTGCAATAATCATTTTAGGCTTATGTTCTTTCGCTAAAGCTTCAACTTGATCATAATCAATTTCACCTGTCTCAGGATTTAAGCCATACTGTACAGCGTTGTAAATTTTTCCTGAAAAGTTAACTTTTGAACCATGTGTTAAGTGCCCACCATGAGCTAGACTCATTCCAAGGATGGTGTCATGGGGTTGAAGTAAAGCCATGAATACTGCAGCATTCGCTTGCGAGCCTGAGTGGGGTTGAACATTAGCATAGTCTGCCCCGTACAACTCTTTTAAACGGTCAATAGCTAGTTGTTCTGCTACGTCAACATATTCACAACCACCATAGTATCTCTTGCCAGGATAACCTTCTGCGTACTTATTTGTTAAAACAGAACCTTGAGCCTCAATCACTCTAGGGCTTGCGTAATTCTCTGAAGCAATAAGCTCAATATGCTCTTCTTGCCTCTTAATCTCATCATTTATAGCTTTTGATAATTCTGGGTCAAAGCTTTCGATTGTCATATCTTCGTTAAACATTATATCTCCTTACTCCATGTAATAAAAAAATTTATCGATTAAGCGTCATTTTCCGCTAGTGTATTGAGTATGTCAACAATCACGGGGTTTGAACCAAAATATGGTAGAGATTTAATAGAAATATCAGAATATTTTGCCTTTTCCTCGTCAACGATTGTTGGAATATCCTCTAATACATGCCTTCCTGCAGCTAAAAAGTAAGGCATAATTAGAATTTCTGAGGCCTCATTTGCAATACAGGACTGAATACCCTCTGGTATTGAAGGTTTTGCTAGCTCTAGGAAACAAGCTTCAACTATATCGAACGAATTAGTCTTATGAGAAATATTCTCGGCAAGCTGAAAAATCTCGTTATTTGACTCGTCCTTCCTGCTACCATGAGCAACAATAAGTAAAGCTTTATGTTTATTTTTCAATTACTTACACCTCTAATTTCGTTTATATTATCAATTGAATCTATGCTTATTCCTGGATCACTCTTTGCTAAATAAGCATGTATTTTAAAGTTATTGTCTACAAATCTATACTGTTCAAGACTTAAACTAATTTCATTATTTGATTGTGGTAATTTCTTATATAAAATCAAGTCACTGACGTGATACGCGTATATCCCTATATGCTTGAAAAGTTTATCTTTGATATCTTCGCCTACATCTCTGTAAAATTTAATATTTTGGCTAATTGAAATTTTTACAGTATTTTTGTCTTTATTTAGCTTCGAATCACTTAAGGGGTAATATAGAGTTGAAAGACCCTCTAAGTTTTGTGCTGAAGCAGCCAAAAAATCAATATTATCGTGCATTAAAAAGGGTTGATCTGCCTGAACATTAATAACTAAAGTATTGTGATTCCAATTCAATGATTCTGCTAGTTCTGCAATTCTCTCAGTTCCATTATTATTTGCGCTTGATGTTAAATAAACATTATTGGTAAATTTCTTGGATGCATCATATACTTTCTGACTATCCGTAGCAATATAAACAGCACTTGCCTTACTTTTTTTTGCATTATTAAAAACATTCTCTAGCATAGAAATGTTATTGATTTTTTCAAGAACTTTTCCAGGAAATCTTGACGAATCAAACCTCGCGGGAATAACAACGAAAAAGTCTTTTGAGTTAATCATTTTTTTAAAAATAATCCCTTAAACTTTTCATATTCATCAGGGTCAATTTCTCTTGCCTCAGACTCAAGCATTATAGGAATGTCGTCCTTTATTTTATAAGCTAATCTTGCTGGCAAAGATATTAACTCTTCAGATTCCTTATTATAATAAAGTTTACTTTTCGTTACAGGGCAAACTAAAATATCTAATAATTTTCTCGTAATCAATTTTTACACCTTCAATAATTCAGTTATCTTGTCATTCAACATTATTTTAATATCATTATCAACATTAATTTTCGTTGGGAGATAATAAGTATTCTTTAGAGAATACTTTGATGCTTTGATGAAATCTTTTTCTGTCATAATAATTTTATAATCGTCTTCAAATCTAAAATCGTCTGCTTGAAATATGTAATGATCAGGATAAATATGTGTTATTAAATCTATATTAAGTCTATTTAAATATTTTATAAGTAAATCCGGATTTGCTATTGCTGTAACAAGATGCATAGTGGTTCCACTTATGTCCAGTATATCTATTTCTTTAGTATTTGTTGAGTCTTTAACAACTGAAAGATCATAACTAAAACCTAATAAGTTTGATTTTTTATTTTTATTAACAATAACATTTTCATATCTTTTAATAGACGACGGAGGCTCTCTTAAAGGCCCAGCCGGCAATAATAAACCATTTCCAAAAGGCCTATTTTCTTTAACAATAACAAGATTAAGATCTCTTTTTAAATTATAATGCGAAAGTCCATCATCAGATATAATTATATCAAGATCAAATTGTTTAACTAAATACTCGTAAGCTTTTTTTCTATCTTTACATTTGCAGACTATAGCTTTTGAACTTTTTTTTATAAGTATTGCTTCATCACCTACATCCTCAACTTTTGCTCCATCTCCAACTATTTGGAGGTCATATGGATTATTTGTTTTATAGCCCCCAGATATAACTCCAATCTTGTATTTTCTAGAAGTTAAATGGTTACATAACCATATTACTAACGAAGTTTTACCAGTTCCACCAACAGTTAAATTGCCAATAACTATAACTGGTATGGTATTTATTTTATTATTTGAAAAAAAGACTCTTTTAATAAGGTTTATAAAGAAATATATTATTGATAAGGGGATTAATAATATATTTAAAATGTATATCCTATCTAATGAATATAAGTAATACTTGCTTAAGACTGGGAGTTTTGATTTTTTAAACACTATTTAAATAATTGAGAATTATAAAGTTTATAATAGTAATCCTTTTTGCTAATTAAATCATCGTGATTTCCAGATTCAATAATTGAACCATTTTCCATTACAACAATATTATTTGCTTTCTCTACAGTTGACAGTCTATGGGCAATTATAATAGTTGTCTTCCCAATTTTAAGCTCATCTAAAGCTTTTTGAATACATTTTTCAGAAACACTGTCTAACGATGAAGTTGCTTCATCAAAAATTAAAACTGGTGAATCTTTTAAGAAAGCTCTTGCTATAGCAAGCCTCTGTCTTTGTCCACCAGATAAAAGTACTCCATTTTCACCTATTATAGTATTAATTCCATTTGGCATTTCATTTACAAATTCGAGAGAGTAAGATTTTTCAAGAGCTGATATTATACTGGATTCATCAATATTATTTTGCCCATATATAATATTATTTTTAACTGTATCATTAAATAAAATTGTATCTTGACCAACATAGCTCATATTTTTCCGTAAGGCATTTAAAGTTAAATCCATAGTATCTATGTTATCTATTTTTATTTTTCCTGAAGATGGGTTGTATAATCTTGGAATTAGGTTAACTAAAGTTGATTTTCCGCATCCTGACATCCCTACTAAAGCAATAAATTCACCTACCTTAATCTCTAAATTTATATTCTTTATTACAGGTGAATTATTATTAGGATAAAGAAATGAAACATTTTCAAATACTATATTATTCTCTATATTTAAATTATTTATATTCCCTTTATCATTTTCTTTATTCTCATCAATAAGTTCAAAAACATTTTCACCAGCAGCAATTCCTTGTTGTAATCTAGCATTAATACTTGCAAGGCCTCTTGCCGGGCCAAGTATCATGAACATAGCAAACATAAAGGAAACAAATGATCCAACAGTAATAGTTTCTAATATAAAATCAAATGTTGAAACTAAAATTATTCCGGATAACGCCGAACCGACAATTAACATTATAACAGCACTATTTATGCCTTCAGTTAATGCTAAATTCATGTGAGCTTTTCTATTATCATCATTTGTATTTTCAAATCTAAATGTTTCTTTTTCATAACCTTTAAAAATTTTTACAATTTTATTTCCTTGAATTACCTCTTGAGCAACATGAATTATGCCTCCAACAGAATTTTGGGCGTCATGAGTTAAAGAACGAAATTTTTTATTTAAAGAACTTACTAAAAGGACTATAAATGGTGCCGCTAGTAAAAAAATTAATGTTAGTTCCCAGCTAAGATAAAACATCCATACGAGTAAGCCAACGATGGTAAGTGTATCTCTTATCAAAATAATAAGACTTCTAGCCGCAACGGAAGACAAAAGTTCTACATTATGCGAAATTCTAGACATAATATCGCCTGAAGATGTTTTATCGTAAAAGGATACAGGCAAATCAAGCAAATTTTTAAACATCATTTCTCTAAGTCTATATACAAGGGATCGTCCAACTTTTGCCATAAAATAAATAGTAAGAAATATTCCAAAAGATCTTATTATAAATATTGCAAAAAGCCCAAATGGTAACAAAGAAATCACATTAGGATCTCTTTGAATAAAACCTCCATCAAGTATAGGTTTCATAATTGCTGAGAGCGCAGGATCACTAACCGCTGTAATGACCATACCAAAAATTGCAATAGCTACTGGAGTGGAATTATTTCTTAAGGCTATACGTATAAGTCTTTTATAAATTTTCCACCCATTTTTTTGGGTACTTTTTTCCAATTTCTTATATACTTAATTAAATAAACTACTTATTTTACAGAAATGATAAAAAATGTAATCAAAAGATTATTTCCTAAGCTAGATGCTGTTAAAGAAGAAAAAATTTTAAAAATATTTGGGCCTGCTGTTCTTCAGCCTAATCTATGGCACATTAATAAGAAATCCGTATCTAGAGGCTTTGCTATAGGTGCTTTTTGCGCATTCTTACCAATACCAGGGCAAATGTTACTTGCGGCATTTCTAGCAATCACTTTTGCGGGAAATTTACCAATATCATTGATACTTACTTGGATAAGCAACCCCTTTACATATACGCCAATATTTTATTTTGCTTATAGAATTGGAAAATTTTTTATAACTGATACCTCAAATTTTTATATAGAAAATGATGAGATAAATTTACTTTCTAATATTATTGATATTTGGGAGCCACTACTAATTGGATCATTACTTCTTGCAACTATAGGATCCTTAATTAGCTATATATTTATACGTCTTTATTGGAGGTACTATGTTCTTAAAATTTGGGCAAAAAGAAAAAGTTAGAATTTTTATAAAGATTTAATTTCGCCACTGATAATAGCAATTTTTTTATCAAGCATTTGAGTAAGCTGATCATCATGTGTAGCAACCATCAGAATTGTGTTATTAATTTTTGCAAGATCATTAAGAAGTGAAAAAATATTTTTTGCATTTTTATTATCTAAGTTTCCAGTGGGCTCGTCTGCAAATATTATTTTTGGCTTATTAATTATTGCTCTGGCAATAGCAACTCTTTGTCTTTCCCCTCCAGAAAGCTTGTCTATTTGGAAATATTTTCTCTTACTTAGCCCTATCTTATCTATAATATCGTTCACATAACCAAAAACTTCATCTTTTTTCATATTTTGTAGAAGCAGCGGTAAGGATATATTTTCAAAAACATTAAGCTCTTTTATTAAGTGATGAAACTGATATATAAAACCTATTTTTTCAAGTCTGAATTTACTCTGTTCATAATCTTTTAGTTGTGACATTTTGATATTATCTATAATGATTTCTCCTGAACAGGCATCTTCTAGACCTGAAGCAATGTGTAATAATGTACTTTTCCCACTACCTGAGGCTCCTGTTACAGCAAGTGACTCTCCTTCTTTAAGTTCTATATTAATATTCTTTAATATGTGGTTCTTGTTTTGCCCATCATCAAAGACTTTGTTTATATTCTTGCACACAAACATAATTAATTACCTTTAAGAACTTCTGCCGGCATTGTTTTAGATGCCTTAACTGCAGGATAAATTGTAGCGAGAACTGCAAAAAAAAATGAAATGATAGATACATAAATTAAATCTAAAAATTCAAGTTTAGCAGGTACATCACTTATCATGTATATATCTGAATCAAGAATACTTCTGCCAAGAATATTTTCAATAAAAGATACAACAATATCAAGATTTAAAGATAGAAAAACTCCTAAAATCAAGCCAAGTATAATTCCAACAATTCCCAGAAAAATCCCCTGATATATAAAAATATACATAATTTTATTTGCACTCATTCCAATAGTTTTTAAAATTGCGATGTCCGATTTTTTCTCAGAAACAACCATAAACAAAGATGAAATAATATTAAATGTAGCAACAAGAACAATTAATAACATCAATAACATTAGCATTGTTTTTTCCATCTGAAGTGCTTTAAAGAAATTTTTATTCATCATTGTCCAGTCTATAACAATATAATTATTTCTAAATTTTGAATTTATTATTCCTGCCATTCTTGGAGATTTAAAAAGGTCATATAGTTTTAGTCTTAAACCAGTAATATTTTGATCCATATCGTATAACTTTTTTGCCTCATCAATATTAATAAAAACTAAATTTTTATCATATTGAGCCATACCAAATTCAAAAATTGAACTTACCTCGAATCTTTTTAATCTTGGTATAATTCCGATCATAGTTGTATTTGTTCTAGGGATTACTAAAGTTATTTTATCGCCGATTTTTAAATTCATTTTCTTTGCTAAATCAGCGCCAACAGAAATTTGATATGGCTCTTTGCCAATAAGATCAATATTTCCATCAACAATGTTGTCTGAAAGACTAGTAACATTTTTTTCATATTCTGGAATTATTCCTTTTAACTGAACTCCGTGGACATTTCCATTGTGACTAAACATAGCTTGACCCTCAACATATGGCGCGGAGCCAACGACTAATTCATTTTGATCTATTTCTTTTTTTAGTTGCTGCCAGTTTTCAAGAGTATAATTTTTTTCAGTAATAATCACGTGGGATACCATGCTTAAAATCTTGTCTCTCATTTCACTATGAAAACCATTCATAATTGACATTACTACCACAATTGCTGCAATGCCAAGTGCAATACCTATTATTGATGATTTTGAAATAATAGCTGTAAATCTGCTATTTTTCTTAGAACGCAAATATTTATATGCCATAAAAAAAGATAAATAATTCATTATTCGTCTGTAACAATAGAGTTAATTTTGAGCAGTAAGTAATTTGACGCTTCTAATTTTATTGGTTTAGATATACCTATAAAATCCCCAGGCATTACCATTGCTCTTTTTGTTTTAGAAATTCTTGCTTCGATTATTACCTCCTCAGCAGAGGACAAGGTTTGGTTTTCAATCATATTCATAGTATTATCTAGTTTTACATTATAGCTATTTTTCTTTAAAGCAACGTCATATATATCAATAGCAAGTGGCACCCGCATACCATTACTTCTTCTAGCATAAACAAATAAAACTTCATTGCCAGTTATTTTAGGCAATATTTCTTCATGAATTATGACTGTTACGTCAATAACTGGCTCTTTTGATGCAAAAAAATTAGAAACTTTATATTTCATGAAGTCACTGGAACTGATATACATAAAAAGCGCAAAAATTGGAATAAAAATAGCAAAAAATACTTTTATGTATTTATTTATATAAACCTTACTTTCTCCTGAAATATTATCCTCGCCAAAATTATTTTCTTCTAATAAAATTCTCTCGGAATTTTTTCTCCTAAAAATAAAAAAAATATAAATAAGAGACAAAACTAGAATTATAAATGGGCCATACCATAGTATTAAGGTTGAATTTTTTATAGGAGGATTGTAAAGAACATAATCTGTATATCTATCAGCCATAAATTTATAAATTTCTTTGTCTGATTTCCCTTCATCCAACATGCTTCTAACTTTAGATCTCAAATCTTTCGCTAAATTTGAATCAGATTCGGATAAAGATTGATTCTGGCAAACAAGACACCTTAAGTTTTCTATTATTTCATTGTACTCCCTTTCACTATTATTGCTAAACGACGAGCTTGATAGTATAAAAATAAGAAAATAATATAAAAGCTTTCTATTCATTTTTTAAAAGAGGTAAAATTATATTTTTAAAGTAATTCTTGTCTATGGGGCCTACATGTTTGTGAATAATTACACCCTTACTATTTATTAAAAAAGTTTCTGGCGCCCCATAAACACCAAAATCTATTCCTATATCACCCTTATTATCAATAATATTTTTTTTGTAGGGATTTCCTCTTTGTTTTAACCACTTTATTGCAGAGTCTTTGTCATCTTTATAATTCAGCCCATAAATACTTATTCTATTTGTCTCATATATATCTATCAAATTATTATGCTCTAAAGTACATGCGTAGCACCAACTTCCCCAAACATTAAGTAATATATAGTTTCCTAATAGATCTTTTTCAGTGATACTTGTGTCATCCAGTAAGGTTTTAGATTGAAACTCAGGAATCTTTTTTCCAATTAAAGGCGATGGAATTAAAGTTGGGTCCTTACCTAGGCCGCTAAACAAAAAATATAGTATCATTACAAAAAAAATTATCGGAAGAATTGATTTTTTTGAGGTCATTTCACGTTTTTCTTGGAAATTTTTCTTTCCCAAATATACCAAAAATTCCACCCAAAATCATTAGAAGAGCACCGTACCATATAAATTGAATGAAAGGTTTGTAATAGATTCTTACAACCCATGAATCATCAGAAAATTTGTCACCCAATGCAATATATATATCTCTTAGAAGGTTTGAGCTAATAGCAGCTTCTGTCATCACATTTTTTTGTATATTATAAGTTCTTTTTTCAGGGAAAAATGATAATTTATAAGATTTATCTTCGAAGGTATCAAATATTCCAACTTGTGATGAATAATTACTTGCTATTTTATCTTCAACACCAATAAATTTTACTGTCACTTGCCTAATGACAACTGATGTACCTTCTTTCATAATAATTTCTTTCTGCTCTGAGAAATATGTGCTTATTGTTATTCCTATAATTAAAACACCAATTCCTACATGTGAAAATGAATTTGCAAATAATGTACTTGGCGTTGATATAATTTTATCAAATAAACCTTCATCCCTTCTGATTAATAAGATTTGAATTAGCTTTACAACTGAAGAAAGAATTGTAAATACTGCTAGAAAAATAGCTAGGTAAACAACAAAGATATCACTTTCGAAAATAAAATTCATAAATACATAAGATATAATTATTGAATAAAAGAATAAAGATGAAAGCAATTTTTTGAATCTTCCATAATCTGTATTTTTCCAACTACTATAAATTGCAGGCGCCATCAGAAAAACAATTGGCAGCATTAATGCAGAAAATATAAAATTGAAATATGGAGCACCAACTGATATTTTACCTAAATCTAATGAGCTTGTTATCAATGGATACAAAGTTCCTAATAAAATCGCAAATGTTGTAATTGTTAAAAACAGATTATTTATAAGTAAAATAAATTCTTTTGATGAGACCTGATAGCTTTTTTTAGAAATTAAACTAGATGAATTCATAAAGTACAAAATTAGCGATAGCCCAACAATTAAGGTTAAAAATAATAAAATATATAGTCCTCTTTCAGGATCATTTGCAAATGCATGAACTGAAACTAATATTCCTGAGCGAACTAAAAATGTTCCCAGTAAACTTAATGAAAATGTAAGTATTGATAATAAAATACTCCAGCTTATAAAAATACCTCGTTTCTCTGATACAATTAATGAGTGCAATAATGCTGTAATTGCAAGCCAAGGCATAAAAGATGCATTTTCAACAGGATCCCAAAACCACCAGCCTCCCCAACCAAGTTCGTGATATGCCCACCAACTTCCAAGAGATATTCCAACTGTTAAAAACATCCACGATGAAATTACCCATTTTCTGAGCCATGATATCCACTCTATTTTTATGCTTTTATTTATCAAAACAGCAACTGCAAAAGCAAAGGGTACGCTGGTTCCAACATAGCCCAAATATAAAAGCGGGGGATGTATTATTAATCCAGGATCTTGTAACAAAGGGTTTAGATCTCTTCCATTTTCAGGAACAGGAAATATTCTATCAAATGGATTAGATGTTATGAGAATAAACAGTAAAAAAAATGTTAATAAAAGAGCCATGATAGAAAGCATATCTGTGACAAATTTTTTAGGTAATGAAGTTGAGTAAATACCAATTAATGCAGCCCATGCAGATAGAACAAGAACCCATAGAAGAATCGAACCCTCATGAGCTCCCCAGACCGCTGAAAACTTATATACTTTTTCAAGTGTAAGATTTGAATTATTTGCAACATATCTTAATGAAAAGTCATCAATAAGAAAAGCATATGCTAAAAGACCAAAGGAAAGAAATATTAAAAGAAAACTAAATTTTGTAAATTTAAGACATATATTATGTCTAATATTAGTATCAACGGAATCTTTAAAGAACAATAAAATTGTCGAGCATAAGGACAAAGATAAAGCTACACTCAAGAATAAATTTCCAAATTCAGTTATCATTTTTGTAAATAGATCCTTCTTTTTCTTTCATCATATCTGCAACTTCAGGTGGCATATAATTTTCATCATGTTTTGCCAATACTTCATTTGCAACAAATGTATTCTCATTAATTAGTTTTCCCGTCATTACAACTCCTTGACCCTCGGCAAAAAGATCTGGCAAGATACCTTCATATTTTATATTTACTTCTTTATTAAGATCATAAATTTTGAAGGATACCTTCAAGCTGTCATTTAATTTTTTAAAAGAACCAATCTTTACCATTCCACCTATTCTAATAAATTTATTAATTGGGGCTTCCTTATTAATTACCTGGGAAGGTGTGTAAAAATAGACCATATTTTTACTAAAAGCATAAATTAATAATGAACTAAAAGCAGTTATAGCAAAAAAGAAAACCAAAACCTTGATCATTCTATTTTTATTAGTCTGAGTTATTTTCATTTTTTCTTTTTAAAATTTTTCTCTTAAGTTTTAAGTGTGGTTGTATATAGCAAAGTAATAATACAACTAATGAAAATGAGTACGCTATATAAACAAATATTGTATGCTTTCCTAAATATAAAAACTCAACCATTCAAATACTCCTCCATCCATTTACTCTTTTTTTCTCTACTATAAATACCTAATTGAACTCTTTTAATTAAAACGGCTACAAAGTATAAATTAAACACGACAAACATGTACAAAAGTGGCAAAAGCATTGATATATGCATAGAGGGCTGATCAAACTTTGTAACAGAGGGTCCTTGATGCAAGGTGTTCCACCATTCTACTGAAAAATGAATAATTGGAATATTAACTAAACCTACAATCGTTAGAAGTGAGGTAATTTTTACAGCTTGTCTCTTGTCAGAAAAAGACGAATATAAAGCAATAATTCCAATATATAAAAATAAAAGTATGAGTTCCGAAGTTAGTCTAGCGTCCCAAACCCAATATGTTCCCCAAGTTGGCTTTCCCCAAACCATTCCGGTTACTAAAGCTATTAATGTAAAATAAGCACCAATTGGTGCACATTGAATACTAATAATTTCCATTATTTTCACTTTCCAAACAAGTGATATAAATCCAGCAAAGGCCATAATCATGTATACCTGTAGAGAAAGCCAAGCAGCTGGAACATGCAAATACATGATTCTATAGCTCTCGCCCTGAAGATAATCTGACGGAGCTACAAATAATCCCCAATAGATACCACCAAGCATTAAGAAAAATGTTAAATATCCTAAGAACTTTGACAAGTTTTTTGTTTTTGTAAAAAAGAACTTCAAATTTGCAATTTTTGATATATTCATAATTAATTATTGATACTCAAACTTAAGGTGTATTTTAATAAATAAGGCATAGTTGGTAAAACAAAAACAAGTAATGCTAATAAAATATATATTTGCATTTCATATGGTGTGCCTGATGATACAGACTCAATAGCACTAGCAGAAAATATTAGAATAGGAATAAAAAAAGGTAAAATAATAATTGGTACTAAAATACTATTTTTTGCTAAGCCTAATGTTAATGCTGAACCAAAAATACCAATCGATATCAAAACTGGAGATCCAATAACTAATGTAGAGATAATTATAAAAGAATCCTTCATTGATATATTAAAAAAAATAGAGACAAGAGGAATAAATATAATTATGGGAAAGCATGTAAATAACCAGCACGAAATTATTTTTAGGAATAAGATAAATTCAACAGATGAATCCGATGTCAGAAATGTTTCTAAGTATCCATTATTATAATCATCTTTAAAAAAGTTATTTGAGCTAAGCAAAGTTGTAAATATAATTGTTATCCACACTATTCCTGGAACTATTTTATTAAGTAAAACTTTATCAGGACCAATTAATAAAGGAAATATTGAAATTATCAAAAAAAAGAATATTAAAGGTAAAAATATACTGCTTAAATTACGAAAATAATTTTGAAATTCTTTATAAAATAATGTTTTGATCATAATGAATTATCCATATAAAAAACTTTTGAATTACCAATGTCGACAGAAAAATCAATATGTGAAGATGCTATAATAATACCTCCTCCTATTAGATGATTATTTAATAATTTAAGAACTTTGTTAGCTCCATTTTCGTCTAAATAACTTAGTGGTTCATCTAATAACCATACCTTTTTATTTGTTAATAATAGTCTAGTTAATGACGTCTTTTTTTTATTACCTTCAGAAAGTTTTGATACTAAATAATTTTTATAATTTTCTATACCAAAGAAACTCAAATTTCTTGTTATTTCGGATTTAATATTATTTTGAATTGACCTGTCTAGTGCGCAAAGGTATTCTAAATTTTCGAAAACAGTTAAACTATCATTCAAACTATTTTTATGCCCTATATACAAGAAATTTCCAAGGTGTTGACTATCACCATGAGATATATCAACATTATTTAACTTGATTGCTCCCTCCTCTAATTTTTGAATGCCACAAATTGACTTGATAAATGTGGTTTTACCGCATCCATTTGGCCCCATTACTAGAAGAAGTTCCCCACTTTTTAAAGTATAATTTATATCACTAAATATTGTATTATTACTTTTTAAACAAGTAGCTGAACTAATTGAAATCTCAAAGTTTTCCAAGGCATTTTCCATATACATTATTTAGGTCATATTAACATATGATATAACCTATATAAATTACGCATAGTACCCCTTTTTACGAAATAATAATGTAAAATACCTATCCAAATTAAAATTTTCTCACAAATACAAAATGTCATTAATAAAAAAGATTGACTCCTACTTTAATCATGCCAGCTATACGACAAATGATGGGCTAAGTTATTCCTCTGATTCACTCTTTCTTTCAACTAACAATAATTCAAATATCTTAATAGTCGCAAATAATAATGATGACGCATTGAGAATTCATGATGAACTAAGAGCATTTGGTGAACTGATAAATAAAAGCCAAGAAATAATACTAATACCTGGAACAGAAGACATGCCATACGATATGGTTAATTCTGATAAATATTTATCCTCTTCTAGAAATCTAGGTCTTATTAAGTATATGGAATTAAAAAAACGAGACCTAAAAATAATAACAACAATTAAAAATCTTCAAAGAAAAATAATTAGCCCAAATATTTTAAATATGAAAACAATTCGATTAAATGAAAATCAAGAAATAGATCTTGAACATTTAAAAAGTCATCTTATTGAAATCGGGTATATTGCATCTCCACAGGTAAATTTTTGTGGAGAATTTGCAGTGAGAGGATCAATATTAGATATATTCCCTGGAGGAAGCAAGCTACCAGTTAGAATTGATTTATTCGATACTGAAATTGAAAGTATGAGATATTTTGAAATAGACACACAAATGACCTTTAATAATAGTAATTTAAAAAATCTTTATATTGTTCCAATAGACAATATCATTCTCGGGGAAAAAAATATTATAAATTTTAGGAAAAATTTCCGATCAAGCTTTGAAGGAAATCCTAACGAAAGCGATGTTTACAGAAACATAAGTAATAATATTATTACACAAGGTTTTAATAATTACTTCCCATTGTTATATGATAGAACTAGTACTTTATTTGATTATTTTCTAGATATTGATAATTTTTTATTTTTTGATGATTATAATAAAAATTTTGAAGATTATGATATTGATATAAAAAGTCGCTATGATTCTTATAGTGCAAATAATAATATGCTACACCCTTCTAAACTTTACTTGAATAAAAACGAAGTAATAAAGAATATTTCTACTAAAAATATTATAAAGATATATAAAAATAGAGATTTTGATAAAAAATCATATAATTTTTATATTTCAGCAGCGCCAGATATATCCTTAAAACCTTACCTAGAAGAGCCGTTAAATAACCTTTCTAAGTTAGTCAAAAAATCGTCGAGTGTTATTTTATTTTGCGAAGATGATCAAAAACTTCTTAGACTAAAAGATATTTTAAAATATCAAAAAATAAATTTTCAGGAAATTAAAGATCTGGAAAATATTACAGAATATAATTCAACTTTACTCATAGCAAAAAACTATATAAAAGAATCATTTAAAATTAATGATTTAGATATTTTATTTGTGAGGTACAACGATATATTTAAAGAAAAAATTAAACAAGAATCGAAAAATAATACAAAATCTGCATTCTTCATTGATCAATTAAAAAATCTTGATATCGGATCTCCTGTTGTTCACGAAATACATGGTGTTGGAAGATATCAAGGTCTTACTCATTTGGATTCAGGAGGTTTTTTAAGTGAATACTTAGCTATCTCATATGCAGAAAATGACAAACTTTACGTACCTGTATCATCTCTTCATTTAGTAAATAAGTACATTACTACAGACGAGGAAAATGCTCCATTACATAAATTAGGCTCTTTAAATTGGAGTAATGCTAAAAAGAAAGCAACAAAAAAAGCATATGATATAGCAGCAGAACTTCTAGAACTTAATGCGAAGAGAGCAATGAAAAAAACTCTTGGATATGAAATCAACGAAATTGAATACGAAAAGTTTAAAAGTGAGTTTATTTACGATGAAACAGAAGACCAGAAAAAAGCGATTGAGGACGTAATTGAAGATCTTTGCTCTGAAAAACTTATGGATAGACTTGTTTGTGGTGATGTTGGATTTGGAAAGACCGAAATTGCTTTAAGAGCAGCTTTTATCTGTGCATCAAATTACAAGCAGGTCGTTGTATTAGCCCCAACAACATTGCTTGCAGAGCAACATGAAAAAGTTTTTAAAGAGAGATTTCGGAATTGGCCATTTAATATTAAATGCTTGTCAAGATTCAAATCAAAGAAGGAGCAGGATAATATAATTTCTGAAATTAAAAATGGTCAATGTAATATAATTGTTGGAACACATAAAGTAATACAAAAAGATGTTAAATTTAAATCTTTAGGACTATTAATCATTGACGAAGAGCAAAAATTTGGAGTTAAACATAAGGAGTTTTTAAAAAAAATAAAAAATGAAATTAATGTTCTTACTCTTACAGCAACACCAATACCTCGAACCTTAAACATGTCTCTTGGTGGTATTAGAGACTTAAGTATAATTGCAACATCGCCTGAAAATAGAATGCCAATTAAAACTTATGTATCAAATTGGGAAAAGAACGTAATCAAAGACGCTTGTGACAGAGAAATAAACAGAGGTGGTCAAGTATTTTTCTTGCATAACAGAGTAAATGATATTACTGCGGTCTATAATACTTTAAAAGATTTGATGCCATCGTATTCAATTAAAGTTGCTCATGCTCAGATGAATGCTTCACAACTTGAAAAAATTATACTCGAATTCTATAACAAGAAATTTAATATTCTCTTGTCTACAACAATTATTGAAAATGGAATAGATATTGCAAATGCAAATACAATTTTGGTAAATAGGTCAGATAAATTTGGTTTATCTCAGCTTCATCAAATACGCGGGAGAGTTGGCCGAAGCAATAAACAAGCTTTTTGTTACTTACTTGTATCCGATAGAAATCTTATTACGGAAAATGCAAAGAAAAGACTTTTAGCGCTTGAAACTATGGAGGATTTAGGCTCAGGTTTTTCTATAGCATCTAGAGATCTTGAAATCAGAGGTGCTGGCGCACTATTAGGTGATTCTCAGAGTGGCGATATTCAAGAGATAGGGTTTTCTCTTTATAATAGAATACTTACAAAAGCTATAAAATCTTTAAAAAAAGGTGAAATACCAAATATGGATAAGCCATTAGACTCAGTAACAGAAATTGATTTGAACGAGATAGCTCTAATTCCAGAAAACTATATAAACGACATAAATCAAAGACTTGTTATGTATAAAAAAATAGCTAATAGTGCATCAAAAGGTCACTTAGATGATATAATTCTTGAGCTTACAAACAGATTTGGTCTTGTACCTGAGGAATTACACAATCTTATTGATATAACGAAGATGAAGCTAAAATATTCAAAAATCGGGGTTAGGAAAATAAACATAGCAAGAGGAAGTCTAAAAATTATCATCGAAGATGGTGATTACTTTAATAATGAAAAACTAATAAGTTTTATCAAAAAGAATAATAATGCATCGTTTAATAAAAATAATACATTAACACTCAAAAAGGATTTTTCTGATATTAGAGAGAAAAAAATTGTGATAGCAAATGTCATAGAGTCAATTAGGTAGCATAATGAGAATTTTTATACTTATTGTTATTTATTTTTTTGCTTTATCAAATTCTTTAAAAGCAGATGAGGCTATTGGTAAAAATTTTTATCAAGTACAGCTAATATTCTTTACCCACAAAATTTCTAATTATATTGATCATAATGAAAATTATGCAAACTCTCCATTCGTAGAAAAATCAAATATTGAGATTAAGTTAAATAATTGTTTAATTTTAGAAGACTTGACATGTGTTAAGTACGAAAATGATCATAAACTAAGTAATTTTAATGATTATTTAAACTTATTAAAAAAAGATAAAGATATTAGTATTCTAAATCATTTAGAGTGGGTTCAAGATTTCTCCAATAATTATTATATAAAAATTAAATCTGGCTATGACTATAGTGATGACATTTTCGACGAAATATTAAACATAGATGATATTAGTATAATTGGCTCTGGAAAAATAACCAGATATGAAGGAAGCATAAATATTAGTAAGAAAAACTTTCACGAAATAGAGATCAATATGTTTGAGCGAATGAAAATGAAACCACCTGGTTTTTTTTCAAGTGAAGTACTAACATCTAAAAATTACATCATAAAACAGAAAATTAAAATCGGAAAGATGTATTATATTGATAGAGATAATTTTGGGATAATAGTGCGAGTAAGCAAGGTCGAAAAATCATAAGGTTACTCGGCTATATGGACTCTTGTTGGGAAAGCTATCTCTGCCCCATTTTTTTCTATAATTTCGCCAACCTTCATTAAAACATCTTGTTTAATTTCATGATATTTGACCCACTCCGTAGTATTTGCAAATGTATTCACAAAAAAGTCTATAGAGCTATCGTTATAACTATCAAAATTTACTATCGTTATTTGTTTATGATCAATTTGATCGTGATTAGTTATCATTTCTTTAACTTCGTTCACAATTTTTTCCATTTTAGACATATCTTTATATCTCAAGCCTATTACTTCTCTAATTCTTCTATGCGTCATTCTTGATGGATTTTCAACAATAATATTCATAAATATTGAATTTGGTATATATATTATATTTTTCTTAAAGTTTCTTATCGATGTTTGTCTCCAGCCTATATTTTCCACAGTACCTTCAAGTTCTCTATCAGGTGACCTGATCCAATCACCTTTTCTAAATGGTCTATCAAGATATATCATTAAACCCCCAAAAAAATTCGCAAGCATGTCTTTTGCTGCAAAACCAACAGCGACTCCACCTATTCCACCAAAAGCAAGAACGCCAGAAACACTAAATCCAAAAGTCTGTAGAATTATTAAACCAGAAATTATAATTACAGATAGTCTAATAATCTTAGTTATAGCTTCATATGTTGACTCATCAATATCAATATTATTTTGTTTATTTTTATGTATTACGGCAATTTGAAAATTTTTTGATATACTTATTAAAAAGAGTGCTATTACAATAATTATACCAGTTCTTTTCACATTACTAATTAAATCTGTAGATATTGTAATAAATTCAATGTCATTATTTAAAAACTCTAAGGCATAAATTATACCCATTATCCAAACTAAGAACGTGAATGGCTTATATACAGAATCTATTACACAATCGTCCCACATATTATATGTTTTTGATGATTGCTTTTTAAGATAACTAAGAATAACTCTTGTAAAAAGATTAATTACTACGATAAGAAAAATTATAGAAAGAAATTTTATTACCCAATGATCAAAACTTAAATTGTAAAATATATTCTGCATAGTTTATATACTTATCTCCATTTGGTTTTTCTTATCAAGAAATTTTAACTCATCAAGAATCGATAATCTCTTTTTACTCTTAAAAATATTCTCACTAATTCCTTTATTCTGTAATTTTAACATTTTTCCGTTAAGTTCGTAGTCTCCAACTAAATTAATATTTTCGCAAATATTTTCAACCTCTTTTCGGTTATTGCAGACAAAGATACAATCACAACCCGATTCAATTGATTTAACCAAATTATCTTTAATTCCTCCAAATCTCTCAAGAGCTTTCATGCTTAAATCATCTGAGAATATTAACCCTTTATATCTGAGCTCATTCCTAAGAATTTTTAACCATTTTTGAGATATTGTAGGTGGATATGTATCAAAATTTTTGTAGAGGACGTGAGAAGTCATTATACCTTCGATATTTTGGTCAATAGCTATCTTATATGGTGAAATATCATCGTTCAAAATAGTTTTAAAATCTCTGTTATCCTCTGGAAGTGTATCGTGAGAATCAGCTTTTGCATATCCATGGCCTGGATAATGTTTGCATATAAGTGATAATCCTGTTTCTTTAGCGCCTTTTATATAGGAATCTGCTAAATACGAAACAATTTTTTTTGAATTTGCAAAGCATCTCGACTTCATTACAGAGCTTTTTGAATAATTAATATCTAATACTGGCGAAGTATTAACATCAACACCCAAATAGCTTAGCTCGAAATTAATTAACCAACCAAGATTTTTAGATAATTTAATTGCATCATCAGGATCTGAATTATACTTTTCACCTAGAAGCTCTATACTTGGAATGATAGTTAAACCTTCTTTAAATCTTTGAACTCTCCCGCCCTCTTGATCTACATAGATAATTAAAGAAGGTGATCTTAAGTTTTTAATATCATTAATGAGTTTTGAAACCTGATCTATAGATATATAGTTCCTTGAAAATAGAATAACACCTCCTATATTTGGGTGCTTTAGAATATCTTTATCTTCTTGAGTTAATTCAGGCCCGTCGATATCGATAATTAACTTTCCAAGGTTCATTATTCTTACCTGCTAATTTTTGTTAACTAATTATACAAAAAAAATGTATGTTACTATATATTTAATTATATACTATTAAATGTTTAGCAAACGAAATTAAATACTTACTAAAGGAACTATTATGGATTATCTTACGGTCGAACAAATGGTGAAAGAAGCAAAAGAAAATTTGCATGAATTTTCTGTCCAAGATGTTAAAGAAAAACTTAATAATAGTAATGTCTGTATTATTGATATTAGAGACTCTTCTGAATGTATTGAAAATGGAATTATTCCAGGATCGTTTCATGTATCAAGAGGTGTTCTAGAATTTAATGCTGATCCAAAATGTGAATACTATAAAGATTTCTTTGATAAAGATAGAGAAATAATCCTTTACTGCCATACTGGAAGCCGTTCAGCTTTAGCTTCTGCTACGTTAAAAGAAATGGGGTATACAAATGTAGCTCATATGAGAGGAGGATTTAAAGACTGGATGCGAAAGATTGGAGATATTGATGACTATAAAAAAATGTAGTTGGGCATCTTATTATTGAATAAATAAAAACTAATAAATCTTCTAAGATTTTCTCTCTATACTGAATCCTTTTCTATTCTGAATCCTTTTTTGTATTTTCGACAAGTTTTTTATTTGTTTCCACAATTTGGTCTAACTGTTCATTTATAGAATCCAGACTTTTACTTATAGAAAACAATATAAGCATTATTACTATGCATATAATTGTCAAAATAACCATCATCATAAATACCTCCCTACAACTAAAATGGCGGAGAGTGAGGGATTCGAACCCCCGGAACCTTTCGGCTCAACGGTTTTCAAGACCGCCGCATTCGACCACTCTGCCAACTCTCCTCAAGATACCACAAAATATTCGAAATCGTACATATTTACAAAAACGCAATATCACGCTAATGTATACAAAATTAATCATGGAGCTTATATTATGAATAATAGCAATACAAGTGTTAGAGAACAAGCAAGAACCATTGAAACCAATAAGGTTTTAAAAAATACTTACATTCTCTTATCAATGACATTACTTTTTAGTGCATCAGCAGCTTTTATCAGCTATGCAATGAACGTTCCTTACATTAATCCTTTTATAACCCTTGGATTATATTTCTTGACACTTTGGTTGACTACAAAAAATAGAAACAATGTATCTGGAATTTTTTGGGTATTCTGTCTAACAGGTGTATTAGGTTTCACACTAGGACCAATCCTTAATCTTTATATAAATAATTTAAGCAATGGTTCAGAAATTGTTGCTATTTCCTTATTAATGACAGGAAGTATTTTTCTAACCCTTTCAGCATATGTGAACTATACGAAAAAAGATTTCAGCTTTATGGGTGGATTTCTTGCGTCAGGTATTATATTAGCTTTCGTAGCAAGTATAATTCTATTAATAGCTTCAATGATGGGTTATAGTCAATTTACATTTCTATCATTAGGTATTTCAGGATTATTTGCTATGCTCATGTGTGGACTTATTTTATTCCAGACAAGTGCGATTATTCATGGTGGTGAAAGAAATTATGTCATGGCTACAGTAACGCTATATATTTCTTTATATAATCTTTTTGTAAGCTTACTGCACATACTTGGCGCATTTATGGGAAATAGAGATTAATTAATAAAAAAATAATAATAAGGAGAAAAAATAATGCCAAAATTTATAATCGAAAGAGACATAGCTGATGCTGGATCTTTAACAAATGATGAGCTTCAAGGTATATCTCAAAAATCTTGTGATGTTTTAAAGAAACTTGGAACAGAGATACAGTGGCTAGAAAGTTATGTCACAAAAGATAAGGTTTATTGTGTATACATTGCTCCAAATGAAGAGCTTATTAAAGAACATGCAAAAGAAGGCGGATTTCCAGCAAACAAAATCAGTGCTGTAAAGAAAACAATAGATCCAACTACCTCGGAATAAAATAATATTTTATTTGTACATAACTGAATTTATAAAAGAAATAAATTCAGGACTATCCCATTCTTTTTCTCCTTCGACTCTGTATATTATCTTTCCCTTTTTGTTTAATAAAAAAGTCGTAGGAATTGCTTGAACATTCCAATCAGTTAAAGAAATTTCCTCATCAAGAAGAATTAAAAAATTTACTTTATCTATACTTTTTAAAAAATTTTCTACAACATCCTTGTTTTGCCCAATATTTATTGCAACTACCTGGAAATCATCATTGGAACTAAAGTTTTCATTTAAGTTATTTAAGGATGGAATTTCGTTGACACATGGTTTGCACCAAGTTGCCCAAAAATTAACAAGGATATATGAGTCTTTGAATTCGTCAAGATTAATGATTTTATCGTTTAGATTATAAAGACTAAAATTAACTGGCTTCGGATCATCTACTTTAATCATCAGAGAAGTTTTATTATCAGAACAAGACAATAAAGTTAGAATAAGAAGGAGAAAAATATTTGATAAATTTTTCATTTATTTGTTATAACCCATATCTTTTTTATTCGCCCAATTCGGATCATCTTCAGTTAAATCTCCAACAGGTGCTGCCAAAGCATCAGCTATTAAAATATTTATATTCTCGCCAACTAATGATTCTAAGAATAATCTTAAATTTATTTTCTCTCTTTTAGAGAGATTGAGCTCCTTTATCATAGGGCTTAACAACTCATTTTTAACTCCACCTTGGTTGTAAAATTCAATTACTTCGTCAAGATTACTAAAAATCCCATTATGCATGTAAGGCGCTGTAAGTGATATATTTCTGAGACTTGGCGTTCTGAATAACCAGCGGTGTGAAGGGTTTTCAGTTATGGTATACAGTCCAAGATCATTTCTTCTTTTTTGTTGATTTACACTTTCAATTATTTCATTCTCTACTTCTACATACTCACCAGGAGCAAGTTGTACTAAAGTTTTTTTACTTGATAATAATCCCATTGACTCTGCATAACCGACACCAGTGTTATGAAGTTTATCATCAATGAATAATGCTTCGTTTTGCCCTATTGTGTGGCAACTTACACAATTTCCTTTTCCAACAAATACTTTAAAACCCTCTTTAACACTTTCGTCAACAGCATTTTGATCTCCACCAAAATACCATTTATCAAATGCAGAATTTCCAGATATAAGGGATCTTTCATAGCTAGCTATTGCTTTACCAAATGTGATCATATTGATACCTTCTCCAGGGAAAGCTTTTTCAAATAATTCCTTATACCCAGAAATTAGTTCTAATTTTTTTATTGTGAAACCAAAAGATGGCATAGCCATTTCTGAATGAGCTAATATCGGCTGCCAAACTTGATTTTCTAATGAGTATTCTCTTGCGTCATGAAAAAGAAATTTATTATAAGCAACATTTAATAAGGTCGGAGTATTTCTTAAATTTGATCGCCCTTCGATACCTACCGCAGTTTTTATCTCGTTGCTTGTGAAGCCTTGTTCAGGAACGTGGCACATTCCGCAAGACATTGTATTATTTAATGACAACCTTCTATCAAAAAATAATTTTTTTCCAAGTTCTATCTTTTCTCTAGTTATTGGGTTATCTTTAGGAATGTCTAGCTTTGGCAAACCTAATTGCTTCATTGTTACAAATTTTATTAAATCTGCGCTTTTTCCTTTTCTATCACTTAAACTTAATGAGTTTGTTTCGTAGTCCTTGGAGTTATACCCATCTTTATTATCTCCTGGGCCAGAGTAATTTGATAATTCACTACTAAATGACATCCCGCAAAAGAATAGGATAAAAAGGAAGAAAATTAACCTAAAGTAACTAAATAAACTAGAAATCTCACTCATTATCTAATAATAGTGTTTTTATATCGTTAATCAATAGGTCTGGGTGCAGAAAATCAACATTGTATACATTTCTTATAAATTTTTTATCATCTATAAGGTAAACTCTTAACAAATGTGACTCAACACCATCATATGACCCATCATTTTTATACTTTCTTATTACGGGCTGATCATAGTCATCAAGTATTGGGTTTAAATCATTATATGATTTAGTAGTTAGGAAATCCCAGTCTGCGTCAATATAACTAAGACCTTTTCCGTAAAGCGCCATAACTTCTGGAGTATCAAATTTAGGATCAAAACTTAAACTAATCATTTTTAATTTTGATAATATTTTTTTATTTTTTTTAAGCTTTTCTTGGATTTTGTAGAATACTGATGTAGCAAGTGGACAACCATTTGTGTCAGTACAATTACTATATATGAAACTTAAAAGCGTAATTTTATTATCCATAAGGTTATGAAGACTATCCAAATCTCCATTAGGTAAAAGTACTTTTCCATCACCAGACTTTCTTACATCAAAAAGTTTGTATGAGCCTGCTTGAGGTAATTCATAACCAAGATTGTCTCTCCAGCCTATAGCAAGATCAGTTCGCTCTTTCTTAATAAGATTTCTTTCTTTCTCAATATCACTCTCTGAGAAAGATGTATGGGAAATCATAATTAAAATTAGGATTAAAAGTTTTTTCATATTACTAATAAAAAAAGGCTAACTATGTTAGCCTTAATTTTATCACCATGTAATAAATTAATAAATTACTTATCTAGCAAAGTAACTTCTTTTTTATTATCCGTTTTACTTGAGTAAAGTGAGTAAGCACCAAATCTCATTTGATGTGCTCTTCCGAGTTTTTCTTTATAAAAATCTACAGTCCACTTGTGTGATAGTTCAAGTTTTTCGTCATCCCACTCATAAAGTTTTACCCACTGCATCTCACCATTGCTATCTTTATCCCAATTACCTAAAAGCGAAGTCGAGAAGTAAGCTCTCTTTCCATCCCAACTTTGAGATATCATGTTCACTTGACCTCCAATTTCCTCGCCATATTTTTGGACAGGGTTAAATGGGTCTGAAATATCAAAGTATCTTGCGTTTCCATCCATGAATGTGTTAACCCAAAGACCTTGATCATCCGAGGTTATAGATATATCTACAGGTAAAGGAACTTTAGCTGGGTCACCGATGTCAGCTACAGCTTTTCCTTGCCACTCACCATTTTCATCTTCATAAATTAACCAAATTTTAGATGTAAGAGCTGTAGTAGTGAAACAATAATTATTGTTTGCTCCCCATGCGCATCTAATTTCTAAAGGTGCTCCAGGTACGTCAATAACTTTTTTAGGTTTTCTTGTGTGGAGATCCCAAACTACCATCGTATTACCAAATCTTTTCATAGCCTCACCATCTTGAAGCATTTGACCAAAATCCATCATGTAATTTGACCAGCCAGTAAAAGATGAAGTAAGCATTATATTTCTTCTTGGCTGAACTCGAACATCGTAACCATATCCATCAGCAAATTTACCCTCTTTCTTTGCACCTCTTAAATCACCATCTGTTGGTAACCAGTGCGAAGCAACGAACTCTCCCTTACTGTTGTATTCAGCTAGACCAGTTCTTCCGCCATTATCTTTATTATTAGAAAGGCCAGATACCATCATTCTGCCAGGTAAAGCATAGAATGTATGAGGCCCAACAATACCGCCAGTTTTTTCAACAAAATCGGTTATTACTTTGTGAAGAGTTGGTTTTCTTGGGTTTGAGTGAACATCAAAAATAAAAATTTTATTGCTATCTAAACCGCCAGCCCATAAGTAGTGTCTATCATCACTTAAACCAGAGTGGTGTGCCTCATTTCTACCACCTACAGATAAAACACTTACAACTTTTGAATATGTTTTTGACTTAGGATTTACATCTATAGTAACAAGCTTATCCTGCTCATCACCCAGACCCTCAACACCTAAAGTCCAAACATAAACGTAATCTTCTTGTCCAACAATTTTAGCCATATATGGAGACATGCAAGTCTCATCAGCTAATGACATATTGCTCGAAACAAAAAATATAGCCCCTAGAATAGAGATCCCTAACTTTCTTAAATGCATAGCTTTTCCTCGTTCGTTATAGTTCTTGAATATTGTATTATGAACGATTAAGCTTTAACGTCAAGGTAATATGACATTTTTAGAATTTTTGCACATGTAAATTTTAGAAAAATCAGCAAAGTTTATAAAAAAAGATATTTCAGTTTATGACAAAAATTAGTATATATATCAATATTTTAAAGAATTATATTAAGTATTTTCCTATATTTATTGTTTTGTCGTTATCGCAAGCTCAGGCAGAAATTGGGGGCGATTTTACCTTAAGAGACTATAACAATAATAAGTATCACTTATACAGCTCATCAAAAGAAAAAGTTATTTTTTTTGGTTTTCTCAACTGCCCAGATATCTGTCCAACAACCCTCTCTGAAGTATCAAATTTATTAAAAAGATTGGATGGCTTGTCAGATAAAATTGAACCAATTTTTATAACAGTTGACCCAACCAGAGATACTCCAGAGCTTCTAAAAAACTATCTTTCCTTTTTTGACAAACGAATTATTGGACTCACAGGATCACAAGAGGAGATTGAGGAAGTGGCAAATAAATACCATGTTTATTACTCATATCAAGATAAAGAAACAAAAGAAGATTACACTGTTAATCATACGGCAAATATTTATTTTCTTAACAAAGATAATAAGATCGAGAAAATTTTTATTCCTGGCACCCCGTTTTCAGAATTCTACAAGTATATCAATAGATATTTAATGAAAGACGTCAAAAATTTACCGCTGCAATAATTTATTTTTGCTTTATAAATTTAAAGATGTAACTTGCTATTAAGACTGATAAAGCTCCAGCAAAAGTAAACCAACTAATGGTTCCATATAAATCAATAGTAAGTATATCGGTCTGTATCATTTCTCCCCCAATCCAGCCTAATAAAATTCCTCCTAAGAGAATAATTTGAGGAAATTTATCAATCATCTTCAAAATTATTTTACTTCCCCATATTATAATGGGAATACTTAACAATAATCCAAATACTACAATATAAATATTTCCATCTGCAGCTGCAGCAATAGCAAGAGAGTTATCTAAACTCATAACAAAGTCTGCGATTATTATAGTTTTTATAGCATTGAGTAATTTATTATCTTGTTGAACCTGGATATTTTTTTTTTCGTTTATATTTTGATGATCAATACAGAGTTTAAAACCAATCCATATAAGAAGAATGCCCCCAATAATTTTTAGACCGTATATCGATAATAAATATGTTGCAAAGAAGACCATTAAAACTCTTAAGACTATTGCGCCAAGCGCACCATAGAATATTCCTAATTTTCTTTGTTTTTCAGGAAGATTTTTACAGGCAAGTGCAATAACAATTGCATTATCGCCACCAAGAACAATATCTATTGCGATAATTTGTAATATGGAAGAAAATTCTGGGCTATAAAAAAATTGTTCCATAATTACGTAAAGTTATTTGTAAAAAAGACGTGATGAATTATTATATCAAGGCCTAAGATATCTTATCAATTTTGGCAGCAAGTATGAAATCGCTCTCAGCTAATCCTTGTATTGCGTGAGTATATATTTTTACATTTGCATAGCCCCAGCCAAACCATAAATCAGGATGATGCCCCTCTGACTCAGCTATTTCACCTACTTTATTTACAAATTCTTGGCTAGAAACAAAATTTTTAAATTTAAATTCTTTTATTAAGTAAAATTTATCTTTTTCGTCCTCTTTTACAGACCACCCATCAACTTTTTTTAAATACTCATTGATTTCATCTATTTTGAAGGCAGGAATCCCGCCCTCACAAGGAATACACTTCTTATTATGTAGTTCGTCAGTCATACTTATTTAATGTAAATATTTTTTTAAACATAACATATCTAATGAATATTGCAATTATGCCTTCTTAATATTAAAAGCAACGTCAATAGCTTGTTTATTTTGCCAAACATCGTGCACTCGGAAAATATTTATTCCTGCAACGACACCAAGTGCTGAAGTTGCGCAGGTTCCAGAAATTCTATCTTCAGGGTTATTTTCTTTCGAAATTTCACTGAAAAGCCTTTTTCTGCTTGCTCCGAGGAGAGTATTGAAACCTAGTGATGAAAAAATTTCTAGGTTATTAAGAATTTCTAAATTATGGTTTGTTGTTTTTCCAAAGCCTATCCCTGGATCTAAAATAATCTTATTTTTTTCAAGACCTAGCTCTGTGAGTTTAATCGCTTGCGCCATCAAAAAACTTTTTATCTCTTCAATAACGTTCTCATATGTAGGGTTATCCTGCATTGTTTTTGGAGAACCTTGCATGTGCATAATACAATAGTAGAGATTATTTTGTGCAATAAGAGGCATCATTTTTTCATCATCAGTACCCCCGCTTACATCATTTATCATTTCAACACCAAGATCTATAGCGGCTTGCGCGACTTCAGATGAAGTTGTATCAACGCTAATAAGAATATTATTAGGTATTACCTTTTTTAACTGCGAAATAACATCAATTATTCTTCTCTTTTGCTCAATTGGAGGAACTCTTTCCGAGCCGGGCCTTGTCGACTCCCCTCCAATATCTATAATTTTTGCACCCTGCTCTATCATTATTAAAGCCCTATCAACAGCAGATTTTGTTGAAGGATAGGCTCCACCATCTGAGAAGCTATCAGGAGTCACATTTAGAATTCCCATTATAATTGGACTACTAAAATCTAAATTATTTTCCATTTGTTATACCTAGATTAAATATATTAATTTCTTTACCAACATCAAGAGACATTAAATCATAAGAGAATATAACTTCACCTTTATAGTCTTTTTTTATTTTTTCTAAAACGCTTTTTTCGCTCACACCAAATAATAACGCATGATTTAATATAGTCAATTTTGGTTTAGTTTTTTTAAGAATAGATATTAATTGCTTAACAGTTGTATGTGTAGCAGCAACATCTCTAAGCTTTTTATTTTTTTCATAAATTTTATCAGACATTGCAATTACCTCATGAATAAGTATATCTGCATCTTTTGCGTTGCTTAATACATTCTCAGACACTGATGTATCTCCCGAATATACGATCTTTTTATCTTGAAAGCTAATTCGAAATCCATAAGAATTATCCACATGACCATGATTATTTTTAAAGCTGGAAATATTTACCGAGGATTTAGCTTTATTGTCCTCATAATTATCAAAATTAAAACAAACTAATTTTGAATAGCTTTTTTCTTTCAACCTATACTTTAAATCTAATTTATACGCCTCATAAATATTATTACAAAATTTTTTAACTCCAGCAGGACCAAAAACAAATGTGTTAGTCTTCTTTTGCCATAAATTACTCGTCAACCATAAATCTGGTAAGCCTATAGTATGGTCAAAATGAAAATGAGATAAATATATCTCATTTATTTTTGAAAAATCATTTCCTATTTGATTCAGCCTTAAAGTTGTCCCTCTTCCCACATCAATTAGAGACTCATAATTTTTATGTTTTATTAGTAAGGATGGGCCAAGCTTTTCAATATTTGGTCTTGGAGTACCCGTCCCTAGGAAAGTTATATTTAAAACGTCACTTGCATGAGCATAATTAAAAAATATTAAAAAAATAAAAAAGTATCTAATCATTTGTATCAATTTTCAAAACAGCCATAAAAGCTTCCTGTGGTAGCTCAACTTTTCCTACCTGTTTCATTCTTTTCTTCCCAATTTTTTGCTTTTTTAATAACTTCATTTTTCTAGTAACGTCACCTCCGTATAACTTTGCAGTAACATCTTTTCTAAAAGCTTTTGTTGTCGCACGAGATATTATCTGAGATCCAATTGCGGCTTGAATTGCTATGTCAAAATTTTGTCTTGGTATAACTTCTTTCATACCATTAACAAGCTTCCTTCCAATGCTTTGTGATCTTGATTTATGAACAATTAATGATAATGCGTCAACTTTCTCGCCATTTATCAGGATATCTAATTTTTGGAGTTCGGATTTTTCAAATGAGTGCACATAATAATCAAAAGAGGCATAACCCTTGGTACAGGACTTTAATTTATCAAAAAAATCTAGAACAATTTCATTGAGTGGCATTAGGTATTCTATTAATGCTTGATTACCAACGTATGAGATTTTTATCTGCCTTCCTCTTTTTTGTTCACATAAAGTAATTACATTTCCAATAAACTCGTTTGGTACAAGCATGGATGAACAAATAATAGGCTCATGAATTTCTTCAATCATCGAAGCGTCCGGTAAATCACTTGGGTTATCAACTTCAATAAAGTTACCCTTTTTAAGTAAAACTTTGTAAATCACAGTAGGAGATGTTGAAATGAGATTTAGTTTGTATTCTCTTTCTAACCTTTCTTGAATAATTTCCATATGAAGCATTCCTAAAAACCCGCAACGAAAGCCATGACCTAAAGCCTTAGATGTTTCTGGCTCATAGTCAAAAGAAGAATCATTTAATTCTAACTTTTCAAGAGCATCTCTAAAGTCTTTATAATCATCACTATTTATAGGAAAGAGTCCTGCAAACACCTTTGGCTGAATTTCTTTAAATCCTTCGAGAGCTTCACTTTCACTGTCATCAAAAGCGACAATTGTGTCGCCAACCTTTGCAGAAGCAATATCTTTAATTCCTGCAACCAGATAACCAACTTCTCCTTCATTAATTTTTTGAAGTTTATTTACTTTTGGAGAATAGCAGCCGAGCTCTTCTACTTGATAAGAAACACCAGTTGAATATAGTTTAATTTTTTGTTTTAAATATAACGAGCCATTTATTACTCTCACTAAAGAAACTATCCCCAAATAATTATCAAACCATGAATCAATTATTAACGCTTTTAGTTTTTTATCTTCTGTTCTTTTTGGGGCTGGAATTTTATTAATTATCATTTCAAGCAAATCTTCAACACCTTTTCCGGTTTTTGCGCTTACCTCAAGTGCATCTTTTGTATCTATTCCAATAATTTCAGTAATTTGCTCTTTCACTAATTCTGGATTTGCTGAACTAAGGTCTATTTTGTTTAGGACTGGAAATATTTCTAGGTTAAGGTCAACTGCTTTATAGCAATTTGCAACGCTTTGTGCCTCAACACCTTGAGATGCATCAACAACTAACAAAGCTCCTTCACAAGCTGCTAAAGACCGTGATACCTCGTAAGAAAAATCTACATGTCCAGGTGTATCTATAATATTTAATTGATATGTTTTACCATTTTTGGCTTTGTAATGCAGTCTAACGCTTTGAGCTTTTATTGTAATTCCTCTCTCCTTCTCAAGATCCATTGAATCTAGAATTTGAGTACTCATCTCTCTATCTGATAAACCTCCACATATTTGAATAAAACGATCTGCAAGCGTTGATTTACCGTGATCAATATGTGCGATTATTGAAAAGTTTCTAATTAATTCACTATTAGATTCAGACACTGTAAATTTACTCAATTTTAATAGCTAAATATATAGAATTACCTTGAGATCTTCTTACCAAAAGTGGTGCAAAGTCACCTTTCTTCATTTTTTTTACAAGTTTCTCAAAATGCTGTGTACTTTTAATATCGTTTCCTGACATTTGGTATATTATATCGTTTTTCAAAAGACCAGCTTCATAGGCAGGGTTACCTATTATATCTATCACTTTAATTCCATAAATACCGTCTTTTCCAACACTATTTTTTTCTTTATCGTTTAGATCGGAGATTGTCATACCCAAGACCTTTTTAATTTTTGGTTTTGTATTTTTTATCTCTTTACTCGATACTTTTTGTACAGGAAGCTCCATAACTTTAAATTTTATTATTTTCTTAACACCATTTCTTAAAATTTCAATTTTAACATTTTTGCCAATCCTTGTATTACCAACAATTGGTGGAAGAGAAGATGACGATTCAATTTCTTTTCCGTCAAATTTTAAAATTATATCTCCAACTTTAAGATCTGTTTTTGCTGCTGGGCCATCTGGAATTATTCTTGAGATTAAAGCTCCTGAGGGCTTTTTCATTCCAAAAGATTTGGCCAAATTATTTGTTACCTCCTGAATATAAACACCGAGCCAACCTCGAGAAACTTTACCTGTTCTTTTTAACTGACTTATGACATTACTTGCTACGTCCATCGGTATTGCAAAAGATAATCCCATAAATCCACCAGACCTACTGAAAATTTGTGCATTTATTCCTACAACCTCACCATTTAAATTAAAAAGTGGTCCTCCAGAATTTCCTGGATTTATCGCAACATCTGTTTGGATAAAAGGAACATAATTATCGTTTGGAAGACTTCGGTTAATTGCACTTACAATTCCAGCTGTAACAGTACTTTCAAAGCCAAATGGTGATCCAATAGCCAGAACCCACTGTCCAACTTTTAAATCTTTAGAATTTCCAATCTTTACTGGTTTTAGATTCCGGGCTTTTATTTTTAAAAGAGCAATATCACTTGATGGATCCGATCCAATTAAAATGGCGTCAAGTTCTCTTTTATCATTAAGCTTTACAATTATTTGGGTAGCGTCAGCTATTACATGATGATTAGTTATTACATATCCGTCAGAAGAATATATAAATCCTGATCCCATTGACTGGGAATTTCTAGGAGGGTTTTTATCTGGATTACCAAAGCCCTTATCACCAAAAAATTTTTTTAAAAACTCATTTAATTCATCATTTGGAACTTGGGGAACAGAGTTTGAGTTATTTTTATTCGCTCCTTTTCTAACAGTGCTGATATTTACAATACTGGAACTGTTATCTTCCACTAGCTTGGTAAAGTCTGGCAGGCTGTGGTTTCCTGCAAAAGCTTGCGAAAAAAATATAAAAATAGTAATGAAGCTTAATATTATGGTTTTTGATACATTTCTCATATTTGCCTTAGTGTAAAAATTATATTAGATTATACTTATTCTATCACAAAGGTTATGAAATATTTTAAAACAGGTTGAAAAATTAAGAGATTTTGATGTACTAATAATTGGAAGTGGTGCAGCAGGCAATAGTTTAGCTCTTCAACTTCCGCAATCCATGTCTGTAGCCTTAATTTCAAAAACCCAGCTTCATGAAGGCAGCACATATTATGCACAAGGAGGTATATCTGCTGTTTTAAGCAAAATTGATTCAATTGACCAGCATGTAGAGGATACAATGGAGGCTGGAGCTGGTTTATGTAAAGAACAAGTTGTAAAAGCTGTTGCAAAAGATTCAAAAAAAATAATTGAGTGGCTATTAGAGCAAGGTGTAAAGTTTACAAAAAATAATTCAGGTTCAAGCGAAAAATTACACCTTACAAAAGAAGGTGGGCATACACATCCTAGAATAGTGCACGCTGCAGATAAAACTGGTGAAGCAATTCAAGAAAGTCTAATTGACAAATTAAAGAAAAAAATTAATGTAGAAATCTACACTCATCATGTTGCTGTTGATTTAATTACTGAAACCATCAATGACAGATCGAAAAAAAAATGTATTGGCGCATTCATTTTAAATACTAAAAATAATATCGTTGATACTTTCAGAGCCAAATACATAATTATTGCTACAGGTGGCGCTAATAAAGTTTATTTATATACAAGTAACCCAGACACATCTTCTGGTGACGGAATTGCGATGGCCTATAGAGCTGGCTGCAACATATCAAATATGGAATTCATGCAGTTTCATCCTACATGTTTATATCATCCAAAAGCTAAATCTTTTTTAATTAGTGAGTCTCTTAGAGGTGAAGGTGGAAAATTGGTCCTTCCTAATGGTGATGAATTTATGCATAAATATGATTCTAGAGGTGTCCTTGCGCCAAGGGATATTGTCGCTAGAGCAATTGATAGTGAAATGAAGAATCATGGCCTTGACTACGTTTTGCTAGACATTTCTCATGAAAAATCCTCATTTATAAAAAAAAGGTTTCCTAATATTTATAAAAAATGTCTTGAATTTAATATTGATATTACAAAAGAAGCAATACCAGTCGTTCCTGCTACCCACTATACTTGTGGAGGAATTGATATTGATATAAATGCAAGAACAAACATAAGTAATCTTTACGCAATAGGGGAAGTTGCCCACTCAGGCCTTCATGGAGCAAATAGAATGGCAAGCAACTCACTATTAGAATGTATTTATTTCTCAAAAAAAGTTTTAAAAGATATAGAAAAGAAAAATCGTAAAAAAGTAAATGAAAAAAAAGATATCTTAAAAAATGATTTAAATTACTTAACAAAATTTAAAAAAGATAATTATGAATCAGTGATCATTAAACACTTGTGGAAAGAAATAAGAACCTTAATGTGGGATTATGTTGGTATAGTAAGAACTAATGAAAGACTCTTAAAAGCAAAAATTAGGACTTCAATATACAAGAAAGAGATTGAAGATTTTTTTGAAAGCAAAACTATATCTAGTGACATAATAGAGCTAAGAAATTTAATTTATATAGCAGAAATTATAATTATTTCAGCGCTTTCAAGAAAAGAAAGTAGAGGCCTTCATTATAATTTAAACTTTCCAAATTCAGACAAAGCTCCAAAAGACACTATAATCAATATAAATAAAAAAAATAAACTTAAGCTATATCAAGAAAAATAGCATTTCTATAATGCTTTAATTCTTCAATAGAATCTTTTATATCTTCCAAGGCTATGTGCTGAGGGTCTTTCTTAAATTTTTTATCGGGATACCATCTATTAACAAGCTCTTTTATAGTACTTACATCAAGATTTCTGTAATGAAAAAAATCCTCAAGAACAGGCATGCATCTCGCTAAAAATCTTCTATCTTGACAAATACCACTTCCACACATGGGAGACTTATTCTTTTCAATATATTTAGTTAAGAATTCAATTGTCATTTGCTGAGCATCATTATAGGTATAAGAGCTATTTTTAATTCTCTCAACCAAACCTGATTTATTATGCTGGTTTGTATTCCACTCATCCATAGCTTCTATATCTTCGATTGGTGTTTGAATTGCAATAACAGGTCCTTCCTCTAAAATGTTTAATTCTTTATCTGTGACGATAGTAGCTATCTCGATAATTCGGTCTTTAAATGTATTTAAGCCAGTCATTTCTAGGTCTATCCAAACTAAGTTTTGAGGGTTTTTATTCATATATTTATTATAATACAGTAATCTTTTTTAGTTTAGAAAATTAATAAAGAGTTCTTTTCTCAAAAGCTTTAGAAAGAGTTCTTTGATCAAGATATTCAAGCTCTCCTCCCACAGGAACACCTTGTGCGAGTCTGGTAACTTTAATAGAATTTTTTAATGCAATATCACTTATAACATGTGCTGTTACATCGCTTTCAACAGTATAGTTAACTGCTAAGATAAGTTCTTTAACTAAACCGGAGGAGAGTTTTTCATTTAGCATATCGAGACCAATTTCATTTGGACCAATACCATCAAGTGGAGATAGTCTACCAAGAAGAACAAAATATTTGCCATTATAATTTGTACTATTTTCTATATTCATTATATCAGCTGGACTTTCGACAATACATAATAAATCATCGCTTCTTGACGGATCTGAGCATATATCACATAAATCCCCTTGGCATAAGGTACGACAAGATTTACAGTTTTTCGTTTTTAGAACCGTCTCTTTCAAAACATCAGACAAATTTAAAGCATCATCTTTTGCTCGCTGCAGTAAAAAATATGTCATTCTTTGAGCAGTTTTCGTACCAACACCAGGTAAACACGTTAAAGCATTTATCAAATCTTCAATAAGGTTTTTTTTGCTCATAATAATTAAAAAGGTAAATCTGTTGGAATACCTTGTTTTGATAAAGCTGATAATTTCTCAGATGACATTTTATCAACTTCTTTATTACCTTTATTAATAACTGCTTTTAACTGATCTTCTAACTTATTTATATTATTGGTATCTATAGATTCAGAAATAGTTAGTTTCTGAACTAAGTGGTCTCCACTAATTACCAAAGATATACTGTTATCATCATTAGTAACTGTAATATTTGTTTTAGAAATTTCTTTTTTTAATTTCTTCATGTCTTTTTTCATTTTTTGAGCCTGCTTCATTAACCCCATCATATCGCCCATACCACCAGGTCCTTTAAACATAATCAATCTCCTTCGGAATTTTCAATAATTTTAACTGAATTATTTATACTTGTAGCATTATATTTTTCTTTTATAGTCTTAACAAAATCATCATTATCTATTAAAGTTTCTGCAGCTTTAATTTTATCGTTATTTTTTTCTTCATTAATTTTATGTATTGTTGACAGATTTTGTTCTGAAGGGACTATTTTTATGTAAATAGTCTCCCCATAGAATATTGATAAAGCTTCCTCTAACTTTTTTTGAGACTTATCTGTAGCTACACTTAAAACATCACTGTTAATTAGAAAGGTAATTTTATTGCCTTTTGATTTTTCAAAAACAATATTTTTTGCTAAATTTCTTGTAATAGAATCAATTTCAAGTCTTGATACAACTGTTTCCCAATTCTCACAAAAATTTATATTATTTTCTTTTACTTTAGTGATTTTTTTACTTCTGTTTTTATCTTCATAGTCGCTTATATTTGTATTATTTTTTTTTTCAATTGATTTTTTTGTATCAGAATTATTTTCTTTTTTTATATTTTTGAAATCAAATGGCGTAAAAAGTAAAATACGAATAATGACCATTTCAAATCCACTTCTATAGTTAGGTGCAAATTCAATGTCCTTTAAATTTGAAACACAAATTTGATACAATGTTTGAATATTTTCTTCGTTATATTTCTTAGAAAAATTTTGGATACTTGTCTCGTAAGTACGGTCTTTAAGTATACTTGTAGCTTTATAAATTGCCGTTTGATGTAATATAGAAATAATTTCTTCTAAAATAAATTTAAAATCTATGGATTCATAATATAATTTGTCAATGTAACTCATTAATGAGTTGATGTCTTCGTTCATAATCATTTCGCAAAGCTTGTTAATACTATCTGATGGCATTAGACAAAGTATTTTGCACACATTTTCGTATGTAATATTTCCTTCACTATGCGAAATACACTGTTCAGTTATACTTAATGCATCTCTCATGCTGCCATCTGCTAAGTTTGAAATATTTTCTATTGCTTTATTTTCAAATTTGATATTTTCTTCTAAGAGTATGTTTTGTAGATGGCTATCGATAATTGATGGTGAAATTTTTTTTAAACTAAAATGTAAACATCTTGAAAGTATGGTGCTAGGAATTTTTTGATAGTCTGTTGTTGCAAGTATAAATTTCACATGCTCTGGTGGTTCTTCTAAAGTTTTCAAAAGAGCGTTAAAGCTGTGCGTAGACAGCATATGCACTTCATCAATGAGATATATTTTAAATCTGCCTTGAGTTGGCATGTACTGAACATTCTCTAAAAGCTCTCTTGTATCCTCAACTTTTGTTCTAGATGCTGCATCGATTTCATATAAATCCACGAATTGCCCAGAATCGATTGATAAACAAGCAGCACAAGTCCCACATGGTTTTGAGCTGATGCCATTAGTTTCACAATTTAAACATTTTGCTAAAATTCTTGCGAGTGTTGTCTTGCCAACGCCTCTAGAGCCTGTAAGGAGATAAGAATGATGAATACGATCGCTATCTAGGCTGTTTGAAAGAGCTGTAACTATGGGTTCCTGTCCAATTAGCTCAGAAAATAGTCTTGGTCTCCACTTTGTTGCCAATACAGTCGTGTTCATAACAATTTTATGCTATCACAATTACATTTAATAATTGTACTATTTAAATAAAAAAACAATAATTACTGGCACATATATTAATCCAAAAAATGTTGAAAAAAGAACTGAGGACGAGACCTTGTCTGGATGGACATCTAAGACTGTGGCAAAAATCACTGTATTCGCTGCTATTGGAACGATAGACAACAACATAAATGCTCTATAGGTCTCGATGTCATAAAAATTCAAGAAAAAATAATCAAGTAACACAAGACATAGCATTATTAAAGGCCACATTACAAATTTACCTATAAAAGATAATGCGATAAATTTATAATCAAATGAAAAATTATTTATTCTTGAGATTCCAAATCCAATTAGCATCATCCCCAGAACAACATATGCGCCTTGCATGCTAATTACAAAGTTATCCATAATAGCTGGTAACTTAATTTGAAAAAATAAAAAGAAAACTGCAAAAATGAAAGCATATAAAGCTGGAAGCCTCTTGAGTCTATTTAAAGAATCAGAAACATTATATTTTCCACGGGCTGTTAGATAATAAACAACAGTATTTTCAAACAAAGTCACCCCAACTGTGCCTAAGATATATATGCCGAATATTTTTTGATCAAATAAAAGTAAAGCAATTGGTATTCCAAAGTAGCCTGTATTACCTTCTGAGGCAACAATAGCTAAAACATTTGCTCGGGCATCTTTATATATAATCTTTCCATATTCGTAAAATAAAAATGCTACAAGTGAACAAATACAAAAAGCAATAATAGGAAGTATAAATGTCCCAACAGTAAGTTTAGAATGTGTTATTGCTTCAAAAATTACAAAAGGGGCTATGATATAAATTATTAGCTTTCCAATACCCCTCGCATCAATATTTAAATATTTTCCAGCTATAAATCCAATACCAACAAAAATATATAATGGCAAAATTTTAAATAATATTGAGAAGAAAATTTCCATTTTGCTGCTAATTTTTCTTCTTTGGATCAGAATTTATAAAATTAAGAAAGATATCTGTAATAGCATAAGGACTTTTATAGTTTTTTGTAAATAAATCTTTTAAATCCTTTGCAAGAAGTTTTGAGTCATCTACAACATTGTCGTGAACGATTATTCCTTTGTTTGTTTCCATAAATGAAAAGCCAGCATAATGATTAAGGCCTTCAACTTTAAAAATATAATTCTTAACTCCAACATATAATATATATACTTTAAAATCTAAAATTCTACACTGTGATTCTATTTGGTTTCCTTTTGTACGAATATTTTCAATTTTCAGTTTTTTAAGCTGTTTTTTAACTTCAATACTACTGTAGTCATGGGATGTGAGTATGCTAACTACTGAACTAATAAAAGGCACAAGAAAATCAACACCTTGCTTCGCTAAACTATTTCTGATTGATTTTTGAAGTTTAACCTTATCTTTGTCCATAAAACATACTTAATTTTTATACTATTTAATATTAAACTAAATCATGCGGAGAGGGAGGGATTCGAATCCATTCCTATCGTCTAAAATGTAAGTATACCTTAGTTCTTTAAAAAGTGTGTGACTAGTGTGTGACAGGTTAGTACGTTATATTTTTTCCAGATACATATCTAGTTTTAAATCAATGTAGTTTATAGTTTCATTATAAGAATCTATTACGGAATCATCTGATATCCAAATTTCCTCAAAATTTATGTAATCTTCATAGTATATTTTTCCTACTTTATTTAATAGCAGAAAATTCGAACTATATTCATTATGAAATTGTTTTAATAAAGGTGAATTTAGATAAATTTGATTTGTTCTTAGACTATTTTGCCACTCTTGAAAACGACCTTGACATGCCATCGCCAAAATATACAAGTATTGTGCCAAAACATCTAGGTGTGCATGATTTCTTTTATCTTTTTTAAAAATAGTTCCCATATAAGATACTATTTGATAAGCATGCATTATTCTTGTGAAATATTTATTTGAATTTAAACTCTCTTTATAATATTTATGAAGAGTTTTGATAGAATTTTCAAAATTATTTGATAAAAAAGTATAATATGCGAGTTTTTTAATAGCATCAATTTTATTTCCTACCGGTTCTTCTAAACTCAGTAACAATACTTCTTCAACTAGTGCAATTGCTTTTTTTATATCTGTTTTTTTATATTGAGTTGCTTCTTTAAGCAATTTGCTAGTCTTAGTCTCAACTAGACTGTTATTATCTATATAATCTTTTTTATATTTTTTTGATACAACATTTGCTTCTGTTTGCAATTTCTCTATTTTCGCAATTTTCGCAGTATCTAAATCTTTATATTTTTCCTTAGCAAGTTCTTTTTTTAATTTTTCAAGATTATCTTGTAAACTTTCAAAATTATCCTCTAAACCTTTTGACTTACTTTTAGATTCATTTTTTTCAATCCAAGAGAGAATTAACCCAAATAAGACACCAAGTATTATTACCCATATAAACCAACTCATATATGTACCAATAGTTATATTGATTTATTGCTAAATTAAATATAACAAATAAGTCTTTAGTATCAAAATATTTTAAAATGGCGGAGAGGGAGGGATTCGAACCCACGGTTGATTTTACTCAACACTACCTTTCCAAGGTAGCACAATAGACCACTCTGACACCTCTCCTGAGGTAATATAATATCATACATTTTATGAAAGAATTTTCTTGAAAGAAAAGTGAATTTTATTTTTCTGTATTATTTGAGCTTGGAGGAATTGGAAAATTTCCAGAGGGAAATTGTTTAACATTGCCATCAGAACTTGTTATTTTTGCCACACCTTCTTTATCAACTTCATCTATTCTAATAATATTATGTGCTGGTATGTAAAATCTTTTTACATTTGCGAATTCTGTTTTAAGTTTCTCTTCGCTAGGATCTACTACAAGACTTGTGTTCTTTCCAAAAACTATGTCTTCAATTACAACAAAACCATACATATCTGACTGATATACCTCTTTTGAGTATATTTCATATACAGAATTATAATTAACGTAAGATATTCTAAAGGTTTTGCTCATCTCTTAACTATATTACATACAATCTATAATTGCATCGCCAAAACCGCTACATGTTACTAGTGTTGCTCCTGGCATCAATTCTTCGAGTTCTTCAACAATCTCTTGACTACTTTCATGTTTTTTAACAAGAGTTTGCATCCCTGCTCTGACTCTGGCTAAGTCGTATGTCACAGTTTTATTTGCAATCGCTCTTGCAACTCCGTTTATAATATTTTCAGCTGCAGATGTCCAGCCGATATATCTTAGCATCATTTCAGCAGATAGAATTATTGAGCCAGGGTTAACCCTATTTTTTCCTGCGTATTTTGGCGCAGATCCATGAGTAGCTTCAAAAACTGCAACGCTATCAGAAATATTCGCACCAGGAGCAATACCAATACCACCAACTTGGGCTGCTAATGCATCTGAAATATAATCTCCATTTAAATTTAATGTTGCAATAACATCGTAATCCTCTGGTTTTAAAAGAATCTGTTGTAAAAAGTTATCGGCGATGACATCTTTAATTATTATTTCGCTATTATCATTAGGATTTTTAATTGTACACCATGGTCCATTGTCTATTAATTCCCCACCAAATTCTTCTGTTGCAAGTTCATATCCCCAGTTTCTGAATGCACCTTCTGTGAATTTCATAATATTACCTTTATGTACTAAAGATACAGATTTACGATTATTATCAATTGCATACTGGATCGCCTTTCTTATAAGTCTTTTTGAACCTTGTTGCGATACTGGCTTAATACCAATCCCAGAGGTATCAGGGAATCTTATTCCGTTTACATTCATGTCTTTAATTAAAAAATCTAAAACTTTTTGAACACCCTCAGAGTTTGCTTCCCATTCAATTCCGGCATAAATATCCTCAGTATTTTCTCTAAAAATAACCATGTCTGTGGAACTGGAACTCCTCATAGGTGTTCTTGTTCCAGGGAAATAACGAATTGGCCTAACACATGCAAATAGATCCATCTCTTGTCTTATTGCAACATTTAACGACCTTAAACCTTCACCGACTGGAGTGGTCAATGGGCCTTTTATTGCAACGACAAATTTTTTTATTGCATCGAATGTTTCTTGAGGTAAATAATTATGCTTTCCATACTTTTCTACAGCTTTATCTCCAGCAAAAATTTCCGTCCAATATATTTTTTTTTCATTACCATAAGCTTTTTTTACAGCACTATCGACAACATTCTGCATTACTGGTGTGATATCTAATCCAATACCATCGCCCTGTATAAAAGGTATGATTGGGTTATTAGGAACAATTAATTTTCCATTATCATTAAAATGTATTGGCGAGCCATCTTTTGGAACTTGAACGTGTTCAAACATAAATATATTCCTTTATTTGCGTTTAAAACTGCTCTTCTTCTGTTGAGCCAGTTAAAGCTGTTACTGAAGATTCACCACCTTGAATCACTGTAGTGACATCGTCAAAGTACCCTGCTCCAACTTCTTGTTGGTGGCTAACAAAAGAGTAGCCTTTGTCAGCTGCAGCAAATTCTGGTTCTTGAACCTTTTCAACATAATGTTTCATTCCATCACCAGCTGCATAAGAATGTGCTAAATCGAACATGTTGTACCACATATTATGAATTCCAGCTAAAGTAATGAATTGATATTTATAACCCATAGCGCTTAATTCTTTTTGGAACTTCGCAATGGTTGCATCATCAAGATTTTTCTTCCAGTTAAAAGAAGGTGAACAGTTATATGCTAAAAGTTGATCAGGATGTTGTGATCTAACTCCTTCAGCAAATTTTTTAGCAAACTCTAAATCCGGAGTACCTGTTTCGCACCAAATTAAATCTGCATAAGGAGCATATGCAAGCCCTCTTGATATCGCTTGATCAATTCCATTATTTGTTCTATAAAATCCTTCAGCAGTTCTTTCACCTGTAAGAAACGGTTTGTCATTTTCATCATAATCTGAAGTGATTAAATTTGCGGCTTCAGCATCAGTTCTGGCTAATAAGAGAGTTGGAACCCCCATAACATCAGAGGCTAATCTTGCAGCTATAAGTTTTTGAACTGCTTCTTGTGTTGGTACAAGAACCTTGCCGCCCATATGACCACATTTCTTTACAGCCGCAAGTTGATCTTCAAAATGAACTCCTGCTGCACCATTTATAATCATATTTTTCATTAATTCAAAGGCATTAAGCACTCCACCAAACCCAGCTTCTGCATCAGCAACAATTGGTGCAAAGTAATCAACATAATCTTTATCTCCAGGATTTATATTTTTAGACCACTGAATTTCATCTGCTCTTTTAAAATTATTATTAATTCTTCTAACAACTGTTGGTACCGAATCATATGCGTACAATGATTGATCTGGATACATTGTTTCAGAAGTATTTGCATCTGCAGCTACCTGCCAACCTGATAAATAGATGGCCTCAATGCCTGCCTTAACTTGCTGCATAGCTTGCCCACCTGTTAAAGCACCAAGACAGTTAACATACCCCTTCTTTGCGCTACCGTTCACTAAAGACCATAGCTTTTCGGCACCTCTTTTTGCAATGCTGCATTCTGGGACAAAAGAACCGCGAAGTCTTACTACGTCTTCAGCTTTGTAGCCCCTTTTTACATTTGCCCATCTATCACTAGAATTCCATTCGTTTTCTAACTGTTTTATTTGTTCTTTTCTATCCATCTTGGTCTCCTGATGTATTTAGAAATAATTAAAATTATTCTTTAATATTTTTTGATTCGGAAAAAACTGATATTTCTAACGTGCGTAATATTAACAATTTATTATGAATTAGTCCTTAAAAATTTTAATATCTTTGATAAATATTTAATATGCTGTTAAACTGCTGTTTTAAATAAAGTTTTATCTTAGACAAATCATATAAATCCATAATTTTAATGACAAAAATAAAAAAATTTAAAACCGCGGATCTTTGTGATGATTATAGTGACAATCTTGTCATTTTAAGCCAGCAATTTAAAAGCTACGGAAAGAAAGAATCGTTTTGCGGTCAAATAAGCACGGTAAAATGCTTCAATGATAACTCTAAAGTAAGAGAGGCAGTTACCTCTGCCGGAGATGGCAAAGTGCTTGTTGTAGATGGAAACGCATCAACCGACTGCGCGTTACTCGGAGATATGCTTGCAGAGGCTGCAGTTAAAAATAATTGGGCTGGAATAATTGTTAATGGTTGCATTAGAGATTCTGATGTAATTGCAGAAATTGATCTTGGTGTTTTTGCTTTATCTACAATTCCACTAAAAAGCGTTAAAAAAGATATTGGTGAAAGAGATGTTGAGATCGAGTTTATGAGTGTGAAGTTTAAGCCAGGTAATTACATATATGCTGACTTAGATGGAGTAATAATCAGCGAAACTGAATTAGAAATTAACTAAATGATGGTTTTCTTCTGTGATAATATTTAATATCTCTAAAGCTAGTCTTTCCTTCTGCACCTACACCTAAATACATCTCTTTTACATCAGGTCTTTCTAGCAGCTCAGAAGCTTTACCCTTTAGAATTACTCTTCCATTTTCGATAATATAACCATCATCAGCATATTTTAGAGCAACCATAGCATTTTGTTCGGCAATTAAAAAACTTACTCCTTCTTTATTTAGATTTTTTACAATCGCAAAAATTTCCTCAACAAGTTGTGGTGCTAAACCCATAGATGGTTCATCTAAAAGAATTAATTTTGGTCTAGACATTAAAGCTCTACCCATTGCAATCATTTGTTGTTCTCCACCAGATGTAAAACCTGCCAAGCTTTTCTTTCTTATTCTAATTCGCTCGAAGTGATCATAAACTCTTTCTAAGTCTTGTTTTGCTTCTTTTGGGTTCTCTCGAATAAATGAACCAGTCATAATATTTTCTTCAACAGTTAAATGAGAAAAACAGTGTCTTCCTTCAAGAACTTGAACCACTCCATCTTTTACAAGATTATATGCATCCGTTTTAGAAATATCATTATCATTATACTCAATGGAGCCTTTTGTTATAGCTCCTCGTTCTGCATGAAGAAGGTTTGAGCATGCTTTAAGTGTTGTAGTTTTTCCAGAACCATTAGCGCCTAATAAAGAAACAACTTTCCCTTCTTCTACATCAAGAGTCACACCTCTTAAAGCCAAGATTACATGGTTGTATACTACTTCAATATTATTTACTTTTAGTAATGATTTAGACATTTATTCTTACCCCTTTAATAATATTTTTTTAATGTGGATAAGGCCACATTCTTAATTTTTGTTTTGTTGTTGCCCATAAAGCAGCAAATCCACCTGGCTCCCTAATTAATAGCGCAATAATAAAAACACCATAAACCATGTTCGAAACATTTTCTACAACTGCAGTATTAAATGCGCCTTGAAATATAGTATCACCAACCCATGTGAACACTATTGGAAATTCATAAACAAATATGGCTCCGAGCCAAGACCCAGATATTGAGCCTAGTCCACCAATTATAAGCATGAAAAGAATTGTAAACGAACGATCAATTTCATAAATCATTAAGTCTACGTTTCCTATATAACAGAAAGAATATAATCCTCCAGCAACACCACAATAAAAACAGCTAACAAAAAAAGCTAGTAATTTTGTTCTAGGAACACTTATACCCATGACGCTTGCTGCAATATCTCTATCTCTTACTGACATAAAGTTTCTTCCTGTATTACTTCTTAGAAGATTTTTCGCAAAATAAGTTAAAGCTAAACATACGGTTAATGCTAAAACATACCTGGCAGGATACCCTTGCATATCTATGCCTAATAAGTTGCCTAAACCCCAATAGTCATACATTTTTGGCGGAATTGCTACAACACCAGAAGTTTCATAATTCAAAAACCAAGCATATGAATTAAAAAACCACCATACAAAATATTGTGCAGCTAATGTTGAAACTAAAAGATAAAAACCTTTAATTCTTATCGCAGGTAAACCAAAAATAACACCTACGAGTCCGGCAAAAATTCCAGAGAATAATAGAGCTACTGGTAAGGACATAAAATCTTCAGGTATTCTTAACATTAAGTTATAGGTACTAAATGCACCAACACACATAAATCCAGCAGTTCCCAAAGAGAGCTGTCCTGTTAAACCAGTTAAAATATTTAAACCAACTGTTGCGAGACCAACCGCAAGAATTGGTACAACATGGGCACTTAATGTGTATTCAGATGTTGTAGGGACGTATAGATATAAAAATAATAAACCTATAATGACAATTATTTTGTCAAATTTTAAGGGAAAGATTTCTCTATCTTTAAAGTAATTGGTTACAAAATTTCCTGTTTCTCTATAAATCATTTTTAATTACACCCTTTCAATTAATTTTTCTCCAAACATTCCTTGAGGTCTAAATATTAAAAATATTAGTGCCATAAAGTAAGCAAACCAAAGCTCTATACCTTGTCCGCCAAAAACGTCTGCCAAATAAATTTCACCTAGCTTTTCACCAACACCAATAACAAGTCCGCCAACAATCGCTCCAGGTATAGATGTTAATCCACCGATTAATATTACAGGTAAAGCCTTCATAACTGCCTCTATAAGAGTAAAGGATACACTGACTCTCTCAGCCCAAAGTAATCCTGCAACAAGAGCAATTACTCCTGTAACGGCCCAAACAACCGCCCAAACTGTTTGCAAAGGAATACCCACCGCCATAGCAGCCATATGATCATCAGACACTGCTCTTAAAGACAAACCTGTTTTTGTTTTTTGAAAGAAAAAAGCAAGAACAACAATTAGAGATCCAGCAACTAATGATGCAAAGATATCAAATTTTGGAATTAATATATCCAGCCATGGTATATGATCGGACATAAATATAGGGGCAGGATCTAATAAACCTATATCTAAAAACTTACTCATTTGTAAGCCATGAACATCTGAATCCCATACAAACTGTGAAAAGCCTTCTTGGAAAGTCGCCAAACCTACCGTAGCCATAAATAATGCTAATAAATCTTGGTTCGCTAAAGGTCTTATAACATACCTTTCTGTAGCAATACCAAAAATAACCATGATTCCAGCTGCTATAAATAAAGAGGTCCAAAAGTCAATACCGTTTTCGGTCATTTTAACAAAGGTTAAAGAAGCAAATAACAGCATGGTACCTTGAGCAAAGTTGAATATGCCTGAAGATTTATATATTAAGACAAAACCAATCGCGACTAAGGAGTACATGACTCCTGACATTAAACCACCAACTAGTACCTCTATTAAATATACCCAATCCATAAATCAATCTCCAATTCTAATGACTAACTCCTAAGTATGCGTCAATAACATCTTGATTTGACATAACTTCGCTCGGCGTTCCGTCTCCAATCTTTTTACCATAGTCTAATACTACCACATGATCAGAAATATCCATGACAACACCCATATCATGCTCAATCATAACAGTAGTAATTCCTTGTTCTTTATTAATTTCTAATATGAAACATGACATATCAGCTTTTTCTTCTAAATTCATACCAGCCATTGGCTCATCAAGTAAAAGTATCTTTGGCTCAGCAACCAAAGCTCTTCCAAGCTCTACTCTTTTTTGCAATCCGTAAGGAAGCTTTGATACTGGAGTCTTTCTTATGGATTCAATCTGAAGAAATTTAATTACCTTTTCGACTGCAAGTCTGTTCTCTTTTTCTTCTTTTCTTGCGCGACCAATATTTAACCCTTGTTCTAACCAACTAGATTTCATAAAAAGGTTTCTTCCTGTCATTATATTTTCTAAAACAGTCATCCCTTGAAATAATGCAATGTTTTGGAAGGTTCTAGCCATTCCAGCAATCGCGGCATCTCTTGGGTTAATTGTTCTTCTTTCAACGCCATCATAAGTCACAGTACCAATTTGCGGTAAATAAACCCCATTTATGACATTAAGCATTGAGCTTTTACCTGCTCCGTTTGGGCCGATCACAGCACATATTTCTCCTTCTCGCACATTAAAACTAATGTCGGTAATCGCTTTTACTCCTCCGAAGGTCAGCGTAACATTTTCAACTTTTAATATGTCTGTCATTTTTTATCCCAAATAAAAATTATATTTCATTTACTTTTAAATCATAAGTTAACTGATCTATATCATTAACTGTAAATTTACTTTCATTTTTTTCAAATGCAGAAAAAACATCATTAAGATTTGTCGTGATATTTTTTCTCATAACCTCCATAGTTTTTGAAACTTCCCCAGCTGTCATAATCAGGGTTCTATGTAAAATTACGAATCTTTTAACTTTCAAATGATCATCTAACGTCTCATTCACGCACTTTATATGATCTTTTATTAAATCACGAACTTCTTCTTTTGCAGCAAGTTCAGCATACCCAGTATATCTTATATTTTTTCTATCAGCCCAAGAATTAACTGAGTTTGGATCAATTATAACAATCGCTGAATTTGAATCTTGATTCTCTCCAATAATAACTGTTGATTTTATAAATGGAGAACAAGATACAAGATTTTCTATACTTTCTGGAGAAAACTTTTTTCCTGACTTAAGAGTTACAATGTCTTCAGTTCTACCATCAATAATTACATTTCCTGAATTATCCATACTTCCAACGTACCCAGAGTTGACCCAACCATTGTCAACATTTGCTTCTCCACTTAAATTTTCTCCTAAACAATCAGTCTTAAAGAGTACTTCTGAATTTTCATTAACTTTTATTTCAGTACCAGACAAAGGTGCACCAACATTTTCTGAGGAAACAGAATGGTCAGGTTGCACCGAAATACAACCACAAGAAATTGCTTGACCAAATGAATGTTGAATTTCAACTCCAATGGCATGGAAGAAATCAAAGTTAACTTTGGATAATACACCGTCGCTCACAAAAGCATGTTTGATATTTGTTAGGCCAAAAACATTTTTTGCAGGAGCAAAAGTAGTAAGCATGACCCAGACTTTTTGAATAGAGTCTATTAGAGATTTGTTTCCTGAGACTTCTTTTTCGTAAATATTCATTAACTTCTTATAGTGATTCATATATCTATCATAATTTGACTGGGTTGCTGACTCAATTCTGTAACTAATAGAAGTAATAATATGTTTGTAAACAAAGGATGGTGCATAAAGAATTGATGGCCCAATCTCTTGCAAATCTTTTTCAATAGTCTGGTTGCTTTCAGGTAAATTAAAAGACATGCCGCAAACTAATGAAGTAATATATGTAAATAATAAATTTGTTGGAATTGAAAGAGGAAGGTAAGAAACTATAGAATCATTTTGCGAAAGTTTATTTAGCTCAGAAATCTTTGTGCTATTTTTTATAATCGCTTCATGCGAGACTTTATAAATTTTATCTTCATGCTCATCAAATAAGTAAAAAGCAACTTCATTATCTGATAGGCCCGAAATCATGCTATCTATACTTTCATTTTTTGCTTCAGATACAAGGTTATCATAAGAATTTAATTTACTGTTATCATAGGTCGCCATACCCCTTCCATCTAAATAAACTATTTTTTTAACATTACATTCTGACTCAACCTTTAAAAAAGTATCAACTTGCTGCTGATCTTCTGCTATGAGAATTTCAGCATTGGAATTATTAAGTATTGTTTTTAGTTCTCCTTCTGTTGATTCTGGATGGATTAGCGCTACTATGCCTCCAAGTGTCTGCACTGCTGCTATAGAAAAAATTAACTTGGGTACATTGTTTCCGTAAACCGCTACAACTGTCCCTTTACTCACGGATAGGGATTTATTATAAGCATCGACCAGAACAGATACTTCATTATAATAATCGTTCCAAGTATAAGTATTCCAGATACCAAGTTGCTTATATCTCAATGCTACAGCATCAGGACTCTTTTGCTTATTTGATAGTACTAACCCAGGGATAGTTGCCATTTAACTTATTCTCTCAATCTTTTTTTTATTATATTGATTTTTAACGATTTTTTTCGTTATTTATTATTATTATTTATAACTAGATGCTGAATATAATAAACATCTATTAAGTTGTGTAAATTACACCAATGTTGCCTTTCTTACAAGGTATATATATCTAATAATTAATATATATAAAAGCTATATAAGTATATTATAATGTGTTTATTAATTTGAAAAACACAACATATAGTGGTAATGTATACATCCAAGTACTACGAAATTAGAGAGAAATTGACTATTACTTGTAAAGCAAAGAAACGATCCAGCATTCCAAACATATATATTATTTCTTATATATTACCAGTGCTCTGCACTTTTGGTTTCACCGGAAGCAATTCTGTTAAGTCAAATGAGGTTCCTCTAATAACAAGCTTCCATCAGTGTCATGTTAAAAAAGATATGTACTTATCACTCTACGAAAACAAAGCTTTGAATAAGGTAGAAAGAAATATATTTGAAAGAAAAATGAATAAACAGCTTCCAAAATATATTGACTATTTTAAAAAACACACAAGAAACTCAATATTTTCTTGGCAACTAATTGCCGCTTTATCCTACCAAGAATCTCACTGGAACCATGAAGCAGTTTCAAAAACTCAAGTTAAAGGGTTAATGATGCTAACAAAGAATACTGCAAACTACATCGGAGTAAAAAATAGACTTGATCCAAATGAAAGTGTTTATGGAGGAGTAAAATACTTAGAAAACTTGTTCAATAGATTACCAAAAAGCATTGTTGGTTCGGATAGAATTTGGATGGCTTTAGCTGCATACAATGTAGGACTTGGGCATTTAGAAGATGCTAGGATAATTACACAAAGATTTGGTGGGAATCCAAATTATTGGTCAGATGTAAAAAAATATTTACCCCTACTTTCAAAGAAAAAATATTACAAAAAAACCAAATATGGATATGCAAGAGGTAATGAGCCAGTCATATATGTTGAAAGAATCAAGACTTATCTTGATATAATTTACGAAAAGAATACATTATATTTAGCCTCGCTTTCTTTGAAAAAAGTTTTTAATTATTGATGAACATTCTTTTTCGAGAATGCCTCCAGTGAATTTTGGAAGATGGTCAATATAATTATTTCTTTTATAAAATTTAATTTTATTTGAAAAATTTTCTTTATTGGTTGCATACGCTCCAAAGAAAACTTTTTCAATTCTCGCCTCGCAAATAGCACCTATACACATTATACAAGGCTCCAGCGTTGTGTATAAAATGTAATTTTTCAGCCTATAGTTATTTTCTTCGTTACATGCACTTCTTATTACATTAATTTCAGCATGTGCAGTTGGATCTTTTTTTTCAACTGGCGAATTATGCGATTCAAATAATATTTTATTTTCGAAAACTAATATTGCTCCCACAGGAACTTCATCTTTCTTCTCTGAAAGCTTTGCTAGAGAAATACATTTTTCCATATATGATTCTTCATTCATCTATTATTTGATAGCTAGTTGTTATATTATTTGATTTCAATTCAGTATTAATTTTATTTAATAAACTTTCAAGAGGAAATATTATGAGCGATAGAATAGTTATGAGGGTAGCAGAATCACTTGTTGCTGGTGGCCCTCCAGGTACAGCAGCGGAGCCTGAAATAGTGATCGGAGAATTAGATGGTCCAGTTGGAACAGCATTTGCAACCCTTCTAGGCGATCAAGTTAAGGGGCATTCTCGAGTTCTAGCAATAATGAATACTGATATCATGGTGAAGCCTGCAACCTTAATGGTCAGTAAAGTAACAGTAAAAAATGAAAGATATACAAATATACTCATGGGTACAGTTCAAGGAGCAATAGCTAATGGCGTGCTTGATGCCGTTCGAAATGGAGATATCCCTAAAGAAAAGGCAAATGATCTAGGAATTATTGTATCAGTTTGGTTAAATCCATCTGTTATCAAAGATGATAATTTAGATCATAAGATACTATTTGATATTCATAGGAAGGCAACTGCACAAGCTATTGCAAAAGCAATGAAAAACGAACCAGATATTGATTGGCTACTTGATAATCAAGAAAGTATTATTCATAAATATTATCAAATGGGTCTTGACGGAAAAATATAAAACTAAACTTAATTGATGAAAATTTTAGGGATAGAATAAATTTCGTAACTAAAAAAATATTTCAAAAGTAAATAAGAAACTATTGTTACTAAGAATATTGAAATTATATTTAGTATAACACCTGCTTTCGCCATATTTTTTATCGATATCTTTCCACTGCCAAATATTACGGCATTAGGAGGAGTAGCTACTGGCAGCATAAAAGCACAACTTGCTGCTATAGTACATGGAATTGCAAAGAAAAGCGGATTTACATTTATTCCAATAGAAAAAGCTATTAGTATTGGTGCAAAAGTTGCAATGGTTGCTGTATTTGAATTTAATTCTGTTAAAAAAATTATTAAAGTAACAAAAATAATAATAAGTAAAAAAATATTATATCCGTCAAAAAAAGAAGAAAAACTTGCTATCCAGTTAGCTAAGCCAGTTATGTTAAATGCTTTAGAAAGAGCAATACCACCACCAACTAATAATAAAACACCCCATGGAATTTTGCTTGCAGTTTCCCAGCTGCATGCCCTTTTATTCTTTTTAATTGGAATTATAAATAAAAGGAGCGCTCCAAATAATCCGATAGAAGTATCATTAATATTTAAGTCAAAATTATTATTAATAAATCTTCTTAAAATCCATAACAAAGCTGTTAATAAAAATACTATAGCAACAATTTTTTCTGCAAAAGAAGATTTTCCAATATCTTTCTTAAGATCGCTTAATGTTACTTGTAGGGCATTTGATTTATTTTTCGATAACTTAAAAATTATGTTCGTTAAAAAAAACCATACTACAGGTAATAAAATTAAGGTTATTGGAAAACCAATCTTAAACCAATCAAAAAAACCTATATTATAGTTATAATTATCACTTAGTATACTTGCAAGCATCACATTTGTGGGTGTGCCAATCAAAGTTGCTATCCCTCCAATAGATGCCGAATATGCTATTGCTAATAATAATGGTATTGTTAAATCATTCTCATTAGATTGCTTTTGGCTAGAAAATATTGCTATTACTGAAGTCGCAATTGGTAACATCATTATTGTAGATGCTGTGTTGCTAACCCACATGCTAATCAATGCAGTTGTAATCATAAAACCAGCAATAATCATTGCTGGGCTTGTACCAGAGAAAGATAGTATGTTGATGGCGATTCTTTTGTGAAGACCGCATGATTCCATAGCTGAAGCAATTATAAACCCGCCAAGAAAAAGAAGAACTAATGGGTGTGCATACGAGCTTGAGATATCTTGAATATCAAAGATATTAAAAAGCGGAAAAAGAACAATTGGAATTAAGCCAGTTACATAAATCGGTACTGCCTCTGTAACCCACCAGATAGTCATCAATATTGCAATTCCAGCAGTTATCCAACCAGCATGACTTAAATCATTTGGGGGGCTAATGAAAATAAATAATATTAAAATTATAATACCTGTGAATAAACCATATAACGATACTATTTCCCTATTAAACATATTTTCACAAAAAAGTTTTTATTATTCCCACTCTATAGTTGCAGGTGGCTTCGATGATATATCTAAACAAACTCGAGATATTCCAGGAACTTCATTAATTATTTTAGTTGATACTTCCTCTAAAAAATCAAATGGAAAATCAAAAGGCTTCGCGGTCATAAAATCAATTGTTTTTACTGCTCTTAGAGAGAGAACATTCCCATAGGATCTTCCGTCGCCTGTAACCCCAACAGATTTAATCGGCATAAAAACAGTAAATGCTTGTGATATTTTATTATACATATTGTATTCATGAAGCATTTTTATAAAAATATTATCAGCTTCTCTTAAAATATCTGCATATTCTTTTTTTACTTCACCCAATATTCTAACTGCTAAACCAGGCCCTGGAAAAGGATGCCTATTAATTAGAGTGCTCTTAATACCTAGCTCAATACCTAATTTCCTAACCTCATCTTTAAACAGCTCTCTAAGTGGTTCAATCAAATCCAAATTCATTTCTTTAGGTAAGCCTCCTACGTTATGATGTGATTTAATTAAATGAGCATTTTCAGATGAAGCAGCTGATTCTATAACATCTGGATAAATTGTACCTTGTGCCAGCCACTTTACATTTTCAATTTTCTTAGCTTCATCTTGAAAAACATCTACAAACGTTTTTCCAATAATCTTTCTTTTTTCTTCAGGCTCGGTTATGCCTTCTAGTCTCTTCATAAACAATTTTGAGGCGTCCACATAGTGTATTTTTATTTTTTCAAAATCTTTAAAACTTTCTTTTACTTGATCTCTTTCGTTTAGTCTTAGAAGTCCATTATCAACGAAAATACAGGTGAGTTGATTTGAAATTGCCTTGTGTAATATCGCAGCAGAAACAGAAGAATCCACGCCCCCAGATAAACCGAGTATTACGTTATCACCCCCAACTTTATTTTTGATTTTCGAAATTTGCTTAATAATTATATTTTTAGTTGTCCACTGGCTTCTAGAATTACAAATTTTATTTACAAAATTAGAAATAATTTTTCCGTCATCAAGTGTGTGTGTTACCTCTGGATGAAATTGAATACCATATATCTCTTTGTTATTAACTTTAATTGCTGACAGAGATTTATTATTTGTTGACGCAATAATTTTAAAATTATCAGAAACTTCAGTAACGCTATCCCCATGCGACATCCAAACTTCTAATGAATCACTTAAACCATCAAATATCTTTCCTTTACTATGAATATCTAATTTTGCTTTTCCATATTCCCTTGAAGATGACTGTTCTAAAACTCCTCCAAATTTTTTACAAATTAGTTGCATTCCAAAGCATATGCCTAAGACTGGGACATCCAATTCAAAGAGATGATCGTTAAGATCATGTTTATTGTCATTAATTGTTGAATTGGGGCCTCCAGATAAAACAACGCCTATTATATTTTCAGAATCTTTTAAATTATTTAAATATGCTGGAGTTACTACCTCGCAGTAAGTTTTATTTTCTCTTATTCTTCTTGCTATTAATTGTGTATATTGTGATCCGTAATCGATAATTAAGATTTTCTGTTCTTGCATTATTTGTCAATTTGGTAATTTGGAGCTTCTTTTGTGATCATTACATCATGCACATGACTTTCTTTCATACCAGCATTTGTAATTTTTACAAATTTTGCTTTTGTATGTAATTCTTTTATATTTGAACAACCTAAATAGCCCATACTTGATCGGATACCACCAAGTAGCTGATGTAAAATATTCGCAAGCCCTCCTTTATATGGAACTCTCCCTTCAATACCTTCAGGAACAAATTTATCAGATGTAGTCTCATTACCTTGAAAATACCTTTCACTCGAACCGCTTTTCATCGCTCCAATGGATCCCATGCCTCGATAGTTTTTATATGTTCTTCCTTGATAAAGCTCTATTTCTCCAGGAGCTTCTGTAGTTCCTGCAAATAAACTCCCAAGCATAACTGAATCTGCTCCTGCTGCTAAAGCTTTTGATATGTCACCTGAAAAACGAATTCCGCCATCCGCAATAACTTTGACTGTTGTTCCCCTAACTGCACTTGCAGCTTCAGAAATTGCAGTTATTTGAGGCACTCCAACCCCAGCTACAATTCTTGTTGTGCAAATTGAACCAGGGCCAATTCCAACTTTGATGGCATCAACGCCAGCTTTAACCAATGCTTTTGCGGCCTCTTTAGTTGCTATATTCCCAGCAATTAACTGTAATTTTGGATATTGTTTTCTAATTGATTTAATTGCATCAATAACCATTTTTGAATGACCATGAGCGGTATCAACTACAATTACATCAGTCTCAGCATTCGTAAGTTTTTTTAATCTATCTTGCATGTCCTTACCGACTCCAATAGCTGCTCCAACTCTTAATCTTTCTAGTCCATCTTTGCAAGCGTTAGGAAAGTCTTTAGATTTTTGTAAATCTTTAACCGTAATCATTCCTTTTAATTGGAATTTTGAGTTGATAACAAGTATTTTTTCAATTCTATATTCGTGAAAAAGCTTCTTTACTTTCTCTCTTGAGGCGCCTTCTTGAACAGTAACTAGTCTCTCTTTTGGGGTCATGATTGTCGATACTTTTGGGTTTACTTTTTTAACAAATCTTAAGTCTCTAGAAGTAACAATCCCTACTAAATTTTTTCCTTCAACTACTGGGACACCTGAAATTTTATGTTTTGATGTTAGCTCAATTACCTCTTTTATTGAGCAATCAGGAGAGGTAACAACTGGATTCGTAATAACTCCGCTTTCATATTTTTTAACTTTTAGAACCTCATTTGCTTGATCTTGTGGTGATAGATTTTTATGAATTATTCCAATGCCACCCTCTTGCGCAATAGAAATAGCTAACTCTGATTCTGTTACTGTATCCATAGCTGCTGATACTAAAGGCATATTAAGTTGAATTTTAGAAGTTAAAGAAGTTTTTAAAGAGGTTTCAGATGGCAAAACATTCGAGCTATTGGGCACAAGAAGTACGTCGTCAAATGTTAGAGCTTCTTGAATAACTTTTAACATATATACCTCTCTACAAAAAGCTATTATAAATTTTATTTTGAAAAAGTAAACAAAAGACTCTAAATTTTGTGTATTCTATATATATATGAGTGATCAAGAAATAAAAATATTTAGCGTCAGCGAAATAAATAATAATGTAAAAGAAGTTTTAGAACTTAAATTTCAAGAATATATTTATGTAGAAGGTGAAATTTCTCAAGCAAATACTGCTCAAAGTGGCCACATGTATTTAACCTTGAAAGATTCAATATCTACAGTTCGCTGTACTCTTTGGAGTGCCAGAGTTAACAGAGTTGACACTTTTCCAGAACTAGGACTACATGTGATTGTAAAATGTCGGGTTTCATTTTATGAAAAAAATGGATCGTATCAGCTTGATATAATTGAAATGAAATCCTCTAGTGTAGGTAGATTTCACGAATTATTTGAGAAGCTAAAAATAAAATTGAAAAATGAAGGTTTGTTTGATAAAAGCTTTAAGAAAAAACTACCAAAATATCCAAAGAAAATTGCAGTAATAACTTCACTTGCTGGAAGCGTTATCAAGGATATTATAAAGGTCACACAAAGAAGACTTCCTTATATAGAACTAGATATTTATGGTTGTAATGTGCAAGGAGAAAATTGCGCAAAAAGTATTATAAACCAATTGATAACAATTAATAAATTAGGTGATTCAGATGTAATAATAATAGCAAGGGGAGGTGGTTCGCTAGAGGATTTAATAGAATATAATAACGAATTGTTAGCAAGACAAATCTATAATTCAAATATCCCAGTGATAACTGCTGTTGGGCATGAAACTGATACGACAATTGTTGATCTAGTATCAGATATAAGGGCCGCAACGCCATCAGAAGCAGCAGAAATTGCAACACAATTTTCAATAGATGATATTTTAAAAAAAATTGAAGAAATGAAAAACTATATAAATCAAAATCTATCTAGCAAAATAAAAGATATAAAATACTATTTATCAAATAAAAAAAATATTGTAGATAAGAATAATCCAGTAAATAAAATTAATTCTTATAGTCAAACACTTGATCTTTTAAGTGAATCATTAAGCTCAAAAATTAGTTATACTTTAAATAAGAAAAAAAGTTTAGTTAATCAATTATACCTTAAGCTTTTAGAGCATAATCCAAAAAGTAAATTAGCAATTACAGAGTCAAAAATATTTATGACTAGAAGTAAAATAAATAATAGCTTAGAAAATATTCTAATTTCGAAAAGAAATAAACTAAACTTAAAAAATAATACTTTAAAAGATGTTAATCCTTTATCAATACTCGAAAAAGGATTTTCTTTAGTTTATTGCAATAAAAAAGTAGCAAGCAGAATAGCTGACTTTAAGCTAAGGGATAATCTTAAAATTAGGATGTCCGATGGTGAATTATACTCGAAGGTAGAAGATCTAAAAAAGTATTAACTTATTCTTGTTCTTCACTCTTATCTTTTTGCCAAACCCAAGGTGTTTCTTGGCATATTGCAAAGTAAATATAAACGTTTATCAATAAAATTATTAGTAACGCTAATGCCGCACCAATTGTCCACAATATATCATGTTGGTTATTAGCAAAACCAAATAGGTTCATTCCCCAAAAACATACTGATGTGAATATGATCATCACTATTGCTGCAATATATTCTCTCATCTAATCTCCTTTATTCTTATATTCTTATTTTTCAGGATGTTAACATAGTTTTTATGAATTTTCTATTTAGAGCCAGAGTCTAAGAATTTATCAAAAAATATTTCTTCGTTTGGCATACCTTCCGCCGTAAACTCTTTGATAGCAGCGTCAATCATTGGCGGTGGCCCACATAAGAAACCTTGGCACGCTTTCATATCTAGTTTCCCTTTTTCAATATAGTCGGACTTAAGGAAGTCTGTTACCAATCCTCTTGCTCCAGTCCAATCTGAATCTTCGGGCTCCATGTTTAAAACGTACACATATTCAAATTTATAATCTGGATTCCATTTTTTTTGAATTTCTTCTAATTCAGCTTGACAGTATATGTCCTCTTGTGTTCTTGCGCCGAATAAAAAAACCGCGTCTCTCTGAACTTGATCAATTGCGGCTTGTTCAAGAACTGCCTTGACTGCACTCATGCCGCTACCTCCAGCTATGCAGACCATTGTTCCTTTTCCATCACGATAATAGAACGATCCATATGGTGTATTTACCTCAATCTTTTGTCCAGTAGGATCTTTACCAAAAAGCCATCTGCTAAATCTACCTTTAGGTACGTTTCTTATATAAAAAGTTAATTCATTTGAATTCTCGTTTTGTGGGGCTTTTGCGAAAGAGTATGATCTAGTGCTCCCAACTTGCTTTACAAGAACTTCAGAGTATTGCCCTGCTGCACCTGTGTGCTCAAGCCCATCAACTTCTAGCGTGAGCTCCATAATGTCATGAGTTAGCGAGGTAACTTTTTTAACTTTACCCATATATTTTTTTGTGGCACTGACTTTTGCTTCACCATCAATGCTTACATCAATACTTACAGGTGTTTGTGCACGGGATTGGCAAGCTAAAATCATTCCGTCATCAAGTTGTTTTCCATCCAGTACATAACTGAAATCAGCTGTCGGTTTGATTTTTCCATCAGTAAGTTTACACGCGCAAGAACCACAACTTCCAACTCTACAATCATGTGGAAATGCTACGCCAGCTTTCAAAGCTGCATCGAGAATATTTTGGTCTGGCTCGACTTCAAAACTGTACTCACCAGAATTTAGACTGACTTCTTGAGGACCCTTTTTTTTACCTAATCCAAACATAAAATATAGAAATTCCTTGTGTTTAAAACACTAACTTAGTTAAATAATATCAAACTTTCCAGTATCCAAAACCTATACTTTAAGCTTATAAGCTTAAGATTCTAAAACGTTGATCGCTACGTTTCTTAAAGTTCCAGCGTCAATATCTTCTTTAGTAGGCAGACAAGTAAAAGGAACAATGTCTTCTTTACTTGTAGCTGGATGACTTTTTACTGCAGCACACCATTCGCTAACTTTTGATCTAGATGAAACAACGTCACCATTACCAGATATCTCTAAGGCATTAACACATGCCATCCAGTGAATATCAGCTAAAGAAAATTCACCACAAATATAAACATCTTTTTTCAGTTTTGGGTCCGGTGGATTGGTAAGAATATTTTCTAGGACATCGAAAGCTTTATTAACTACGTCCATATTGCCACCAGAACCAGTTAACATTCCGTAAGCTTCCATCTGAACAAAATCGGATGCAATATGTGCATATTGATACATAATTGCTCTTATTACTCCATTTCTTGGAACTAAAGATGGACCAAAACCTTTGTCATCTAAATATGAAATAATTGCATTTGGGCCATATACTATATTGTCTAGGTCTTTTAATACTGGAACGCTTTGCAAAGGAGACATTTCTGATACCTCTTCTCCACCATTAATCTTATGTACTTCAACATCTACCCCTTTCTCTCCAGCTGTTTGCATTATTTTTGCAGTATTGATGCAACTTGGATTGCCAAATAATTGCATAGCCGATGCTAACTTATCACCGATCATATTTCCCTCCTAAGAGAATATTATTTTTTTAACTTTCTATTTTTAAAGCGCCAGAAGGACATTCTGAAACAACGTCAGCAATTTTCTCCTCTGAACTTGCTGATGTATCAATAACAAACTTTCCATCTTCCACTTTAAATACTTCTGGTGCTCCTTGTACACACTTACCAGCGTGAATACAAACACTTTCGTCCCATGATACTTTCATATCATTTCTCCTATTTTTTAAACTTCGAGCACTATTTTACCCAAAAAAATAACCCCTGCAAAGGAATATATATATATAAAGTAATATATATTTAATGTGCAACTAGGACTTCTTAAATATTAAGCTTAAAGAATTTATACAATATCGTTTTTTGGTAGGATTTGGACCATCATCGAAAACATGTCCCAAATGGCTATCACAATTTGAGCATCTTACTTCGATTCTGCTCATACCGTGGCTGAAATCTTCAATTTTTTTAATATTCTTATGATTTATAGGGTCCCAAAAACTTGGCCAACCAGATCCAGAGTCATATTTATTATTAGATGAGAATAATTCTAATTTACAACATTTACATAAATAAATGCCAGGCTCATAGAATTTATCGTACTCTCCAGAAAATGCAGGTTCTGTTCCCTTCTTTCTGCAAACATAATATTCATCAGGAGATAATTGCTCTTTCCAATCTTTTTCCATCAAAATAATTACTCTACTCCCTTCATGGTAAGTTTTATTCTTCCTTGCTTATCGATCTCGAGAACTTTAACCTTTACAATCTCACCTTCTGAAACCTTATCAGTTACATTTTCAACTCTCTCTTCACATATTTGTGAAATATGAACAAGACCATCTTTCCCGGGAAGCACAGTTACAAATGCCCCAAAATCCATAATCTTGGTAACCTTGCCTTCATAAATTTTATCAACTTCAACGTCCGCTGTAAGCTGCTCAATTTTAGATTTAGCTAATTCAGCTGCAGATTTATCTACAGATGATATTTTAATTAATCCGCTATCATCAATATCAATTACTGCCCCAGTTTCTTCTGTAAGAGACCTAATAGTTGCTCCTCCTTTTCCAATAACGTCTCTGACTTTTTCTGACTTAACTTGAAGAGTAATAAATCTTGGCGCATTTTCCGAAACTTCCTCACGAGATGATTGAATGACTTTTGCCATTTCGTTTAATATATGTATTCTTCCTTTTTTTGCTTGGGCTAAAGCGACTTTCATAATCTCTTCTGTGATTCCATTAATTTTTATATCCATTTGTAAAGCTGTTACTCCATCAGCAGTACCAGCAACTTTAAAGTCCATATCACCTAAATGGTCTTCATCACCTAAAATATCCGAAAGCACAACATAATTATCTTCTTCTTTGATCAATCCCATTGCAATACCTGCAACTGGAGCGACTATTGGGACACCTGCGTCCATTAGAGATAGGCTGGAGCCACACACACTTGCCATAGAACTTGAACCATTTGATTCAGTAATTTCTGAAACAACTCTAATTACATAAGGGAATTCATCCATATTAGGAAGCACACCTTGTATAGCTCTCTTAGCTAATTTTCCATGGCCAATCTCTCTTCTTTTTGGAGAACCGACAAAACCAACTTCGCCAACTGAAAATGGTGGAAAATTATAATGAAGCATGAATTTATCTTCATACTTTCCATCTAGAGCATCTATTATCTGACCATCACGATCAGTTCCTAATGTTGATACAACAATTGCTTGGGTTTCTCCCCTGGTAAAAAGAGCGCTGCCGTGTGTTTTAGGTAAAATACCAACTTCAATCGATATGTTTCTAACTGTTTCATTATCTCTTCCATCAATCCTTGGTTTACCATCCAAAATATTTTTTCTAACTACATCCTTTTGAAGTTTATACATTGATCCTTCTATAGAATCTTTTTTACACTCGTCCTCATTATTAAATTTTTCTAAAGCATTCTTTCTTATTTCTGATAATTTATTGCCTCGTTCTGCTTTATCTGAAATTAAATATGCTTTAGAAATCTCTTCTTTAAAAAAATCGTATACTTCTTTTTCAAGATTTTCGTTTTCGTTTAAAGGTTTTTCCCAATTATAATCTTTCGCACCGCACTCATTTACAAAATTATTAATTTCATTTATCAAGGATTGCATTTCTTTATGTCCAAAAGAAACTGCACCTAACATTACTTCTTCACTTAGCATTTTGGCCTCAGATTCAACCATTAAAACTCCATCTTCGGTCCCTGCAACCATTAAATCAAGTTCAGAACCGACCGAATCTGTCTTAGTTGGATTTAATAAATAACTTCCATCTTTATATCCAATTTTTGCTGCCCCTAATGTACCTTGTGAGGGTAAGCCAGAGATTTTAATTGCAGTTGATGCGCCAATTAGTGATGCAAGATCAGCATCAACCTCATTATTGAGGCTCATCACAGTACAAATTATTTGAACCTCATGAGTAAACTCTTTTGGGAATAAAGGTCTAATTGGTCTATCAATTAATCTAGATGTTAAGGTTTCTTTCTCTGATGGTCTGCCTTCACGTTTAAAATAACCCCCTGGAATTTTTCCAGCTGCATATGTTTTCTCTTGGTAATTAACTGTTAAAGGGAAAAAATCTTTTGACTGACCATCATCTTTTGCAACCAAAGTAGTCATCACAACTGTATCGTCAATATTAACTATTACTGCGCTATTTGCTTGGCGTGCAATTTGTCCAGTCTCTATTTGAACTTCGCTATTTCCGTAGTGGAACTTTCTTTTTAAAGGTTTCATTTATATTTTCTCTAAGATTATCTTCTTAGCCCTAAAGAAGAAATAAGACTTTGGTACCTGTCGATATTTTTCTTTTTTAAATAGTCTAAAAGTTTTCTTCTTGTATTTACCATTTTCAACAAGCCATGACGTGAATGGTGATCTTTTTTATGAGTGCTGAAGTGTTCACTCAAGAAATCAATTCTTTTTGACAGAAGAGCAATTTGTATTTCGGGTGACCCAGTATCAGATGCGCCTTGCTGGTATTGCTCTATAACCTTGCTCTTTTGTTCTGGTGTTAATGCCATATTTTTCTCTTAATATCTAATTTAAGGGCGCATTCTATCATGATATATTAATGATACAAACATTAAGTTTTCAGATTAATATTTTCTTTGGTATTAGTTCGGAATTTTTATTTATTGTTCCTACCCCAAGAAATCGGCTAGATTTATCATAAATCTTAACAAAACTCCTTGAATTCTCATCTATTAAGACTTTATTACCATTTAATATTTTCTTTTTATGAAGCTCATCTACATAACATGAATAGGTATTGTTTAATAATATATCTATATTTATCAAATGTTTTGCTACTTCATCTTTGCTATCAATATCAAGAAACTTATCAAAATCTACTGATTTGGATAAACTAATATCTTTGATTTGAGTTCTCACAAGCTTCTTCAAAAATGCGCCACAACCTATTTCTTTCCCTATCTGCTCAATGAGAGTTCTTATGTATGTACCCTTAGAGCAATGAACTTTTATACCAAGATTTACATCATTAATTTTTTTAATTTCAATTTTAAATATTTCAATGTTTCTAGGCTTTCTTTCTATAGTTATCCCCTCACGAGCATATTTATATAATGGAGTTCCATGATGTTTTAATGCAGAATACATTGGCGGAATTTGAGAAATTTTACCAGTAAATTTTTTTTCAAGCTCATTTAAATCATTAATACTTATACTTGGTATAAAACTTCCGTCTTTAATAATTCCATCTGCATCACCAGTACTTGAAGTTTTACCTAGTGTTGCAATTGCCTCATACTTTTTGTCCGAATCCAAAAAATAAGAACATAACTTGGTTGCTTTATTAAAAAAGATTATTAGAAGTCCGCTTGCTAAAGGATCAAGAGTTCCAGAAAAACCAGCCTTCTTTTGATTCAATTTTTTTTTTAATTCCGTTAAAACTTTATTTGATGAAATACCGGGGGGCTTATTTATTAATAAACAACTTTGCTGAAAATTATTATTCATTTATACAAATTTTTATTAATAAGCTGTTCGAGCTCGTAGGCTTTTGATTCTGTTTCATCGTATATAAATCTTAGATTAGGAACCGACCTGAGATTCGAGTTTTTTGATAATTGCTTTTTAAAAAATAGTTTTGATGCATTAATAGTTTTGGTAATTAATTTAATTTCTTCATCTCTTTTTGCTTTAATGTTGAAAACAACAAAAAAAATCCTTGCGTTTTTTAAATCCTTAGACATTTCAACATCCATAATAATTACATCTTTTATTCTTTGATCATTAATATCATTCTGAATAATTTTTGCAATTTCCTTTCTTATTAAAGAAGAAATTCTATGGACCCTTTGGTTGTCAGAATCATATTTCATTATTCAATTGTTCTAGCCACCTCAATTCTTTGAAAAACTTCGATATTATCTCCAGGTTTTACATCATTATAGTTTTTAACAGCAATTCCACATTCAGTTCCAAGCCTTACTTCTTTTACATCATCTTTATGTCTTCTTAGAGATTCTAGCTCACCTTCAAAAATAACAACATTCTCTCTTAAAACTCTTATAGGGTTACCTTTTTTCACAACACCTTCAATAACTTGGCAGCCTGCTACAGCTCCCATGGCAGATGACTTAAATACATCTTTAACTTCTGCTAATCCTACAATTTCTTCTTTTGTTTCTGGAGTTAGAAGTCCGCTCATACCTGATTTAACATCATTTATTAAGTCGTAGATTATGCTGTAATATCTAAGATCAATCTTTTTTTCCATAACAGTTTTTTTTGCTTGACTATCAGCTCGAACATTAAATCCAAATATAATTGCATTTGATGCTTCTGCCAAAGCAATATCAGATTCATTGATTGCTCCAGCTGAGGAACTAATAATTTTTACTTCAACCTCGTCAGTATTTAATTTTGTTAAAGAGTCACATATCGCTTGAGCACTCCCTTGAACATCGGTTTTCAAAAGAATGTTAAGCGTAGGTACCTCACCCTTCTTAAGATTGCTAAACATATTATCTAAGGTGGGAGCTTGATACTGCGAAGCAAATTTATTATCTCTAAGCTTTGTTTTTCTAAATTCTGCTATATCTCTGATTTTTTTATCATTTACTGCAGAGAGAACTTCGTCTCCAACCTCGGGGGCCCCAGATAAACCAAGAATAACCACGGGCATAGATGGTGTAGCACTATCAACTCTTTTGCCATCTTGATCAATCATTGCTCGTATTCTTCCGTATTCTTTTCCGCATATAATATTGTCTCCCATATTCATACATCCTTTTTGGACAAGGACAGTTGCGGTTGCTCCCTTACCTTTATCAAGCGCAGATTCTAAAACAACTCCTGTTGCAGAACCTTTAGCAATTGCTTTCAGTTCAAGTACCTCTGCCATGAGTGATATTGAGTCCAACAAATTATCAACTCCTGTTCCTTGTTTAGCAGATACTTCAACAAAGATATTTTCTCCTCCCCAATCCTCAGGAACAATTTCATGCTTTGTTAATTCTGTTTTGACGTTTTCAACATTTGCGCCTTCTTTATCAATTTTATTCACTGCAACAATAATTGGCACATTTGCAGCTCGAGAATGTTCTATTGCTTCTATTGTTTGAGGCTTTACTCCGTCATCTGCTGCAACAACAAGTATCACAATGTCCGTACAATTTGCTCCTCTAGCTCTCATGGAAGTAAAAGCTGCATGGCCTGGTGTATCAAGAAATGTCAATAAACCGTGATTAGTTTTTACTTGGTATGCACCAATATGTTGGGTTATTCCTCCGGCCTCACCAGAAGCTACACGACTTGCTCTAATGTAATCAAGCAAAGAAGTTTTTCCATGATCGACGTGGCCCATAATAGTTATTGTTGGTGGTCTTGATTCTAATTCATACTTTTCATCAGGCTCAACTGTTAGTAAATTTTTCTCTAAATTTTCAAAATCAATTGGTTCAGCTTTATGCCCCATCTCTTCAACCACAAGAGTTGCTGTGTCTTGGTCTAGTGATTCATTTATCGTTGCCATAACACCCATATTCATAAGAGCTTTTATCACCTCTGCAGACTTTTCAGACATAGCTGAGGCAAGTTCTGCTACAGAAATATATTCGCCAAGTTGGACTGTACGAACAACTGGTTCAGTAGGTTTTTCAAACTGATGTTTGTCGTCAGAAATATTATCTTTTGCCTTTTTTTGAGGCTTCTTTCTAACAACTTTATTATCATCTGAAATATGAATTTTTTGTCGTCTGTGTTTTGTTTTTATACTTGGATTATTTTTTTCTTCATTTACAAACTTTGTTTTTGTTTTTTTTCTTCTTTTCTTGCCAGTATCCTCATTTAGGTTAACATTCTCTTGTATTAAATCATTTTTTTGAATTTGATTTTCATTAGCACCAACATTTTCTTGAATATTTTGAGCTTCTTGTTCTATATCATTAATCCCTTTATCTTTTTTTTCAGGTAATTTCGTCTCAATTTTTTCTGTAACTTTATTGTTTACTTTTGAGAAAACTCTTTTTTTTCTTATGACCGTCTTTTTTTTACTATCTTCAGATAAATCGACTTTCTCAACTGTTTTAGGTTTAGTTGCTTTATTTTTTATTTGTGAATTCCTAACGTAATTTAGCAATTGCATTTTTTCTTCATCGCTTATTAAATCGCTTTCTTTTTTCTTTTTTACTCCAGCAAGTTCCAACTGGTCTATTAAGCGATTAACAGACAAACCAACTGTTTTTGAAAATTCTTTAATAGTTATGTCTGTCATTTTTTACTTTCCCTCAAACATTGGTGCTCTCGCTGTCATGATTAAGCTTCCTGCAAGTTCTTCTGTCATATTTTTTATAGGCATTAATTCGTCTATTGACTGATCTGCTAGATCATCAATTGTTATTATTCCTCTGCATGCAAGCTCAAACGCAATATCATTAGTCATTCCTTCCATTTCAAGTAATGCTTTGGATGGCTCTGCGTCCATATCTAAAGACTCAGGGTTGATTGCTTGTTTCAATAAATAATCTCTGGCTTTGTTTCGAATTTCTTCAACTATATTTTCATCAAGCGCTTCAATTTCTGACATATCTTTAGGTGGCGCATAAGCTATTTCATCGATACTTGAAAAACCTTCTTGAGCAAGTACTAAAGCAACCTTAGGATCTAGCTCTAGATAATTAACAAAATTTTCGCTAATTGTCTGAGTTTCTACTTCACTTTTTTCATCAACTTGGCCTTCTGTCATAACATTTAAATCCCATCCAGTTAATTGGCTTGCAAGCTTTACATTTTGCCCACCTCTTCCAATAGCTTGTGACAACTTCTCTTCTTCTACTGCTATATCCATACTCTTAGACTCTTCGTCCATAACAATAGATAGAACAGCTGCTGGAGACATAGCATTAATTACAAATTGTGCAGGATTTTCGTCCCAAAGAATAATGTCTATTCTCTCGCCAGCAATTTCATTTGAAACAGATTGTACTCTTGATCCTCTCATTCCAACACATGCTCCAACAGGATCTAGCCTTGGATCATTGGACTTAACTGCGATTTTTGCTCTAACACCAGGATCTCTTGCAGCGCTCAAAATTTCAATTAAATCTTGACCTACTTCCGGTACCTCAAGACTGAAAAGCTTAATTAAAAAATCTGGATGAGTCCGAGAAAGAAAAAGTTGAGGTCCTTTTGTTTCAGCTCTAACATCTTTCAAATAAGCTCTAATTCTATCTCCATTTCGTATTGCTTCTCTTGGGATAAGATCCTCTTTTTCTATAAAACCTTCTGTATTGTTACCAAGATCAATTAAAACACCATTATGTTCAACTCTTTTAACAATACCCATGATTAGTTCGCCAACTTTATTTTCGTAAGACTCTACAACACGTAATCTCTCAGCCTCTCTTACTTTTTGAACAATCACTTGCTTAGCAGTATGTGCTGCAATTCTTCCAAAAGGAACTGATTCTATTTCCTCTTCAATAGCATCGCCTATTTCAATTTCGTCATGCTGTTTTGTTGCATAGGCATGAAGTATTTGAGAGTCTGGAGACATAAATTCGGGATCATCATCTGATAAAACGGTCCACCTTCTGTATGTCTTATAGTTTCCAGTCGCTCTATCAATTGAGACTCGAACATCAACTTCTTTTGAATATTTTTTTCTTGTTGCGGTTGCTAAAGCAATTTCAATAGCATTAAAAATAATTTCTTTATCAACCCCTTTTTCATTTGAAACCGAGTCTACAACGTTTAAAATTTCTTTACTCATTTTAATCTCTCCAGATTACGTGTTTAGCCTAGCGCTATCTATTGAATCATATTTAATTTCAAATAATTCTTTATTTACATCAATTAATATATGATCTTTTTGAACTTCTTTTATAATTCCTTTAAAATTTTTCCTATTGTTTACTAACCACTTAAGTTTAATCTTTATTTTTTCATTTTTGTATTTCTTAAAATGGTCTTTTGTCATAAGTATTCTGTCAAGGCCTGGGGACGAAACCTCTAGTATATAGTCACTATCAAATATTTTCTTTGTATCTAAAAGTAACGTGGTTTGTTTACTAACCTTTTCACAATCGTCAATTTTAATACCATCTTCTTTATCGATGTATAAAGTAAGCTTAATAGAATTATGCTGTTGAGAAATATTTAATCCCCAGAAGTCATACTGCATCGATGAAACTAAATTTCGTAATAATTCGCTAACCTTTTCCTTCAAACTGATTTTCCTATAAAAATTTACATAAAAACTTAATAACTCCCTGTACGAAAAAAACCCCATTAAGGGGTCTTTTTTAACAACCCTAAAAATAGGGTTAAACAACAAGAAATATAATGTTATTAAGTATATTTTGGAAAGTCTAAAACATCAACTTTTTTTAAAAATTTTAATGAAAATCAACTACTTTTAACACTAACTTACTGGCAAACAGTAGAGTGAGCAAAAGATGGTAGCGGAGGTAGGATTCGAACCTACGACCTTCGGGTTATGAGCCCGACGAGCTGCCAGACTGCTCCACCCCGCACTTTTAATGGATTTTACGCAGAGAAACATTAATTATCAAGCTAGTATCGAGAAAAGATAATTGAATGCAAATTCAGGAAATAAGAAGATAGCTATTATTGAGAACGGAATGATTGATAAAACTGCAAGGTAATATATACCATTAACTTTAATTAAGCTGTTAAAACCCGTTTCAAAAAACATAAACCATATAACTCTCAAATAGTAATATAGACCAATGACTGTAAATAGAACTACAATTACAGCAATAATTATCATATTTTGATTAACTAGAGCATCTAGAACGAGATATTTAGCATAAAAACCAATTGTTAGCGGTATGCCGGCTGTGGACAAAAGAGTAATCATAAATAATATAGAAACTAATCCGGACTTTGAAGACAAACCTTTAAAATCTTTTATATATACCAGATCAAACTTATTAGATGATATAAATGTAATAATTGAAATTGCTGATACTGTAGTTATCGTATACGTAATAACATAAAAAGCAGCAACAGAAAAATTAAAATCAATCGACGTGAAAATTGCTAAAAATATAAAACCTGAATTTGCCACGCCTGAATATGCAAGCATCCTCATTATCTTTTTTTGTGCCAAAGCATACATATTTCCAATAAATATAGAAAAAATACCAAGATAAAGAATAAATTTTGAAAAATTATCTTCAAAAAGAATTTGGTTATCATTTAAAAAACGATATGCAAAAACAAAAAATGCTATTTTAGGTATAGACGCAATAAAATTTGTAATTGGTAATGGCGCTCCCTCATACACATCGGGTAGCCACATATGAAAAGGAGCAACTGCAAATTTAAAAGCTACGCCGATAAAAATAAGAATATATGAAAATAGATATAGGTTAGATATTTCATTTGATAATAGATATGTTGAGATTTCGTTAATTACTAAAGAATTTGTAATTCCATATAAATAAGAGAATCCAAATAATATTAATGCTGAAGCAATAATGCTTAAAACAAAATATTTGATTGCTGCTTCTCCTGAAATTAGGCTTGTCCTATTCAGAGCAATTAATGAATATAAGCTTAACGATGAAAGCTCAATACCTAAGAAGAGAACAATCAGATTATTGGAAGATATTATAATCAAACAACCAATAAGAGCAAAAATAAGAAGCGAGTAAAATTCCCCAGATATTAAATTTTTATTTTTTAAATATTTCTGAGAAACTATTATTTGTATTAAAAAAATTCCATAACACAGAATTTTAAAAAATTCTGTTGCATTGTCTTTTATTAATGATGTGTTGAACATGAAAACAGTTTCTTCTGTATAACCCCAAAAACATAAAAATAGAGCAATCAGTGTGCTGCCGATTGTCAAACTTACAACGTATTTTTTTAATGGGTTAGTTATGCCAATTAAAAGAACTACCATTGCCATAGAAAATAGAAATATTTCGGGAATAAAATTAGATAAACTAAGAAATGCGTTATTAAATGTCATATTTTTATAATAATGTTATTAGTTATATTTTGTAATGTCATATTCATATATGACATTAAGTAGTCTGGGTAGATGCCAAGAATTAATATAATTAAAGCAAGAACGAAAAGTATTGTTTTCTCTAAAAAATTAGCATCTATACTATTCTCTAAGCCAGCTTTTAATTCTCCATATATCACCCTTTTTACAAGCCATAAAGAGTAAACTGCAGAAATAATTAATGTTGAAGATGCAAGAAAAGCATAAATAAAACTAGTTTTAAAAGATGCGAGGATTATTAGAAGCTCACCAACAAAACTTGAGGTGCCTGGTAAACCACAGTTTGCTAATGCAAAAAAGACAAAAAACCAACTGTAAACAGGCATCTGATTTAATAAACCACTTAAATCAGAAATTTTCTTTGTTTTGTATCTGTCATATATTGAGCCAACACAAATAAATAATGCTGCAGAAACAAAACCATGAGAAATAATTTGATACATGCTTCCTGATAAGCTCACGACAATATCGCTATTGGTATTCGTATTATCAAATAATTTAAAAATTAAAAAGAAACCAAGTGTCACAAAGCCCATATGGGAGATTGAAGAATAAGCTATTAATTTTTTCATATCATCTTGAGTAATTGCAACAAGCCCAACATAGACTATTGCGATTAAGGATAAAATAATAAAAAATATATCTAGGGAAGACGCACCAAGTGGCACAACTGGCAAAACATATCTAATAAATCCATAAGCGCCTACCTTCAAAAGGATTGCAGCTAAAACAACAGACCCTGATGTGGGAGCTTCGACATGAGCGTCTGGAAGCCATGTATGAAATGGAAACATTGGAATCTTTATTGCAAAAGCTATAGCCATTGCAATAAATAGCCACTCTTGCTCAACAATCGAGAAGCTCGTATCATAAAAAGATAAAACGCTGAATGATGATATAGATGAATTTATATATAGAAAAGCTATTAATAAAAGTATTGAGCCCAAAAAAGTATAAACAAAAAATTTAATTGATGCATAAATTCTATTAACTCCACCCCAAATACCAATTATTAGAAACATAGGTATAAGCAGAGCTTCAAAGAAAATATAAAATAATATTGCATCTAATGCTGAGAAGACTCCTATAGTGAGACCATTTGCTAAAAGAAAACTAGAATAATATTGATTCCTTTTCTTAAGATTTAAGGTTGAGTTATATAGTGAAACTAATAAAAAAATAATTGTGTTAAGAAAAATTAAGAGTACAGATATAGCATCAACACCTAAAAAATAGTAAATGTTAAGTGATGGAATCCAATCTATATTTTCGACAAATTGAAAATTTGATGAGTTTTGATCATAATTATTAAGAAGTAAAATTGATAGGATAAAAACAATTAAATTTATAGAAATATTAAAAATATTTAAAATTTTGTCATCTTTTTTATAAAACAAAATAAATAAGCCTGCTATTATCGGCAACCATATTAATAAAGATAATATATTATTTATCATAATACCCTCGCTAGTATAATTCCGAAAATTACAACGAGTGAAAATACTATTAGAAAGGCATAGTGGTACAAATAACCGCTACTAATACTTCTAAAAAAACTAGAAAGCCTATTTATTCTTCTTGGCAATCCATTTACTACAAAACTATCAATGATTTTAATATCAAATTTTGTTGCGGCATGATAAGAAATGGACTTCATAAGATCAGAGCAGCTTAAAAAGAATTCATCAAATTTGTATTTTGTTTTTATAAAATTTGAAATCATTACTAAAAACTTGCTTGATAATAAAGAAATTTTCTTATTATCAAGATAAAGATATTTTGCGATTAAAAAACCTATGATCAGAGTAACTGATGCTGGCGATAAAATTCCATGAGTGATAAAAGGAATCAAGCCTTCGTAATGTATATCTTTTATACCAAACATAAAGATAGGTAAATCAACAAATATTTTAATAGCAAAGCCTGAAACTAAAGACAAAAATGATAATATTATTAAGGGCGTTAAAATAACATAAGATTCTTCATGAATTTTGTTTAAATCACCACCTCTATAATTCCCATAAAATACTATAAAAATAAGTCTCAAAGAATAAACTGTTGTAACTAACGCTCCCAATAAGAGAAGCGAATATGCAAAAAACGATATATTTGTATTTTCATATAACATAACTTCCAAAATAAGATCTTTTGAAAAGAAACCTGACGTAAAGGGAAATCCAATTATGCATAGCGTTCCAATTAAAAAACAATAAAAAGTAATTGGTAACTTTTCTCTAAGACCACCCATTTTAGTTATATCTTGTTTATGATGTAGAGACATTATTACAGAGCCAGCACATAAAAATAATAATGCCTTAAAAAACGCATGTGTGTACAAATGAAAAAAAGATACTGTGTATGCATTTATTCCTAAAGCAGCGACCATATAACCAAGCTGAGATATTGTCGAGTATGCTATGACTTTTTTTATATCATTTTCAAAAATTGCGATAACTCCAATAAATAGTGCTGTTAGAGCTCCAATAATCAAAATAAAATCTGTTGTAACATCTGCAAAGTTATATATTGGCGAAAGCCTTGCGACCATAAATATTCCAGCTGTAACCATTGTTGCAGCATGAATAAGAGCTGATATTGGCGTTGGGCCCTCCATGGAGTCCGGAAGCCAAACATGCAAAGGAATTTGGGCTGACTTAGCCATCGCACCAATAAAAAGAAAGAAACAGGCAATATCTAGATAGCTAAATCCATAAATGTAATCCAGTTTATCAATATCGAATGCTTCAAGATTTAAAAAAATAGTTTTGTAATCGAATGAATCTAATAAAGTAAATACCATAATTATTCCTATGATAAAGAACATGTCTCCAATTCTGTTTATTAAAAAAGCTTTTAGATTAGCTTTTATTGCAGACTCTTTTTTATAAAAAAATCCGATCAATAGGTACGAGACTAATCCAACGCCTTCCCACCCAATAAATAACTGAATTAGATTATTCGAAATAACGAGTAAGATCATTGAAAAGGTAAATAAACCTATATACGAGAAAAATCTTTTAAAATCCTTTTCGTCTCTCATATATCCAATGCTATAAACGTGTACTAAAAAAGAAATAAGTAAAACAACAACTGTCATCATAGCCGAAAGCTTATCAATCAAGAAGCCCATACCAATGCTTAAACTATCGATTGATATCCATTGATAAAAATCATCGTAAAGGATATTTGATTCTTCAGAAAAAATATTAAAACAAATAAACAATGATAAAATTAGTGATACAAAAACTAAAGAAGAACTAATTATTCCTGCATGTACATTGCTCAGCCTTTTAGATAGTAGCCCAGTTGTTACTGAGCTAATAAGCAATAAAATTGGAATGTACATTATAAGTTTTTCCATAATCTTATCCCTTTAATTTATTTATCAAATTAATTTCTAAAGAATTACGAGCTCTAAAAAGAGATACAATTATTGCTAATCCAATAGCAGACTCAGCTGCTGCAACTGCGAGTATAAAGAAAACAAAAACTTGTCCAGTAATATCATTACTATAATGAGAAAATATTATAAAATTTGTATTAACAGATAAAAGCATTAGCTCAATAGACATTAATAGTAAAAGAATATTTTTTCTATTAATAAAAATCCCAGCAACACTTATACAGAAAAGCAATGCGCTAAATACAAGATAATGTGTCATGGTAATCATATCTCATTATCCTTAATAATTTTTAATCTAGACTTTTTTGTTTCCAATATTTGCTTAGCTGGGTCTTGTCTAAGAGCTCTCTCTCTATCTGACATGTTAATTGCTATTGCAGCTATAATTGCAACTAACAATATGAATGCTGTTACTTCAAAAGAAAAAATGTGCTCTGTAAATAATAATAAGCCTATTTCATATGTATTGCTTGTATCTTGGCTCAAATTTTCTACTACAGTATTTTCAAAGTCATGATAGAAAATAACCATGTAGAGTTCTGCAAACATAATTATCGAGATTACAACAGAAAATATTAGATAAAGTTTTTTACTGACAGTTTTCTGTACTTGGATGTCCAGTAACATAATAACAAATAAAAATAAAACTAGAACGGCTCCTACGTATACTAAGACTAATACAATTGCCAAAAATTCGGCATTCATCATTAGCCATAATATTGCTGTGTTGAAAAAAATTAAAACTAAAAGAAGTGCCGCATGAACTGTGTTATTTACTGCTATTAAAGCAATCGAGGATAAGATAACTACAGATGTCACCAAATAAAATAAAATTGAAATAATATCCATAGTTATTAATTTCTCTGGGCTTTCGCAGCTTGATCGGATGAAATTTCCTCTTCATACCTTTCGCCGATTTTTAACAAATCTCCTTTTTGTAAAATATTTTCGCCTCTTTCTTCAAAATGATACTCAAATACCCTAGTTTCTACAATTGCATCAACAGGACATGCTTCCTCGCAAAATCCACAAAAGATACATTTGAATAAATCAATGTCATACTTAGTGGTTCTTCTAGTACCATCATTTCTTTCCTCGGTATCAATACTAATTGCAAGCGCTGGGCAAACCGCTTCGCATAATTTACAACCAATACACCTCTCTTCTCCACTAGGATATCTTCTTAAAGCATGCAAACCTCTAAATCTAGGGGATTGAGGTGCTTTTTCAAACGGATAATTAAGAGTGGTTTTCTTTTTAAACATATTTTTTAGCGTTACTTTCATGCCAAGAAGTAATTCATAAAGAAAAAAGCTTTTAATATATTTCTTAATCATTTGCACACCTAGTTAAACCAAGGTCCAATTTTATAATAGATAAAAATCATCTCAACAAATATCCATACTAAAGTTAATGGAATTAAAATTTTCCAACCCAGTCTCATAATTTGATCATATCTATATCTTGGGAAAGTCGCTCTAAACCATATAAAACAAAACATAAAAAATAATGTTTTTAGAATGAACCAATGAATACCATCATTTATAAAAAAAAGGATTATATTATTAAAAAAATCATTGACCTCAAATACTCCCAGTGAATCTAAAGAAAATGGTGAGAGCCAACCTCCAAAAAATAAAATTGAAGTGAGAGCTGAAATTAAAATCATATTTGCATATTCAGCAATAAAGAATACTGCAAAACCCATTCCAGAGTATTCCACATGAAATCCCGCAACTAGCTCTGACTCACCTTCAGCAACATCAAAAGGTGCTCTGTTGGTTTCAGCAACTCCAGCAATAAAGTAAATAATAAATAATGGAAACAAAGGAACCCAGAGCCAATTAAATACACCACCCTTTTGTATGTTTATTATTTCTCCAAGATTAAGACTTCCTGAAACCATTATTACCCCAACTAACGCGAAACCCATGGCTATTTCATAGGCTATAATTAAGGCAGCTGATCTCATTGCCCCCAATAATGCATATTTTGAATTTGAAGCCCATCCTGCGATTATAATTCCGTATATCCCTAATGAGGTCATAGCTAATATATACAAAAGCCCTGCATTAATATCTGACAAAACAAGGACGCTGTCGAAAGGAACAACTGCCCAAGCTGCAAAAGCAACAGTAAATGTAATAATAGGGGCCAATAAAAATAAAAACTTATTCGAATCCGTCGGAATTACAATTTCTTTAAAGAATAATTTAACACCATCAGCAAAAGGTTGTAATAAACCTTTAGGTCCTACAACGTTTGGGCCAAGTCGTCCTTGCATAGAGGCAATTATTTTTCTTTCAGCGTATGTATAGTAGGCGACTAGAATTAAAAGAGGAACCATAATCATTCCAATTAAAATTAAAGTATATGGTAAGACGCTTAATTCATAGAAATAAGATGATAAAATATTGAAATAATTTTGGGCAAAATCAAACATTTTCAATTACTATTGGTTGGTATTGTTTTCCTAACTCAAAATGCTCCCTGTTAGAGTTTGATATATAAATACAATTATCTGAGACATTTTCATCTACTAATAATTTAACTAGCAAGCTTTTATCGCCTTGTTTTAGGATTACTTTATTTTTCTCTAAATCAATATTATTTTCGACAAGAGTTTTTTTATTAACATAAACTAAGTTTTTATTCTTATTAACAGTGTTTAAAGAAATTGACCTTCTAGTAATATTGTCAGAAAAATAACAATAGTTGCCTCCAGTTCGTGTTAAATAACTATTACTTTTAATTTCATTTATTTTATAATTTTCAATTTTTGTTGGCTCAATAGACTCTGTATTTCGTATTATGTGATCAACTTCATTTAAAATATCAATATAATCTAATGAATTACTTAATTGACTTCCAGATTCAAGTCTAAGCTTTGTTAAAATTTTCCAACCTTCTTTTGAGTCGTAATGTGGCATACAACCTTGTGCGAAAGATTGCCATTCTTTTTCTATATTTATGAAAGTACCAGGACTTTCAAATGTTGTTGCCAATGGCAGAATAACGTCATATAAAGTCTTTTCCTCTTCTGTAACAAAACTTTGAAAACCTAATACGAATTTTGAATTTTCTAAAGATTTTTTTAATTCAGAATAATAATAAAAATCTATTAGGTCTAAATTATAAATAATATAAGAATCTAATTTTCTTTGGATAGATTCTTTGGCATTAAAGCCTTGATGTTTAGCAAGAGCAAACCCTTCACGTCTTTTAGGTAAACATCCTGTGAGCCATGCGCCAGCTTCATTACTTTTTTCACCCAAATAGCAAGTGTTTGATTTTGTGTATATAGATATTATATTTGTGAGGATTTTTAATAATTGAAAATCTGGGTGGTTTTTCAAATTTGAGCCTAGAAAAATTATTGAGTTTTTTAATAGAAGATCATTTGTAATTTCAATAATATTTGTATTTGTCAGACCTTTAAATTTATTTTTTATTGTCTCTGGTATTGTGAATTTTTTTAAAGTTTTGTCATTTACTGTTATAACTGATAAATACTCAATAATATCTATCAAAGTTTCAGAAAAATTATTTGGGTTTATTAACAATGAATTGTTTAAGTTAAAATTATTTTTGTAACTATAAGTATGAATTGAATTAATTTTTGCTTCTTTTAAGAAAGCTTTTCTGATTTTGTGTGATAGAATTGGTTGTTCATAAGTAACATTGCTATCAATTAGTAAGATAGATTTACAATTTTCTATATCTTTAATAGGAATATCAATTTTTGGAAAAATATCATCCTCTTCATAATCAAAGTTACTTTGAGATACTCTATGGTCAATATTAAAAATATTATTTTCCCTTAGCCATTTTTGAAAAAGATATTGTTCTTCAACAGTTGATCCTGCACTTATGAATCCAGCTGTACTTCCTGGGTCAATATCAGCCATTTTATTTTTAATTATTTCGAATGCTTGTTCCCATTCAACCTCAATATGTCTACCATTTATTTTTGCGATAGGTTTCTTCACTCTATCTTTATGTTCTATAGCTTCATAAGAGAATCTATCTCTATCAGATATCCATGTCTCGTTAATTTTCTTATTTTCATGAGGCACAACTCGAAATATACTATTATCAAGAATATGTAAATTCATATTTGAGCCTACGCAATCATGTGGAGAGATATATTTAACTTCTTCAAGTTCCCATGTTCTCCCTCTCATATGTGATGGAGCGGCATTTAAAGCTCCCACAGGACAAATATCAATCATGTTTCCAGACATTGGAGAATCAATAGCCGATGTTAAATATGTCCTAATTTCCATAGATTCACCCCTGCCAACAGCTCCAAACTCTTTTATTCCAGCTATTTCCTCTCCGTATCTAACACATCTTGTGCAGTGAATACACCTAGTCATATTCGTTTTAATTAATGGCCCAATGTAATGGTCTAAGACGACTCTCTTCTCCTGCTCATATCTAGATTTTACCCTTCCATGCATTAATGCTTGATCTTGTAATTCGCACATTCCTCCTTGATCACAAACTGGGCAATCCAAAGGGTGATTAATTAATAGAAATTCCATTGTATTTTTTTGAGAATTTACTGCTAGGTTGGATTGAGTTAAGTATTCTTGATTCTCAACAGCAGGTGTTGAACAGGCGGGTTGGGGTTTATTGACTCCAACTTGCTCAACAAGACACATTCTACAATTTGCTGCAATAGAGAGTTTTTCATGATAACAAAAGCGAGGAATATGAATTCCATTTCTGTCGGCAACTTGTATTAAAGTTTCTCCTTTGCTGAAAGTACATTCTATATTATTAATTTTAATTTTCATTTTTTTTATTTATTTTCTATTTAGGACAAATTCCTTATCCGAAATTTTTGCAAAATTATTCGTATCTATTGGATCTACTTTTTGATTTTTTATATACTGTAAGAATTCGCTTCTGTAGTGTTTTATAAAACTTTCAACAGGCATTGCAGCGGCATCACCAAGTGCACATATTGTACTTCCGGAAATCATGCTTGGTATAGACTCTAAAGTTTTAAGATCATCAAGAGTCCCATTACCTTTTAAGATTTTATCAATGACTTTAAACATCCATCCTGTTCCTTCACGACATGGTGTGCATTGTCCACATGATTCTGAATAATAAAATCTTGCAATTCGGTGAATAACTTCAACCATATTCGTATCTTCATCCATAATTATTACTGCACCAGAACCTAGTAATGAACCAGCATTTACAATAGATTCATAGTCCATGTCCGTATTCAGCATAATGTCACCAGGAACGACAGGGACTGATGAGCCACCAGGAATTACTGCTTTAAGTTTTTTCCCATCCTTAACGCCCCCTGCAAGTTCTAGCAAAGTCTTGAATGGTGTGCCTAATGGTATCTCAAAATTACCTGGATTATTCACATGTCCAGATACAGAAAAACATTTAAAACCTGCACTATCTTTAGTTCCAAAAGAACTAAACCAACCTGGTCCTTTACTAATAATTTTTGGAATTGAAGCTAAGGTCTCGACATTATTTATAATTGTGGGTGAGCCAAAAAGTCCTTTGACCGCAGGAAATGGAGGCTTATATCTTGGAAAACCTTTTTTACCTTCAATAGATTCAAGCATTGCTGTTTCTTCGCCAACAATATAAGCGCCAGCCCCAATTAAATCATGGATATCTATACTTACATTTGTTTTTAAAATATTTTTTCCAATAAGTTTATTTTCATATGCATCCTTCAATGCGTCCTTAACACTCTTATAAACGTCATCAATAAACTCACCTCTTAAATAACAATATGCAGTTTCCGCTCCAATTGCATAACTAGCTATAAGCATCCCTTCTAATAAAGCATGAGGATTGTATCTTAAAATATCTCTATCCTTACAAGTACCCGGTTCTGATTCATCTGCATTACATACAAGGTATTTAATTGCATCTGAATCTTGATTTATAAAGCTCCACTTTCTGCCGGTAGAAAATCCTGCCCCTCCTCTTCCTCTTAATCCTGATTCAATTACTGCATTTATTATTTCTTTTCTATCAGGCATCTCTTTTATAATTTTTTTCCAAGTTTCATAACCACCCTGAGATACATATGTATCAAACGAATTTGGTTTATCACTTGATAAAGTCGAGTAGCACAATTCATTTATACTCAATTTATTTTTCATTTTCTAAGCCTTCTAAAATTAAATCTATTTTTTCTTTTGTTAAGTTCTCATAATACTTATGGTCAACTTGCATCATTGGGGCTCCACAACAAGCTGCTAAGCATTCTCTTTCGTCTTTCAAAAAGTATTTTTCTGAAGACTCTCCCACTTTTATTTTTAATTTATTTTCGATGTATTGAAGTATTTCATCTGATCCGTTCAGCATACATGAGACATTTGTACAAACCGAAATCGTATGCTTGCCGACATGCTCTGTCTCAAACATCGAGTAAAATGATGCCACCTCATAAACATCAATTTTTTTTAGTCCAAGAAAATTAGCAACTGCATCAACATGTTCACTCTTTATGTATTTATTTTCTTTTTGAATTAAGTGAAGTGCATAAATAATTGCAGGTTTTTTTTGGTCATCTGGGAACTTTGACAACCATTGATTAATCTTTGAAGAATTTTCACTTGAAATATTGTACTTGATGTTTTCCTGCATAATTTTTACCTATCTATTTCACCAAAAACAATATCTTGCGTTCCAATTACTGCAACTACATCTGATATCATGTGACCATTTACCATTTCGTTAAGTGCTGCCAAATGAGGAAAACCAGGAGCACGCATTTTTAAACGATACGGTTTATTTGAGCCATCAGATATTAAAGTTACACCAAATTCTCCTTTTGGATGTTCAACTGCAGCATAAACCTCGCCCTCTGGAATACAATAGCCTTCAGTAAATAGTTTAAAATGATAAATTAAAGACTCCATATCCTCTTTTACTTCGTCTCTACTTGGAGGCGTTATCTTATTATTATCAGAAATAAATGGTCCACTATTATTTTTCAACCAATCAACACATTGTTTTATGATTTTATTTGACTGTCTCATTTCTTCGATTCTTACAAGATATCTATCATAACAATCTCCATTTGTTCCAACAGGAATATCAAAATTTAAATGCTCATAAGTTTCATACGGTTGTTTCTTTCTCAAATCCCATGCAACGCCAGATCCACGTAACATTGGACCAGTAAAACCAAGTTGGAGAGCTCTCTCCTTTGAGACAATTCCAATATCTACAGTTCTTTGCTTCCATATTCTGTTATCAGTCAGTAGGGTCTCATACTCATCTACACACTTAGGAAATCTATTGGTAAAGTCCTCAATAAAATCTAGTAGTGAGCCCTCTCGTGCTTCATTCAATTTATCGACCTCTTTTTTTGATTTCCATTTTGTTTCTTCATATTTTGGCATGGTTAAAGGTAAGTCTTTAGAGACCCCACCAGGTCTGTAGTAAGTTGCATGCATTCTAGTTCCCGAGACAGCTTCGTAACAATCCATTAAATCCTCTCTTTCTCTAAAAGCGTAAAGGAAGACACTCATTGCGCCAATATCAAGAGCATGCGCCCCCAACCATAATAAGTGATTTAGAACCCTTGTAATTTCATCGAACATAACCCGAATATATTGAGCCCTTTCAGGTACATCAATATCTAAAAGTTTTTCAATCGATAAAACATAAGCATGTTCATTGCTCATCATCGAGACATAGTCGAGTCTATCCATATAGCCAATGCTTTGATTGTAAGGTTTGCTTTCAGCAAGTTTTTCTGTTCCTCGATGAAGCAAACCAATATGAGGATCAGCCCTTACAATAACCTCTCCTTCAAGTTCTAAAATTAACCGCAACACTCCATGCGCGGATGGATGTTGAGGCCCAAAATTCATTGTAAAACTTTTTATATCAGGCATCTTTAACTTCCTTATTAATTTCTCCACGAATGACTTTGGGAATTAATACTCTTGGTTTAATTGTTACTGGCTGATAAACAACTCTTTCTTTATTTAGGTCATAGTTAACTTCAACATTGCCAATCAAAGGAAAGTCTTTTCTTAATGGGTGTCCTATAAAACCATAATCTGTAAGTATTCTTCTGAGATCAGGATGATCAATAAACACAATACCAAATAGGTCATATGCCTCTCTCTCATACCAATTAGCTGATGACCATACTGAAGTTATGCTTGGTAGTGAGGGATTATTATCATTGTCGCAATAAAATTTAATATTAACTCTGGTATTTGAACTGACTGACAATAAGTTATAAATTACTGCGAATCTCTTTTTAGGTTGATTATGATGTGTTTTCGTTGTTTCATAAGTATATCGGCCACTGCTGTCTTTAGTAATTCCTCTGCTATATCCTTTATTATTTGCATTTTTGGCATTCCACTCACTTAAACCATAGTCAGAATAATCAACGCCAATTAAATCAATAAGTATTTCAAACTTTATTTTGTCATTATCTTGAAGGTATGACATTACTGGCTTGAAATCATCTAAGTTATTAAATACAACAGTGCTATTATTTTCGAAATCATGATCGTAATTACTCAAATTATTTTCGAAAAAGTCTTTGAGAATATCTTGATTTTCTTGATTTGGAATATTATCAACCATAAAAGTTCCTATTAACTCTGAAAAAATTATCTTTTAATTGACTTTTTGTTATGAATTTTATTTTTTAATTGTAAAATTCCGTATAACAATGCTTCTGCTGTTGGCGGACAACCTGGAACATAAATATCGACAGGTATAATTCTATCGCAACCTCTAACAACTGAGTATGAATAGTGATAGTAACCACCACCATTTGCACATGAGCCCATCGATATAACCCATTTGGGGTCAGCCATCTGATCATAAACTTTTCTTAATGCTGGCGCCATTTTATTAACTAAAGTGCCAGCAACAATAATTACATCTGATTGTCTTGGGCTTGGCCTGAACATCATGCCAAATCTATCAAGATCATATCTAGATGCCCCAGCATGCATCATTTCAACAGCACAACAAGCAAGACCAAATGTCATTGGCCACATTGAGCCAGTGTTTGCCCAATTAATTAATTCTTTTGACGAAGTTGTAACATATCCATTACTGTTATTATTTAATGATTCAATAATATCCATATCTCAGTCCCAGTCTAATGCTCCTTTTTTCCACTCATAAATAAAACCAATTACCAAAACTAATAAAAAAATACTCATTGCAATTAACCCACTTGCCCCGAGACTATCTAAAGCAACTGCCCATGGAAACAAGAAGGCAATTTCAAGATCAAATATTATGAAAAGGATAGCAACTAAGTAAAAACGAATATCAAATTTCATTCTCGCATCATCAAAGTTTTCAAACCCACACTCATAGGCAGATTCCTTTGCAGCGTTTTTCTCACCCTTATTTATAAATCGAGAAACTATAATAGGAAGAGCCCCTATAGAGACACTGACAATAATGAAAAGCAAAATGGGAAAATAGTTATTTAACATAATATATTTTACGAAAAACTACATTACAGCTAAAAAATTACATGCTGCAAGTTATTTAACATAATATTTTCTCCTCAACTAAAGATAAATTAAAACATATAAATGAAATATTTCAATAGAAAATTATTTTATATATGAATATACACAATCTATGCAGTTGAGAACTAAAAAAATATTTTTTTTCAATGACTTATGGTGCCGATGGCCGGAGTCGAACCGGCACAGCTTTCGCCACTGCCCCCTCAAGACAGCGTGTCTACCAATTCCACCACATCGGCATAAATTAATCAGGGATATTTATTTCATCTAGAGAGTTGTTCTCTTCGGATTGATCTTGCAATTCATCTGAGTTTTGCTCTCCAATACCGACATCATCAGTTACTATAATACTTTCTTCAGAAACATTACTTTTAGCAATATAAGCAAGAGCAAGACAATTTAAAAAAAACAAAAAAACAAGAAACGTTGTTAGTTTTGTTATAAAGCTTCCAGCGCCGCTTGCGCCAAAGACCGCGCCTGAGGAGCCTCCCCCAAACATTCCACTAGCATCTCCCTTACCTTTTTGCATTAATATGAAAAAAATTATTAGAATTGATAAAACTACTGCTGAAACCATTAAAATTGTATAAATCATAAATAATCCTTAAAATTCAATATTACATATTTTTGTAAATTCTTCTGCCATAAGAGATGCCCCACCAACTAGAACGCCATCCACAAAATCTGTCTTCAAAATACTACCGGCATTTTTCTCTGTCACACTGCCTCCATAGAGGACTATTATATCGTTTTCTTTAATAGAAGGAAGTTTTTGGATAATATATTTTTTAATAGACTTATGAGTTTGAGATATGTTTGAAAGAGTTGGAGTTTCACCGCTACCAATTGCCCAAACCGGCTCGTAAGCTATAATAATACTCATATTGTCAAAGTAGCTCTCAATAAGTTCATCAAGCTGACTAAAAATCTTTTTTAAAGTCTGGTTATTTTGTCTTTCTAAGCTATTTTCACCTACACAAAAAATAATATTCATCTTTTTACAAAGTAATATTTTACTCTTTAAAGATTTATTAAATTCATTTTCTCGTGTTTCTGAGTGGCCAATAATAACGTAATCACAATTCATATCCTCTAACATTGCAGAGGTGCTTCCGCCTGTTAGTGTTGTATTATTTTCATTTATATTTAAATTCTGACAGCCATAATTAATACCTGACAGATCTTTAATTGATTGAGATACCAGATCAAGATATAGATCTGGTGGGAAAAAAATTATTTCTTTTTTGCTTTTTTGATTTATTTTTATATTAGCATTAAAAAAAGAAAAATACTTATTTATAAAATCTTTACTGCAATTATTTTTCCAGTTTGCTGCAATTACTTTTTTCATCTTATTATTTTAGCTTTTTAGATATAAAATTACTAACTTCGGTAGACAAACTTTCTACAGTTAATATATTCTCTGCCTCAACCATCACTCTTATACAACTCTCTGTACCTGATTTCCTAATAATTAGTCTAGCATTATTATCAGAATATTTTTTAATAGCTTCATTTATAACAACATTTACAAAGTTTTCTTGCAATGTTTTATCAATTTTAATATTTTTTAGAGTTTGTGGATATTTATTTAGCTTATGGTTGATACCATTTTCTTTCAAAATATTAGAATAATTTAAAAAAGCTAATGCAGCTATTATCGAATCACCAGAAGAAATTTTATCTAACATTAGTATGTGTCCAGATGTTTCTCCACCTATTATAAAATTATTCTTTATCATTTTTTCTAATACGTATTTATCGCCAACATCTGTTCTAATAAATTTTATATTTTTGCTGTTAAGAAACTTTTCTAGAGAAAGGTTTGTCATTTTCGTTCCAACCACTCCATTAACTTTTTCTTTATTCAGTAATTTTCCATAAACAATAGTATATAGAATATCATCTCCATCTAAAATATTTCCATTATTATCAACTATTACGATTCTATCTCCATCGCCATCCATTGATAATCCAAATAGCGATTTGTCTTCCGATACGATTTTTGGCAATTCCTGTATAAATGTCGAACCACAATTTTGATTAATATTTTTTCCATTTGGTTTATTATTGTGTGTGCGAACATTCATGCCAAGTTTACTGAATACAATCTCAGCTATTTTGTAATTTGAACCGTTTGCAACATCGAGGCTTATATTAATATTTTTTAAATCAACATCTTTAGAATTATCTAAACAAAATTTTATATAATCATCTTCTACATTTTTCGAGATATTATTAATTTTTATATTTTTATCAAAATTAACTTTAGTATCTTTAATAGTTTCAATATAGTCTTCTATTAAATTTTCTTCGTCTATAGAAATTTTATTACCTTGAGAATTGAAAATTTTAATCCCGTTATCATAATATAAATTATGTGATGCACTTATCATAATACCAATTGAATAATCTCTTTCTTTTGTAAAAAGTGAAATCGCTGGTGTAGGCACAACTCCTGCATAATCAATATTGCAGTCTGTGGTAACAAGTCCAGTAGCTAAGAGGTTTAAAATTTCCTCCGAAGACTCTCTAGTATCAGAGCCTATTAGAACAGATTTATTAAGGTCGTCATTTTCAAGTAAAGCTTTACTAATTGAAGCTCCCAGCACCTTAAAGAAATTTTTGGTTAATGGTTGCTCTCCGAATTTTCCTCGAATACCGTCAGTACCAAAGTATTTGCTAGGCATTATTTCAAACTAATGACTACTTGCTGGATCAACAAATCCCGACTCCTTAACATCCTCACGATTAGATGGTTTTTTATCATCATCGTCTTTGTCATCCCATCCTTTAGGTGGACGGGGTTTTACTCCGGCCATGATATCATCGATTTGATCTTTGTCTATTGTCTCATATGTAAGAAGCGCCTCAGACATTACATGAAGTTTATCCATATTATCCTTAATCATCTTGGTTGCTGTAGCATAAGATTTGTTAACTAAAGATCTTACCTCTGTATCTATATCCTTTGCAGTATCATCAGACATTGTTTTGTGTTGAGTTACAGAATGCCCGAGAAACACCTCACCGTCTTCTTCAGAATAAGACATTGGTCCCATTTTTTCTGATAGACCCCATTTTGTTACCATATTTTTTGCGATTTCGGTTGCTCTTTCAATGTCATTTGATGCGCCGGTTGTAACTTTATCTTTTCCAAAGATTAACTCTTCTGCAATTCTACCGCCATATAAAGTACATATCTGACTCTCGAGTCTTTGTTTGGTATTACTGTACCTGTCATCTTCGGGCAAAAACATTGTAACTCCGAGGGCTCTGCCTCTTGGAATTATTGTTACCTTATGTACTGGATCATGTTCTGGGACAAGTCTTCCAACGATCGCGTGACCCGCTTCGTGATATGCCGTAAGTTTTTTTTCATCTTCACTCATAACCATAGATTTTCTCTCGGCACCCATCATTATTTTATCTTTAGCTTTTTCAAATTCAGCCATTGTTACTTTACTTTTATTTGCTCTTGCAGAAAACAAGGCGGCCTCATTAACTAAGTTGGCTAAATCTGCTCCAGAGAATCCAGGTGTACCTCTTGCTATGATCGAAGGCACAACGTCATCAGATATTGGAACTTTTCTCATGTGAACTTTTAAAATTTGCTCTCTACCTCTTATATCAGGTAGAGGGACAACAACCTGTCTATCAAATCTTCCAGGTCTAAGTAATGCTGGGTCAAGAACATCTGGTCTGTTTGTTGCTGCAATTACTATTGTACCCTCATGGCCTTCAAAACCATCCATTTCAACTAAAAGTTGGTTCAAGGTTTGCTCTCTCTCATCATGTCCACCTCCGACACCAGCTCCTCTATGTCTACCAACAGCATCAATCTCATCGATAAAGATAATGCATGGAGCATGTTTTGTGGCTTGCGCAAACATATCTCTTACTCTTGAAGCTCCTACACCGACAAACATTTCAACAAAATCAGAACCTGAAATAGTAAAGAAAGGTACTTTTGCTTCTCCGGCAATCGCTCTAGCAAGTAAAGTTTTACCAGTACCTGGTGAACCTACCATTAAAACACCTTTTGGAATCTTACCACCAAGCTTTTGAAATTTTGCTGGGTCTTTTAAGAATTCGACAAGCTCTTCAACTTCTTCTTTTGCCTCTTCGACACCTGCCACATCTGCAAAGGTCACCTTGTTTTGATCTTCTGTCATCATTTTAGCCTTGCTCTTACCAAATGACATTGCGCCTTTTCCGCCACCACCGCCTTGCATTTGCCTCATAAAGAACAACCATACTCCAATCAATAACAACATAGGGAACCATTGAATCAATATTTGTAAGAATAAAGATGGTTTCGCAGGTGGTTCAGTTAATATTTCTATATTGTTTGCTAAAAGATCATCTACAAGCTTGGGATCATTAAGCCCATATGTTAAGAATTTTGTTCCGTTTTTGTATGTACCAGAAATTGTTTTACCATCAGCTTCAATCATAACACTTTCAATCTGGTTATCCTTAACTTGATTTATAAACTCCGAATAAGAAAGATTTGTTGATCCCTCTTTTTGAGGAACAAAATTATTGAAAACAGACATAATCACAACTGCAATTACAATCCAAACTAGCATATTTTTTAACATATCATTCATACTTATTTATCCTAACATTAATTAATCTCTTTAAAATTTCTTGCTAACATGTATATTTCTTTACTATCTGATCTCGACGCTTTCGGTTTAATAATTTTTAATGATTCAAAATAAAGCTTAATATCACTTAAAAATTCCTCAGTACCTTTTCCTTGAAACAACTTTATAAGAAAGTTTCCTCTCTGCTTTAAGGCCTTCTTTGCCACATCTGCAACAATTTCAGCTAAATTCAACATTGCAGGTATATCTGCACTATCTATACCACTTATATTAGGGGCAATATCTGACATTACAAGGTCAATTTTATCAAAATTATGGTTTTTTAGGTAATTTTCCTCAAAATCCTCGATTTTCATCTGTACAAAATTTACATTGTGGATATCCTCCATTTTTAAAATATCGATAGCCGTTATCCTAATATCTTGGTGTTTTTTTGCAGCATATTGACTCCATCCTCCAGGAGCAGCACCTAAATCCAATATGTTACTTTTTCTTTTTATCAAGTCATATTTGGTGTCAATTTCTTTTAATTTGAATACTGCCCGCGAGCGCCAGTTTTCCTTATTTGCTTGCTTTACAAATTCATCACTCACATGTCTTTTGTACCAGCTTGATGATTTCTTACCCATAGAGTATTTTTAATATTTCAAATTCTTTTTGGCCGCTTGGAGTTTCTGCGGAAACAATATCGCCTTTTTCTTTTCCAATAAGAGCCCTTGCTATTGGCGAGTTTATAGATATTAAACCACTTTTAATGTCAGCTTCATCATCGCCAACAATTGTGTAAGTAATAGCAGAGTCTTTTTCAAAATCAAAAAGTTCAACCTGTGCACTAAAAACAACTTTATTCGAGTTAATTTTTTTTGGGTCAACAATTTCAGCATTAGATAATTTTAGTTTGATATCTTTAATTCTTCCTTCTACAAAACCCTGCTGTTCTCTAGCTGCATGATACTCAGCATTTTCTTTTAAATCACCATGCTCTCTTGCCGTAGCAATTGCATCAATGATTTTAGGACGCTCAATATTCATTAGATTATCGAGTTCCTCTCGAAGTTTTTTTTCTCCATTTATTGTAATTGGAAATTTATCCATATAATTATTATGAAGTTGAAGTTTTTTTTATGCAAGTCCAAAAATATCTTGAAGTTTATAAACTTTAAGATTTTTTGAATGTGATATTGCGCCAACAAGAGCATTTGCGCCTGCAATTGTAGTTGTGTAGTAAATCCTTTGTTGCAAAGCTTCTCTTCTAATTAAATACGAATCTTTTATCGCTTGTTTGTTTTGTGTTGTATTAATAATCAAATCAATATCTTTATTTTTAATCATATCTACAATGTGTGTCCTACCCTCTCTGACTTTATTAATTCTTTTACATTTTATTTTCTTTTGCTCTAAATATGATTGAGTGCCTCCTGTAGCAATTAGTTTAAAACCATTTTTAATTAGTTTTTTTGCAATCTCTTCGATATTCTTTTTATCCTCATCTTTTACACTTATAAATGCATTTCCTCCAAAAGGTATCTCCATATTTGTAGATATTTGTGATTTAGCAAAAGCCTCTTCAAAACTTTTTCCAGTTCCCATAACTTCTCCTGTAGATTTCATCTCCGGACTGAGAATTGGATCTGCGCCAGGAAATTTCAGAAATGGGAAAACAACTTCTTTAACATTAAAGTATTTACTTTTTCTAGTCTTTGGAGGATTGATATTTTTCAATGTAACTCCAAGCATGCATTTTGCTGCAATTTTTGCAACTGAAACTCCAATTGATTTTGATACAAATGGTATTGTTCTTGAAGCTCGTGGATTTACTTCAATCACGTAAAGTTTCTTATCTTTAATAGCAAATTGCACGTTCATTAAGCCTAAAACTTTCAGTTTATTTGCCATTTTTATTGTATTTTTCTTGATAAGCTCAAGTTGTTTCTTGCTAATAGAGATGGTTGGAATTGAACATGCAGAATCTCCAGAATGCACACCGGCCTCTTCAATATGTTGCATAATTCCTGCTATGTAAACATCTCCTTTACAGTCCCTAATGGCATCAACATCAATTTCAATTGCTTGATCTAGGAATTTGTCTATAAGCACAGGAGCATCATTTGAAACTTTAACAGCCTCATTTATATATTTTTTCAACTCATGAGAATCATAAATTATCTCCATCGCTCTTCCGCCAAGAACATAAGATGGTCTAACTATTATTGGATAGCCAATTTTTTTAGCTTTTTCTATAGCTTGGTTTTTATTTCTTGCCGTACTGTTTGCAGGTTGAAGAACATCAATATCTTTTAATATTTTTTGAAACTTTTCTCTATCTTCCGCTGCATCAATTGAAGCTGGAGAAGTTCCAATAATAGGCACTTTATACTTTGAAAGATCATTAACTAATTTAAGAGGAGTCTGTCCACCATACTGAACAATAACCCCATCAGGCTTTTCAATATCGACGATATTAAGAACACTTTCAAGTGTGATTGGCTCAAAGTAAAGTCTATCTGAAGTATCGTAATCTGTTGAAACAGTTTCTGGGTTACAATTTATCATAATAGTTTCGTATCCTAATTCTTGCGCAGCTTTAGAAGCATGGACACAACAATAATCAAATTCTATACCTTGCCCTATTCTATTTGGGCCGCTTCCAATAACAATAATTTTTTTATTTTTTGTTGGAAGTGATTCACAAAAATCCTCATAAGTTGAATATAGGTACGATGTAGACGTAGGAAACTCTGCTGCACATGTATCAACTCTTTTATAAACAGGTTTTACATTAAATTTAAGTCTTTTTTTTCTAATATTACTTTCATTAGTTTTCATTAATTGAGCAATTTTTTTATCTGTAAACCCTTTTCTTTTTAGGAAAAGCATATCCTCTTTGAATAGGCTACTAAGCTTCTTTTTTGAAATTTTTAATTCAATTTTTATAAGCTCATATATATTTTCCAAAAACCAATAATCAATTTTTGAAATATTATAAACATCTTGAATAGAATAATTCCTTCTAAAGGCTTCAGCTACATATAAGATTCTATTTGGCCCAGGCTCTTTTAACTCATATTCAAATTTAAAGTTATCCAAATCTTTAAACTCTTCGATTTGATCTAAACCATAAATATCTAGTTCTAAACTTGATAAAGCTTTTTGTAGCGATTCTTGAAAATTTCTACCTATTGACATCACTTCGCCAACAGATTTCATTTGAGTCGTGAGCCTGTTATTTGAATTTGGGAATTTCTCAAATGCAAACCTTGGAATTTTTGTTACTACATAATCTATAGTAGGTTCGAAAGATGCTGGTGTCGCTCCTCCTGTGATCTCATTTTGAAGTTCATCAAGAGAGTAGCCGACTGCTAGCTTTGCTGCAACTTTTGCAATGGGAAATCCTGTTGCCTTTGAAGCAAGCGCGGAGGATCGAGATACTCTTGGATTCATCTCAATTACAACTAATTTTCCATTATCTGGATTAACTGCAAACTGAACGTTGGAGCCACCTGTATCAACACCAATTTTTCTTAATATAGCAATTGATGCATTTCTCATAATTTGATATTCCTTATCAGTGAGTGTTTGAGCTGGTGCAACGGTAATGGAATCACCTGTGTGGACACCCATTGGATCAAAATTTTCTATCGAACAAATTATTATACAATTATCCTTTGAGTCTCTTACCACTTCCATTTCGTATTCTTTCCAGCCTAGCAATGACTCTTCTAATAAAATTTCTGTAGTTGGTGAAATATCTAAGCCTCTTTTTGATATTTCAAGAAACTCTTCAATATTATAAGCAATACCACCACCGCTTCCTCCAAGAGTGAAAGATGGTCTTATAATTACTGGAAATCCAATTTTTTTTTGTTTTTTTAAGGCATCCTCAATATTTTTTACAATAAACGACTTGGCTGAATCTAAATTTATTTCTTCCATAGCTCTTTTAAATAAAAATCTATCCTCCGCCAAATCAATTGCTTTTTTAGAAGCCCCGATCATCTCAACTTTATGTTTTTTTAGTATACCGAGCCTATCTAAATCAAGCGCACAATTAAGTGCTGTTTGACCGCCCATTGTTGGTAATATTGCATCCGGCTTTTCGATCTTAATTATTTTTTCGACAACTGTATGATTAATTGGCTCAATATAAGTTGCATCAGCCATTTCTGGATCGGTCATAATTGTTGCAACATTTGAGTTAACCAAAACAACGGAATAACCCTCTTCCTTGAGCGCTTTACATGCTTGAACTCCAGAATAGTCAAACTCGCATGCTTGACCAATAACGATTGGACCTGCTCCCAAAATTAATATTTTTTTTAAGTCATTTCTTTTTGGCATTTTTTTTCTTCATTAATTTTATAAATTCTTCAAACAAATAGTTTACATCTTGTGGGCCTGGGCAAGCTTCTGGGTGTCCTTGAAAGCTAAAAATTGGAAGTTTCTTGTGTCTTATCCCTTGGATCGTATTATCAAATAAAGATCTATGAGTTATTATAAAATCTTTCGATAGATTTTCTTCATCAACAACGAATCCATGATTTTGACTAGTTATCATTACGTTTCCGGTCTTTAAATCTATAACAGGATGATTTGCTCCATGATGGCCATATTTCATTTTTTTTGTTTTAGAATCACTGGCTAGAGCAATTAATTGATGTCCCAAGCATATTCCAAATATTGGGATATTGTATTCAAAAAGACTCCTTATTGATTTGATAGCATAATCGCATGGTTCTGGATCACCTGGACCATTAGATAAAAAAATTCCATCGGGATTTTTTGAAAGTATATTTTTTACTGATGTTTTAGCCGGGACGACTTCCACATCGCAACCCATTGAGAATAGTATTCTTAAAATATTTTTTTTCACACCATAATCATATGCTATAACTCTAAATTTTTTATCTGTATTTTGAGCTTTCTTTGGTAATTGAAAAATATTTTCTTTGAAAGCATATCTTTTAGATGATGAGACTTTTGACGCTAATTCTGAGCCAACCATACTGGCGCCCCCATTTAGTTTCTTTTTTGCTTTATTAATATCTTTTTTATTATGAATAATGCAAGCTTTCATTGCCCCGTTATTTCTAATTTGAGTTGTAATATGTCTTGTATCAATTTCAGCAATACATACTATTTTCATTTTTTTTAAATAATCACTAAAGTTTTGTATTGATCTCCAATTAGATGCTTCTAGTGGAGTTTCCCTTATAACTAAACCACTTACATAAGAAGATGCTGATTCTTTGTCAGCCTCGTTTACGCCAACGTTACCAATATGTGGATATGTAAATGTAATTATTTGATTTTTATATGATGGGTCAGTAACAACTTCCTGATAACCAGTCATTGCAGTATTAAAAACAATTTCTCCATAAGAGTCAGCTTTATAGCCAACAGACTTACCATAAAATATTTCATTATTTTCTAAAATTAAAATAGCTTGCTGCAATATATTACCTATCTTAGTTTTTAGTTAAAATCAAAAATGTATCACATAGCCAAAACATCTGACATGTTATACAGCCCTGGCTCTTTGTTTAGTATCCACTCGGCAGCGAGCACTGCGCCGTTTGCAAAAATTTTCCTGTCAAAACTTTTATGATGAATTTCAATTGATTCGTCTTGCAAAGTGAATTTAACAGTATGATCACCAACAACATTTCCAACTCTTAAACAATGATGATTTATTTCTTTTTCTTTTTTTAAAACACTTTTTATTCTGTCTTCAAAAGAAAGAGAGGTTCCTGAAGGCATATCAACTTTATGTTTATGATGATGCTCAATAATATCAATATCAGAATTCTCTCCAATAGCTGATGAAGCTCTTGCAGCTAATTCAAGGCATAAATTTATACCAACACTCATATTTGAAGATTTTAAAATTGGTATGAGCTTGCTTGCAGACTCAATCATTTGAATATCTTGCTTAGAGTATCCTGTTGTCCCAATAATTAAAGATTTGTTGTTATTTTTACAAATCTCTAATATCTCCATAGAGTAATTAGGGCGAGTAAAATCGATGCAAATATCGCACTCTACTATAGATTTTGATAAATCAGATGATAGCTTATCTTTATCAAGATCCAGTAAATCCATTTTTTTTGGTATTTGGTTAATATTTCTAACAACACCAGATGATAAATGTAAATTAGAATTCTCTAATAAAACTTTTGTTATTTCCAAACCCATTCTTCCAGAGATACCAGGAATACATACATTTGCCGACATTGCGAATTTTTAGGTGATTAAAATTACGCTATAATAACATAGAGTTTGAGAAGGTATGAAAGAAAATTTATTTAAAAAAGTTTTTTACCCCATCTACCCATGATTCAGATTTAGGACTATGTTTCTTTGAGCTTCCTCTGATATTGTTATCAAATTGTGATAAGAGGTCTTTTTGTTCTTGTGAAAGATTAATTGGAGTTTCTACTTGCACAGAACATATTAAGTCGCCAACACCACCACCTCTAACAGGTTTAATTCCTTTTCCTTTTAATCTAAATAAATTTCCAGTTTGGGTACCTGCAGGTATTTCAATTGAAACTTTATTGCTCGCAAGTGTGGGGATTTCAATTTCTGCGCCTAATGCAGCTTCAGCAAAAGAAATTGGTATATTGCAATAAAGATTATTACCATCTCTTTCAAAAATTGAATGTTTTTGCAAAACGACTCTAATGAAAAGGTCTCCTGGCGGGCCTTGGTTAATACCTGGTTCTCCTTTACCTGATAATCTTATAAGATCTCCATTATCAACTCCGGCAGGGATTGTAACAGAGACTTCCTCTTGATTATTTTGGGATCGAAATTTTACTACTTTTTCAATTCCAAAAGCTGCTTCTTCAAGAGTTAGTCGAATTTGATATTCTATGTCACGACCTTTGTATGGACGATTTGGATTTCTAGCGCGGCCTCCGCCAAATATATCTCCAAAAATATCTTCGAAAATATCTTCAAATCCAGCAGAGTTGAAGCCACCTTGAGAGCGACCGCCAAATCCACCTCCAAAATCTGTCGTACCATACTGATCATACATGGATTTTTTTTGAGGGTCTGAGAGAACATCGTATGCTTCTTTTACTTCTTTGAATTTTTTTTCAGCAGTTTTATCATTTCCCGTTCTATCGGGATGATACTTCATAGCTTTTTTTTTGAAAGCTTTTTTTACTTCATCAGATGAAGCTCCTTTAGATAAGCCTAAAACTGCGTAATAATCCATTTTAAAAAAAACTCAGTTTACTTTTTATCGGTATTAACTTCTTTATATTCTGCATCAACAACTTCGGAATCATTATTCTCTTGATTATTTGATGTGCCTTCAGGAGATGAATCTTCATTTTGCTTTGCATGTTCTGCATACATCATTTCAGCCATTTTTGCAGATACTTCAGATAAATCTTTTATACAATTTTCAATTGTTTCTTTATCTTCTGTTTTTAAAGCATTTGCCAGCGCTTCATTTTTCTCCTTAATATTTTTCTGATCTTCTTCAGTCACCTTATCTCCTAATTCATCTAGAGATTTATTGGTGGCATGAACTAAAGCGTCACCTTGATTTTTAATGGTTACTAACTCTTGGAATTTTTTGTCTTCTTCCGCATGAAGCTCAGCATCTTTAACCATTTTCTCAATTTCTTCCTCTGACAAGCCACTTGAAGATTTGATAATGATTGATTGTTCTTTATTCGTTGCCTTATCTTTTGCGGATACATTAAGAATACCATTAGCATCAATGTCAAATGTTACTTCAATCTGTGGCATTCCTCTTGGTGCAGGAGGAATATCTGAAAGATTAAATTGACCGAGTGATTTGTTACCAGAGGCCATATCTCTCTCACCTTGAAGGACATGCACAGTCACAGCGGTTTGATTATCCTCTGCAGTAGAAAATACTTGGTTCTGCTTTGTAGGAATGGTTGAATTCTTTTCAATCAACTTTGTCATAACTCCACCCATAGTCTCAATTCCAAGAGATAATGGAGTAACATCAAGTAATAGAACATCTGTTACATCACCAGCTAAGACCCCGCCTTGTATTGCAGCTCCTGCAGCAACAGCCTCATCAGGATTCACGTCTTTTCTTGGGTCTTTACCGAAATATTCTTTAACAACTTTTTGTACTAAAGGCATTCTAGTCTGACCACCGACTAAAATCACATCATTAATGTCTCCTTTTGAGAGTTTGGCATCTTTTAGTGCAATTTCGCATGGTTTGATAGTCCTCTTTACTAAATCTTCCACCATAGACTCGAATAGAGCTCTAGTGATTTTCATATTAAGATGTTTAGGGCCACTTGCATCAGCAGTTATATAAGGAATATTTATATCTGCCTGCTGTCCGTTAGATAATTCAATTTTTGCTTTTTCAGCTGCATCCTTTAATCTTTGTAAAGCTAAAGGATCTGATCTTAAATCAAAACTTTGTTCTTTCTTGAACTCTTCAACAATATGATCAATTAACCTTGAATCAAAATCTTCGCCTCCAAGCTGTGTATCACCATTTGTAGAAAGCACCTCAATCTGATTTTCACCATCAATATCAGAAATATCAATAATAGAAACATCAAAGGTTCCACCACCAAGATCATATACAGCTATTTTCTTATCGCCTTTTTTCTGATCTAATCCATATGCAACCGCTGCAGCTGTTGGTTCATTTATTATTCTTTGAACATTTAAACCTGCAATTTTTCCAGCATCTTTTGTAGCTTGTCGTTGAGAATCATTAAAATATGCAGGCACTGTAATCACAGCATCAGTGACTTCAGAACCTAAATATTCTTCTGCAGTTTTTTTCATTTTCATTAAAACTTTTGCTGAGATCTCTGGTAATGCCATTGTTTTATCATCAATTTGAATCCAAACATCACCATTATTTGCTTCAACAATTTTATAAGGAAGGATAGCCTTATCTTTCTGAACTTCTTTGTCAGAAAATCTTCGACCAATAAAACGTTTAACAGCATAAACTGTTTTTTGTGGATTTGTAACTGATTGTCTTTTTGCTGATTGTCCTACAAGAGTCTCGCTATCAGTAAAAGCAACAACGGAAGGAGTTGTTCTATCACCTTCACTATTTTCTATAATCTTTGGCCTATCGCCCTCCATTACAGAAACGCAAGAGTTTGTAGTCCCTAAATCTATACCTATAATTTTACCCATTTTTAAACCTCATTTAGTATGTTAAATCATCAATATTTTATATATTGGGTTGAAATAGGATATTTCAAGGGGTTTTTTCAGTTTTTTTTGAAACAATTACAAGCGCGGGTCTTAAAAGTTTTGATTTAAGCTTATAACCCTTCTGCATTACCTCGAGAACCATATTTTCTGGGCCATTATGTTCTTTTGCTGCCATTGCTTGATGAAAATCAGGATTAAAATTTTCATCTAAGGGATCAATTTCATCAATATCAAGCTTTTCAAAAACTTCTTTTATTGTTTTCAATAGAAGCATGTTCCCTTCAACGAAATCCTCAATTTTAAGATTTGGTTTTTTAGATAGTGCTGAAGCGGCTTCTAAACTATCAATAACGACCAGGAGTTCGGAAGACAATTTTTCAGTTGAATACTGTTGCGCTTGCTGCAACTGTTTTGTTGTTCGTTTTTGAAAGTTTTCTAACTCTGCTCTGGACCTAAGCAACAAATCATTTAACTTCTCATTATCTTTCTCAAGGGAAGCTATTTTTTGCTCTTCTGATGAAGAATTTTCGTCAGACTCTTCATTTTGGCTAGAAGAACTATTATTTTCAAGTTTTGAGCTGGGTTCATTACTATCAGAATTATTATCATGAATGTCTTTTTTTTCTTCTTCCATTTTTTCTCTTAATTTTTTGAATTAGTTATAATATGAGGATTATTCTGAGGATTTCAAGGCGTCACTTAATAATTTTGCTGTGATATCTACAATAGGGATTACCCTATCGTATGCCATTCTTTTTGGGCCAATAACACCAAGAACACCTATTACGTCGTCATCAAATTTATAAGGCGCACTAACTATACTACAGTCATCTAAAACATTATAGCCAGATTCTGCCCCAATAAAAATTTTCACGCCTTTTGATGAAATACTTTTATCTAATAAATGCAGAATATTATTTTTTTCATTAAATGCTTCAAAAAGAGTCTTTAATTTTTCAATATCAGAAAGCTCCTCACAATTCATAAGTTTTGTTTCACCACTTACGATCAGGTCATCATTTTTTTTTAAATCCTCTGATTCTAAAAAAACCTGCTTCCCAAACTTAATTGCTGAAGTCATAATACTATTCATATCTTTCCTCATTTCATCGAGATCGTTCAGTAAAATTTTACGAATATGATGTATAGACTGTCCTGAGAGAATTGAGTTTAAATAATTTGCCGCCTCTTGTAATTCAGAAGAAGAGTATTTTTTATCTAAGTTTATAATTTTATTTTCAACATCGTTATTTTTATTTATTAATATGGCCAATATTTTATTATCACTTAGCTTTAAAAAATCAATCTGCTTTAATTCAGTTTTATTACGGGTTGGCAAGGAAATAATTCCAGTAAGCTCTGTCATATTTGATAAAATTTCATTTGTCTTTTTTACGATATTTTTTCTCTCTACTCCTTCGGTAAGACTAATTTTAAGTTTATCTATTAACTTATTGTTTACAGGTTGAACTTTAATCATTTTATCGACGAACATTCTATATGCTAGCTCGGTAGGAACTCTGCCAGCTGATTTGTGAGGTGAATATATATAGCCGAGATCCTCAAGATCAACAAAAACGTTTCTTATTGTTGCAGAACTTATTCCAATATCAGATGCTTTAGATAGCTTCGTAGAACCTACGGGCTGTCCATCAGATATAAAGCTTTCTACTAAAGCTTTTAACAATAATTCTTGTCTAGAATTTAAATTTTCCATATAAAAATTTTCATATCTACATTTTAATAATATAATATTATTAATTATATTATAATACTACTTTAGTAATTTTTTAAGGGCATAGGGGGCTTGATGTCAGTATTTAAGAACATCGCAATAATATCAAAAATAAGCGATAGCAGTGTAAAAGATAGTCTTGATGCAGTTGTAAATTTTCTGAACAAGAAAAGTATTAGATACTTTTTAGATCAAAATTCTTGTCTTCTCCTGAAAAACAAGAAGGAAACATCTATAGAGGAGATTAAAAAAAAGTGTGATATGGCTTTTATTATTGGAGGTGACGGAACTTTACTTAGGTCTGCACAAGATTTATCAAAAGCAGATATCCCAATTTGTGGTATCAATAGAGGTAGGCTTGGCTATTTAGTAGATATTTCACCAAACCATATTGAGGAAAATCTTGAGAGCATTTTTTCAGACGATTTTACAATAGATGAGCGAATATCACTTGAGGGAACAATATTAAGAGAAGGTAAAGAAGTTTCAAGGAACATATCATTTAACGATGTTGTAATTAATAGTAAAGATGCAAGAATGATAGAACTTGATGCGTTTGTTAATGACGAAATGCTTTATACAATTAATGCCGATGGCTTGGTTGTGTCAACTCCGACAGGTTCAACAGCATATTCACTATCAAGCGGCGGACCGATTCTTGAGCCAACAATGGAAGCATTATTAATGGTTCCGATATGTCCACATTTGTTAAGTAATAGACCAATAGTTATTAACATGGGCAGTGTAATTAAGATAAAGTTATCGGATAATATTAAAACAAATGCCAGTGTAACCTTCGACGGACAGATAAGTGTTCCAATTCAAGCGAACGATATTATAAAAATATGTAAGAGTGACATTACTCTCAAATTAATTCAGCCACCCGGTATAAATTTCCTCTCAATTTTGAGAGAAAAGTTAGGCTGGGGTTTTAAACCATAGATTGAATGTTATCAAGTATATATATTAAAAACTTTGCAATAATTGATGAAATTGAAATTGATTTTTTTGAAAACATGTCAGTGCTCACTGGTGAAACAGGCGCAGGAAAATCAATCTTAATTGATGCTATAAATGTTGTATTTGGCAATAAAAAAACAAATAAAATTAATCGTAATGAAAATGAAGATACAGAAATAATATGTAATTTTCAGATAAAAAATGAAAAGATTATTAAAATTCTTCAAGAAAAAGATTTAATTACAGATAATGAATGTATATTTAGAAGAAAAATTAATAAGAAAAATTTATCAAAGATATATATTAATGACAAGCCAGTAAATTCAAGCACCGCAAAAGATATTGGAAACATGATAATTGATATTCATGGGCAACATGAAAATCAGTTAATTCTTTCAAGTGAAGAACAACTAAATAGATTAGATAATTTTATTGAGATTACTCCTCAAAAAGAAAGTATTCGAAATATTCTATCTGAAATAAATAATGTTGAAAAACTTCTTGCTGACAATATTGTTTCGGAAGAAGATTACGAAGATAAAATATCACTTTTAGAGTTTGAAATAAATGAACTTCAAGAATACGTAATAAACGAAGAGGATTATAATAAATTGTCTGAAGAATTCAATAAACTGAATAATTCTGAATTTTTAATAAATAAAACAAAAGAATGTATAAATATTTTAACTGGGGATGAAAGTCTTAACATTAGTTCACAACTATCAGTAATTAACAAAAATCTTGAAGATTTAGGAAAGATTGATCAAAATTTTAATGATATTTTGAACCAAAATATTCAAATTATAGATGATGTTAAATTGCTTGAAAAATCTCTTGAAAAATACTCAAATTCAATAGACATAGACCCTGAAAGGCTTCAACTGATAAATGACAAAGTATTATCCCTGAATAAGTTAGCGAGAAAATATAAAGTGAATGAAAGGGAATTATTCGACATTATGAATAAGAAAATTTCTCAGATTGACCAATTAAAAAATAATAGAATGAGTTTTAGTGAAAACAAAGAACAAATTAATAAATTAAAGGTGGAGTACCATACAATTGCATCAAAAATTTCAAAAATTAGAAAAGACAAATCTGAAATCCTTGCAAAAAGGATTACTGCACAACTAAAGGATTTGGGAATGAATAATTGCCAATTTGAAATTGAAGTTATATCTAACGATGAACAAATTAATAAAAATGGCTATGATAAAGTCTCTTTTTTAATTAAAACAAATGCAAAATCAAAAGTACTTCCTTTAAAAGAAATCGCCTCTGGAGGAGAACTATCAAGACTAAGCTTAGTTATTCAACTTGAAACAAGATCAAATGATGATTGCGAAACTATGATATTTGACGAAATTGATACTGGTATTGGAGGAGCGACCGCAGAAATTTTAGGTAAACATCTCTCTAATTTAGCAATAAAGACCCAAGTATTATGTGTGACTCATTTAGCTCAAGTAGCAGCAAAATCGAAACATCACTATCTAGTCTCTAAAGACAAAAAAATATCATCAACTACTTTAGAATATTTAGATAATGAAATGAGAGTTAATGAATTGGCTAGAATGATTGGTGGAATTGAACTTACTGATAAAGCATTACAATTCGCAAAAGAATTGATTGATTAATTGATACAATAATAAACTTATTTTTCTTTATCTTCTTTTTTTAATTTCTTATATTCTATTCCAGTTAATATTGCACCTGCTATTGCCAAAGCAAAGCAAAAAAGGCCCGTATAAAATATAAGCGAATCATCCATAGTTAATCCTTCCTAGCTATAATCTTAAAATAGATAGCAAAAGCTAGTATTGATGGTATCCAAGTTGCAGTAAATAGCGCTTCTTGTTTTGTATCAACGCCCTGAAACCAGAGATAAGCAGTTGTAATAAAAGCAACTGCAACTGAAAGTAATATGCATATATCCGATGTTTTTATCATAATTCAATTTCCTATTTAATTAAAATTAATCTTCATTCCAAAAAGCCCAAGAACCTATAAGCAACAATAGCACTGCTAAGGATGCATGAGCTCTAACTCTTGTTACCTCTGGTAACTCTATAAATAATGGAACAACATTTATCATCCCAAGTATAAGCCAAATTAGTGCTAAAGACCCCAAGAAAAGAGCAGCTTTTCCAATTTTTTTTTTCATAAAATTATTTTTTCAACATATAAATTTATATAAGAGTTTTATTCCTCGTCGAGAAACTCTCCATAAAGTATCATGCTGTGGTCAACGATCTTAAAGTTGTACTCTTTAGCTAATTCCTTTTGGCGATTTTCAATAATTTCATCATAAAACTCAACTACTTTACCAGTTTTAAGTGAAACCATATGATCATGATGGTCTCCATGATTAAGCTCAAAAACTGCCTGACTATTTCCATCAGATTCAAAATGGTGTCTAATTACAATTTTAGCAGCCTCAAATTGAGTAAGTACTCTATAAACAGTTGCTAAGCTGATTACTTCACCATCATTAATTAGTTCTTTGTATATATCTTCAGCAGACATATGATGATTCTCTGAACTTTCTAGCTTGCTAAGTATTTTGACCCTTGGAAGGGTAATTTTAAGACCTGCATTTTTTAATTCTATATTACTCATAATTACTATATTATCCTTAAATGATACAACAATATACAAAAAAATGAGAAATTTGAAATTAATTATTATCCCGATTATTAGCTTATTCTTGACAGCGTGTCAGCTTCTTCCAGAAGATACACAACTTAAAAGCTATCGTGTGCTTGTTCAACAGGGAAATGTTATTGAGGAAAGTAAAGTAGAACTTTTAAAAATAAACATGTCTAGAGAGCAAGTAATTTTTCTTCTAGGTGAGCCTGTATTAAATAATATTTTCGATAAAGATAGATGGGACTATGTTTTTTTCAGAAAAAGAGATCCTGAAAAAACACAACTTAATATGGTGAGTATCTTTTTTAAAGAAGATAAAATAATTAGCATGAAAAGAATTATAAAAAATGATGACGGACTTTTTGATGTAGCGAGCAAAGGTAGAAAAAAAGAACCAGAATTTCTCGTAGATAATGAAGTATTAGCTTTACAAAAAAATGTATTCGATGATATAGAGCTTCAGGGCATGCCAGACAAAGAGATTCAAAATGAAGAAGCTGCAGATGATATTGAAGATAGCGAAGAAAGTTTAAACACTAATGAAGCAGATAAAAAAATTGAGACAAATCAAAACGAAAATTTATTTAATGATAATGATGAAAAGAGTAGAGAGGTAGCTGAAACCACCAAGACTGAAGAAAAAATTTCAAGCTTGAAAGAAAACTATGAAGAGCCAGTAAAAAGAAAAACTGACTATGAAATTGTTGAAGAAATAGTTAACAATTGGAAAAATTCCTGGGAAGATAAAGATTTAGAGAAGTATTTTTCATTTTATGTTGACAATTACACTTCCCAATATTTTGAAGATCATATCTTATGGAAAGAAGATAGAAAAAAAAGAATAGTTGATAAAAGTGATATAGATATTGAAATTGAAAATCTTTCTATAACGTTTCAAATTAATGATGATGAAACTGCAACAGCAACTTTCCAACAGATATATTCCTCAGAACAATACTCTGACTCTGTTAAAAAAGAAATTATTTTTCAAAAAGACGGTAATAGCTGGAAAATAACAGCAGAAAAACTAATTGATGGAAAGTATTAATTTTTTTTAAAATTATGTTTTCTCTTATCATTGGGACTCATTTTTAAATTATCAAAAATTTCAATCCTATCCTGATCTTTTAGAACGTAATCAAGTTCAATTTGCTTTCCGAAACATCCAAAGGATTTATCAGACAAAAAATCTGAAGTAAAATATGAATTTTTTATCAGAAAAACAATAAAGGATTTTAGACTCTGATTACTTTCTATTTCTAGATTGTGCTGGATTATATCATTATTTGATTTTATATAAATAACCTCAATTATTATATTATTCTCCATTCTGCTTTAATGATTCCTCTGTGAAAGCTTTTACAAGATAATTTGTGATTTTGTCAAGAGATTTGCCGATTGTATATTCAATTAATTTATTTTCTGCCTCATAATTAATACTTAGATATATAATTGTTTTGTCATCAACACTTTTAAATTCCCATACTCCGTCCAAATATTTAAAAGGACCATCAATAAGCTTCATATTTATCGACTTATTTTTATTTACTTCATTTTTTGTTGTGAATGATGTTGTAAAACCTTTAAGATTGAACTCAAGTTTTGCTTCCATTATTTTATCGCTTTCTAGAAGAATTTCAGAATTTGTACAGTATGGAACAAAGTTTTTGTATTTTTCTACGTTATTAACGATATTAAAAACTGTCTCAATATCTTTAAGTATTATTGCCTCTTTTTTTATAATCATTTTCTATTTTAATTAGAATATATTTATCTTGATTCCAAGAGCATTAAGCATAACAAAGATAACTGCAATCGGTGCAATTACTCTTGCCGAAAAGTACCATAACATTCTTAAAATATTTGAATTTATTTTTAGCTCAGAGTTAACCTTCTCTTTTGATAAAAACCAACTTACATATATTGTAATTAGAATTCCCCCCATAGGAAGAAGTATGTTAGAAGTAAGATAATCTAAAGATTCAAAAATATTAAGGCCAAAAATTTTAATATCAGATCCAATATTGAAAGAAATAATTGTTCCTATGCCTATAAACCATGCTAATGCTGCAGAAAAAATCGCCGCCTGTATTCTAGAAATATTATATTTTTCTATTAACCAAATAATCATTGGTTCGATTAGTGAAATTGAAGATGTCCATGCTGCTACAATTAATAAAATAAAAAATAATGTTCCAAACAATTGACCCCCAGGCATTAAACCAAACGCCACAGTTAAAGTTTGAAAAATGAGACCAGGGCCTTGGGTCATTTCAAGACCGCTTGATATCACAATTGGAAATATTGCTAATCCAGCAAGTAAGGCTACCATTGTATCTAAAGAAGCTACAATTACGCATGTTTTTGGGATTGAAATTTCACTTGATAAGTACGATCCATACACCATTAAAGCGCCCATGCCTAAACTAAGACTAAAGAAAGCTTGGCCCATAGCAATTAAAACAGTCTTCCAAGTTACTTGACTAAAATCAGGATAAAGCATGAACTTAACACCGTTTACAAAGTCGCCCTCAACTGCTGAAAAAAATACTAAAGCTAACAATAAAACAAGTAAAGCTGGCATAAGTCTTATAACTGTATTTTCTAAACCGGACTTTACACCCCTAGAAACAACAACTGCGGTAATTATTGAAAACATGGTGTGCCAAGCTAAAAGTCTTTCGGGATCTGAAATAAAGTTTTCAAAAACTAAGGCTGCGCCACTTGCATCAATATTATTCAAGACACCAAAAGCTGTTCTTGAGGCATAAGCCATTGTCCATCCAGCAATAACACTGTAGTAAGACAAAATTAAAATACCTGCAAGAATTCCGATAAGACCTATAATTTGCCAATTTTTTGACCTGTTTTCTCTTTCTGATATATATCTAATCGAAGCGATTGGATTCAACCTTCCACGTTTACCTAAGTAGACTTCTGAAAGCATTATTGGAATTCCAATAAATAAAACACACATAATATAAATTAAAACAAAAGCACCACCACCATTCTCTCCGGCAATATATGGAAATTTCCATATATTTCCAAGACCAACAGCTGATCCCGCAGCAGCTAATATAAATGCTGTTCTAGAGGACCATTCACCATGAGAGGAGGTTCTATTTATTGCCATTAGTAAATACTATTCTTATGTTAATATTGTAAATGATATGGGACAAAATGATAAAAATACAGAAAATATTATAGCTGTCAACAAAAAAGCTTCGCATGATTATTATATTCTTGAAAAATTAGAAGCTGGGATTGTGCTCGAGGGGTGGGAAGTAAAAGGAATTAGGTCAATGAAAGTTCAATTAAAAGAAGCTTATGTTAAAGTTTTAAAAGGAAATCTTTTATTAATCGGATCACATATTTCACCACCATCATATATTAATGACATAAGCGAAAAGAATGTAAACAGAACAAGAAAATTATTATTGAATCAAAAAGAGATTTCTATGTTAATTGGAAAAGTTAATAAAGACGGATTAACAATAATCCCCTTATCATTATATTGGAAAAATAATAAAGTTAAATTAGGAATTGGCATTGCAAAGGGAAAGAAAAAATATGATAAAAGACAATCTGAAAAGAAAAAGGACTGGTCGATTCAGAAAAATCGATTAACAAAAAAAATTTTAAAAGATAACTAATTTAATCTCTACTACAAGAAAAAACTTCAACACTTACATCGATTTGTGCTTTTACATCATCAATACATTCGGTGTAAGAACTGTACTCTCCAATAATACTATCATTATGTAAAGCAACCCAGTTGCCTGAGTCTTCACTGTATTTTAAATATCCCCAGAACCCTATAATAAGGAGTATGATAAGCATAAATATTTTATCCATTCTAATTCCGCCTTGTTATAATTTTTAATTTGCTTATTATATCAAAACTTTGAGATTTTCCAAATACAACTGCCGTCTGATATTTCATCGATTTTGTTGCATAGTTCTTGATGTTGTCTAAGCTCCTCCTCATCAGCCTCTATAACGGGCAAATCTTCAGTTGAAATATTTTTATTATTTATTTTTTTGTATTCATCATTATCTTGCAAGGCAAAAGAAGTTTGGCCCCCAGTCATTGCTAAATACACATCTCCTAAAATTCTTGCATCAAGTAATGCTCCGTGAAAATCTCTTGAAGAATTATCAACATTGTACCTTTTGCATAATGCATCTAAACTATTTTTTTGGCCAGGATGTAATTTTCTTGCATAAACAAGAGTGTCAAAGATATTACAATTTTCGGCTAGTTTTATAATGTGATTTGCTAACTTGTATTCGTGTTCTATAAATCCAACATCAAATGGAGCATTGTGAATTATTAACTCTGAACCATTAATAAATTCAAACAAATCATCTTTAATATCAGCAAACAATGGTTTATCCTCAAGAAACTCATTTGTAATACCATGGATATTGATTGCTCCTTGATCAATTTTTCTTTTAGGATTTAAATAAAAATGGAAGTCTTTCCCAGTATATTTTCTATCTATTATCTCTATACATCCAATTTCAATAATTTTGTGATTTCTAGTGGTGTCTAAACCGGTTGTCTCTGTATCTAATATAATTTGTCTATGCATTTTTTTTCTCAGCTTTATTAATTATAGCTTTGTTTGCTAATTCATCTGCAGTTTCATTTCCAATATCTCCACTATGACCTTTTACCCATTTCCATTCAATGTCATGAAATTGATTGAATTTATCAATATCCTCCCATAAATCTTTATTCTTAACTAACTTTTTATTTGATGTTCTCCAATCATTTTCCTTCCAGACTTTTATCCATTCATTTATCCCATCCATTAAGTATTTTGAGTCTGTGTGAAGAATTACCTTTGATTTAAATTTTAAGGTGCCTAATGCTTGTATTGCAGCGGTTAATTCCATTCTATTATTTGTTGTGTCCTCTTCGTACCCATAAATTTTCTTACTTTCTTCTTTATATGACAAAATTGCGCCCCATCCTCCAACTCCTGGATTACCCTTGCAGGCACCATCTGTATAAATAATAACTTTATCTTTCATAATTATTATGTACTATCGGTTTAGAAAATTTTCCCAGAATTATGTTATCTTTTTTATGCCAGTTTTTATTTAAGATAAACTTATAGGTATTTTTCTTTGCAAAAAATATGTATGAAATTCCAAAATAATTAATTTTAGAGAAGAAGCTATTATTCAAAAATTTAAAATAATTTAAAATTTTTTCACTTTTCATAGGAGGTAATTTATTTATATTTGAAATTTGATTTACTTGATACGAAAATAGAGACATCCAATCATGCAGTCTGTTTATTCCTACGTATTTTCTCTTTCTAAAAATGGATTTTATTGGAAGATATGAGTATATAAATAATAAACTTAATTTATTAAATCCAGTAATAACTAATTGACCGTCATCTTTAATAATTCTATCGATTTCTCTAAATGCACCATGCGGATTATTATCAATATCTAATGAATGTATTAATATAATATTATCAATAGATGAATCTTTAAAAGGTAATTTTTGTAAGTCTGCTGCCAAATCTCCGCTCACAGAAGATGATACGTAGAAACTATTAAAATTATAATTATTCTCAATAATTTCTTTTATAATAGCTTCAGGACCAAAATATAAGATATTCTTTTCAGGACTTGTATTAAAAAAAATTTTTATGCTTCTTATTATTAGCTCTGAATTGATTTTTCCAGAAAGGGTTTGATACCAATTTTCAATCTCATTTAATTTTAAATTCATAATTTTTATATAATTTGAGGAACTGAACTTAATAATTTTTTTGTATAATCGTTTGAAGTATTTTCAATTATATCAGAGGTTTTACCACTCTCAACTATTTTACCTTGATACATTACTGATATTTTATCTGCTATGCTTGATACAAGGTTTATATCATGGGATATGAATAGATATGAAATATGCCTTCTATTTTGAATATCTATTAACAAATCTAGGACTTGTTTCTGTACCGTAACGTCTAGTGAGCTTGTAGGCTCATCACAAATTAATAACTTAGGATCTAAAACGAGAACTCTAGCTATTGCAATCCGTTGACGCTGCCCACCCGAGAATTGATGAGGATATTTATAAATTGAATTTTCATTTAAACCTACGCTTTTAATAGCATTTATTATAGACGAATTGACTTCATCATTATTCAACTCTGGTTTTAAAAAGCTCAATCCTTCTTTAATAATTGAACCAACTCGCATTCTTGGATTTAAAGAAGAAAAAGGATCTTGGAAAATCATTTGATAGTTTCTTCTGAAGTTTGATCTATAATTATTCTTCATTTTAAGAATATCTTGATTAAGTATTTTAATATTACCTTCTGTTATGCTTGTAAGACCCATTATAGATTTTGCTACTGTTGTTTTACCAGACCCTGACTCGCCTACGATAGCATGAGTTACTCCCGACTCAATTGAAATACTTACATCATCAACAGCTTTTTTATAAGGCTGCTCTTTTGATAAAAAAGGTTTTTTTTCTTTAAAGTAAACTTTTAAATTATTTACTTCTAAAACATTTTGGTTTTCTTTATTCTCTCTCGAAGCATTTCTTTTAGTATATGATGACGATTCAAGAAGAGTCTTGCTATATGAGCTTTTAGGATTTTTGAAGAAATCCATTGAATAATTGTCTTCAACAATCTCACCACTTTTCATAACAACAATTCTGTCGGATATTTGAGAGGCTACAGCAAGATCATGTGTTATAAAAAGTATCGACATATTAAGATCATCTTTGAGTTTTAATAAGAGATCTAAAACCTGTTTTTGAATTGTAACATCAAGAGAAGTAGTTGGCTCATCAGCTATTAATAATTTAGGCTTACAGGCAATTGCCATTGCAATCATTATTCGCTGTTTCATACCACCTGATAACTGATGGGGGAAAAGACTCATCACTCTTTCTGCATCATTTATGCCAACAGAAATTAGGTTTTCAACAATTTTATTTTTTATATCTTTTTTATTTTCATTTTTATAAGATTCTTCAAGTTGATCAGCTATGCTCATTACGGGATTAAGAGACCTCATTGGTTCTTGAAATATCATTGAGATATCATTCCTTCTAATAATGCGCATGCTTCTCTCTTCTAGGGATAGTAAATTTTTTTTGTTAAAAATTATATCTCCAGAGGTTACACGGCAATTATTTTCTAGTAGTCTTATTATTGAAAGAGCTGTAAGAGATTTTCCGCTTCCAGATTCACCTATTAATGAAAGAATTTCAGATTCTTTTAAAGAAAAATTTATATTTTTCAGAATTTCTGATTCATTGTCTGAAGATATAGATAAACAAAGATTATTTATTTTTAATAGCTCAGTCATAATTTTTAGTTGATCTCGGGTCAAATGCTTCTCTTACAACATCTGAGAAAAGATTAGCAAAAAGGACAAGTATAAACATAAATGTAAAAGCTGAAAAAAGTGACCACCATACTATTGGCTCTTTTGACATTTCTAAACGTGCTGCATTAATCATATTCCCCCAACTATAAGTTGTTGGATCAACACCAATGTTAACATAAGATAATACAGCCTCCGCTAATACTAGAGCACTAAAGTCTAAAACTATTGTAATAATAACAATATGCATAATATTTGGAATAATATGCCTAATAATAATTGAAATTCTGCTAAGCCCGAATGTCTTAGAGGCCTGAACATAATCGACTTCTCTAAGCTTCATTGACTCACCCCTTAAAAGCCTACATAGTCCAGTCCAGCTTGTAAGTCCAAGAATCATACAAAGAAAAAATAATCTTAAGTCAGCTCTTTCATAAATATTTTCAAAGTTCATAGGATTGTTTGCCATATATACTTGTAACATCAAAATTGCTGATGCAATCAATAAAACACTTGGGATTGAATTAAGTGTTGTATAAACATATTGAATTACATCATCAACTAGCCCACCTATGTACCCTGCAAAAATTCCAAGAAATATGGCAAATGGCAGCATAACAATCGTTGTTAAAGTCCCAATAAGGATTCCGGTTCTGATACTTTTAATACTTTTATATAAAACATCCACGCCCACCTTATCTGTACCTAATACATAATATTGCAAGCTTAAATCATATAAAAAAATTGATATTAGCAATATAACCGATATAGTTATAAAAAAAGTTTTGTTGGAATTTAAATGATGAAAAAGATTTGAAATTCCCTTAAAAACCGTTTTATAAAATAGAAAAAAATAAAATATAGAAAAAATTAAAATATATTTTAATAATGAAAATATAAAAGTTAAAAATATGTTATAAGAATTTTTCTCAGAATATTTATTATGATTTCCTTTATATAATAATTTTGGATACACCCTTTGTTCAATATTATTTTCTAAAATTCTAGTCTCTTTTGAATATAAATTTGAGGAAAATGGGGAAGAGTAACTTTTTTCTGTATTTTGGTAAGTTGGCAAGAGAATTAAATCCAAGACACTTTTTATTTCAGAGCTATATGAAATTAAATCATTTTTTTCGTTTTTTATTTTCTCCTTAAAATGAATTGAGTCTAGAATTGCAATCAATAAGAAGAATGCGAGCACGACAATAGAAATAATTCCTGTATTACTTTTAAAAACATGCTTCCAAGTCTCTAAAATATCTTTTGTGTTTCTTACGTAATATACGTAATAACCTAATGAGAAAATAATTATATAAAAAAATATATCTGTTAGAAGAAATGCAAACATTATTTTAACCTAACCCGTGGATCAACTAACGTGTAGGATATATCCGTTAGTATAAGCCCAATTATATATAGTACTGTTCCTAGAAAGACCATTGCTCTAACAATAGCAAAATCTTGACTCTGTATCGCGTCAATTGTATAACTTCCTAGACCTGGAATACCAAAGAAGGACTCAACTATTAAGCTTCCTAGAAAAAGTAAAGGTAAAATAACTACTACCCCTGTAAGTATTGGAATCAAAGCATTTTTAAAAACATGCTTAAATAGAACGGAAGCCTCTGATAATCCTTTCGATTTTGCAGTTTTTACATAATCCTTTTCAATTTCTTCAAGAAATAAAGATCTGTACCATCTTGTTCCCGAGCCAATACCGTATATTACACTTATTAAAACAGGCAAAACTAAGAATTTTATTGCCTCATATCCTTGTGAGTAACCAGAGATTGGAACAAGTTGAAGTAACTTACTTATTAGATATTGTCCCCCAATAATATAAAAAAGACTGGATATTGACATCAGCGCAACACAAATAATCACCCCTATATAATCAACTCGAGTAGACCGAAAAAAGACAAAAAATAAAGCAAACGTAATATTTAACATTAGCCCAACTAATAATGAGGGTAATGCTATAGCTAAACTTGGCCACATTCTTTGTTTTATATCGTACTTGATATCTCTTCCGCTATCAGAAATTCCAAATTCGAAATAGAATAGTTTTAAAGATTTCTCATAAAAAATGGTTTTTTTTATAACGTTTATACCCTGCTCCGATTGATTTATAAATAACGGGTAGTTGTATCCCCTTTGCTCATTCCACGATATTATTTGTTCTTGTGTTACTCTTTTATTGCCAAGGTGAAGTCTTGCAACCTCTTCAGGAGAATTAACAACAAAAAATAAGGTGAATGTTAGAAGGTTTACCCCTATTAAAATAGGTATGGCATATAAAAATCTTTTTATAACATAATTAATCATAAGCTTTTTCTTTATCTTTTTTCTTTATCATAATAAATACAGAGACAATTAAAGAAATAAATAAAAATAATAAAACATATAATAATGTGAAATTAGCTTTGTTCCATATTTTTATATTCCCCTCCCTTTCTTTTATACTTATTTTTTTATACTTTAAAGTATTATTAGCCATTAGATTTGATTCCACATTTTGAACCCATCCGTGTGACAAAGAAAAAGATTTCGGATGAAATCCCCAAATCCATGGACAATCTTCTTGAATTATAGACAACATTTTATCAATTATTTTTTCTCTTCTTGGAGAGTTTTTCATATTTTTCATTTTGATAAATAATTCGTCAAATGCTTCGCTATTATAATTTGCTGCATTTTCCCCGCTATAATTAACTTTTCCATTTTTACTATATAAAAGAAATAAAAAATTTTCAGGATCTGGGTAGTCTGCATTCCAGCCCCATTGAAATATCTGTCCAGTACCATTAATCATTTTTTCTTGAAATCTATTATAATCAGTGACCCGAGTAACAAGCTGTATATCAATTTTTTTAAATTGTTTTCTAAGCCAATTTAAAAATGAATAAGTATCAGCACCTGCACCTGTTGCTTCGAAATATAAAACTAAAGGTTTACCCGTATTTATATCGATACCATTTTCGTACCCAGCTTTTTTCATCAATAATTTTGCATCTCTTATGGTTTTTTTTACCAATCTTTGATTATTCATATTAAAAAGTGTCTGGTTATATTTTTTTATACCATCTTGGTATCCAAAAATTCCAGGTGGAATTGGGCTTTGAGCAACTATTCCTCTTCCATTAGTAAAAATAGAGATATATTCCTCATAGTCAATTGCTAGGGATATAGCTTGCCTTAAGTATTTAGAACGCACACTGTTTCCACCAACTGTATTATCAAGCATGTTAAAACCTATGTAATAAGTAGATGCTGCTGTAGCCATTGATAAATGTATTCCTTTGCTTTCAAGCTCCTCTGTTAAAGATATATCTCCAGAACTATCAAGAGAAACAGCTTGATCATAATTATCTGATGCTATACCTGAATTATCATAATAACCCTGAAGAAATTTATTCCACCTAGGAATTTGCTCTTTCTCAAGAGAAAAAATAGCTTTATCAATAAAAGGAATAACTTTTTCTTTATTTATTGATATTAACTTTTTATTTTCAATTTTATCTTTTAATGATGGATAGACTTCGCCCCTGAAATTCTCATTTTTTTTTAAGACCATCCTTAAATTTGGATTATTCTCTGTCAACTTAAAAGGACCAGTGCCAATAGGATACCAGTTGAGAGTTATATTCTTATTCTTTAAGATTTTTTGATTATAAAATAAATCTGCTTCCCATGGCATTGGGGAAAAAAATGGCATTGCAAGCCAATATACAAATTGAGGATATTGTTTTTTTAAAATTATTGAGAATGTATAGTTATCAATTTTTTTTATACCAGAAATTTGATTTACTTTCATGAAATCTATTTTATCTTTTGAATTTTGATTTTCTAAATTACTAAGTTTTTCCTTATACTCATTGAAACCAAGAATATACTCTTGCATGACTCCGGCGATAGGAGAATGATTAGAATTATCAGCAAGTCTTTTAATTTGATAAATATAATCATCCGCTATTAATTCTCTTGTGCTTTCTTTTTTAAAATCTTTTAATGTATTAATATTAGCTAAATCTTTATTGCTTAGTGCATGATAATAATAATTACCATTTTCCTTATAAAATGCTGGGTGATTTTGGTATAAAATTCCTTTTTTAATATTTAAAATATACTTTGTATATTGAACTTCATTATAATTTTTTGTAATTTTTAGTTCGTTATTTAAATATTTAATATCTGGCAACTTACTAGCGGTAAGTGGTATTAATTCATATGGTTTTTTTAAATAATGATATTGAAATAAAGGCTCATATATTTGCGCTAAAAAGGCATACTCATTTGAGCTATAAGATCTTACAGGGTCTAGATGTTTTGGTCTTTCTTGAAATGAAGAATAAAGTATATTCTCTCCTGTTGTATTTTCACTATATGGACTATTTAATGGGTTGTCAGAGCAGCCTATTAAAAAAATAGACAAAAAGAAAATATTTTTAAAATTTATGGACATCTGAATAAGCTCAAATTTTCTGATTATTATATATTTTACTCCATAATAAATAAAATATGATATACAATACCTATATGAAAAATCTTGAGGGGAAAAAAGCACTTATACTCGGAATTGCAAGTAATAGATCTATTGCTTGGGGTATTTCTGAATCTTTAAAAAATAATGGTGCTGAATTAGCATTCACATACCAAAATGATAAGTTAAAAGAAAGAGTTGAAAAATTAGCTAACGAATGTGGGTCAAATATTGTTTTACCTTGCGATGTGTCCATTGATGGCTCGATTAGTAAGATGCTCGAAGAACTATCAAATCATTGGAAAGAGTTTGATATATTAATCCACTCGCTTGCATTTGCCCCAAAAGAGGAACTAGAGGGAAATTATGTTGAAAAAACAACTAAAGATGGATTTGTTCAAGCACACAGTATTAGCAGTTATAGCTTATTGGAGCTTTGTAAAGAAGCGAAACCAATGTTAAAAGGATCAAACCCTTCCGTAATATCTCTTTCTTATCTTGGCGCGGTAAGAGGTATGCCAAATTACAATGTTATGGGAGTTGCAAAAGCAAGTCTTGAGGCGAATGTGAGATATCTTGCATATTCCTTAGGTGAAAATAATATTAGAGTAAATTGCATCTCGGCAGGGCCAATCAAAACTCTAGCTGCTGCTGGAATATCTGACTTTAGAAAAATGCTCGATCATGTTGAAAAAAATTCTCCATTAAAAAGAAATGTAACTATCCAGCAAGTAGGTGATACTGCATCCTTCCTGGCATCTGACGGCGCCAGTGGCATAACCGGTCAAACTATATATGTTGACTCAGGTTTTAATATTATTGGAATGCCATCAATTGAATAAAAATTATTTTGCAACAATACTAACACAACATGTATCTCCATAGACATTTACACTTGTTCTTAACATGTCTAGTAATCTATCAATACCAATAATTATACCTACTGCCTCAAATGGAAGACCAACGGCCCCTAAAATTACTATAATAGCAACGAAGCTTGCTGATGGAATTCCTGCAACTCCAATAGAAGTAATTAATGCTAATAATAAAATTAAAAGTTGTTCAATAAAACTTAGATCTATTCCGTATAACTGAGCAATAAAAATAACAACTACACACTCAAACAAGGCTGTACCATCCATATTGATTGTTGCTCCAATAGGTATAATAAAATTAACTTTATCCTCTTTGTAACTTAATTTTTCAATTAAACATCTTGAGGTAACTGGGATCGTTGCAACAGAAGAACTTGTTGAGAAAGCCACAAGTAATGCCTGACTAACACCCTTAAAATGCTTAATAACATTAACTTTAAAAATCATCAAAATTAATGAATAGAAGACGAACATATGTATCATAAGAGATGAAATGACAGTTAAGAAAAACTTGGAAAGAATAACATAACTTTCTGGCTCAAAACTCATGCTAGCCTTTGTAACTAAAAAAAATATTCCAAATGGAGTAAAGAATAAAATTAAATACATTATTTTAATAAAGATTAAATATGTTCCCTCCCAAAAGTCTTTTATTACATCCATACTTTTTGATTTTATAGATCTAATAGATATTCCAATCAAAATACTAAATAAAATTATGAACAACATATTTCCGGAAGCAATTGAAGTAAATATATTGCCCGAAAATATTTTTAAAAAAAATGAACTTAAGGTATATTCGTTTTGGGAGTTTATTATTAAATCTATTTCAGATTTATTATTAAGTCCAAGCAGAGATCCAGCTCCAATTCCTTCAGATAACCCAGGGGAAACTAAATTTACAATTGTTATTCCGATAAGAATAGCTGCAAAACTTGATAAAATATAAAATAAAACTGTTTTAATACTTATTAAAGATAATCCCTCAACATTTTCAAACTTTGCGATATTATAAATTAATGAAGACATTATTAATGGTATAACTATCATCTTTAAAGCATTTAAAAAAACCTGCCCAAAGACATCAACTATTTCATAGACATTAAAGCCAAATACTGTACTTGATTTTGTTAAAATAGAGCCCGTGATTAATCCCAAAAATAAAGATAATATTATTATTTTTGTTGAAGGTAGTTTTTTCATTTATTAAAGATTTTCAGAATATATTTTTATATTTGATTTATCTCGCATACTTTGAATAACAGCATACAATAATGAATTTACTTGATCATTATTAAACATTGTATTAATTGATTTCTGACTCAAATCTGTTTCCCCAGAACCTATAGAATCTAAAAATATAAGCTCATAATTACCAGTCCCCGATTCAATGCTTGTTACATTGTTCTTTAAATTTAAAGAAAAGACTTTATCTAATATAGATGGAGGAATACTATCGTCATCTCTTTCTATTGAATTATAAGATGTAAACTTCTTATTAACCATCTTTTCAATTTCTGAGAGCGGTTTACCTTTTCTAACTTTTTCCTCAATATCTTTAATAGAATTTTTCATATTTTCTATTGATTTTTCAGTTTTCAGTAAGGATAAAATTTCGTTTTCAACTTCTTTATATTTTTTATATTCTTTTTTAGATTTTTCACTAACCCTAAACATTATAAGTTTATCCATAATCTCAATTGGCTCGCTGTTTAGATTATCATTTGATACAGAGGGTGAGCTTAAAACAGCCAAAACTTTTGGATCACTAAAAATCTTATGCTGACTCTTAATTTGGGGCAATGTTAGTAAACCTGTAGAGATTTTCTTGACAGATAAATATTGCTCAACTTTATCTAAAGAATTAGGATTTTCGAAAAGAATATTTGCCAAGTCTTCGTATAATACCTCATATTTCCTAGAAATCTGGATGTTTTTATAATCTTTCCTAAGATTATTTTTTATATCATCAAATTTTTTTATTTTTGAGTCTTTTATATCAATTAGTTTAAATATATAAAAACCTTGTTCAGTCTCTAAAATTTTACTAACATCACCAATATTTGCGATACTAAAAATTGAATTTGATAATTCGCCACTAAGGTCTTTGCTCGTAATCCACCCAATATTTCCACCCTTATCTTTTGAAAGTTCATCATTTGAATATTCTTCTGCAAGATCAGAAAAATTTAAATTTGAAGTAAGTTTTTCACTTATTTCAACAATTTTGGCTTTATTTTCATCCTTAGAACTTTTTTTATTAGATAAAAATATTTGACTTACATTTCTTTTCTCGGGAACAACATACTTATATTTATTTTCATTATAAAAATTTAATAAATCTTTATCTCCAATTTTTATTGAATCTTTTAATTTATCTTTTTCAAAAATGATATAATTAATATTTATTTTTTCTGGCATTGCAAATATATTTTTGTACTTCACAAAAAAATCTTTTTTTTGGTCTTCAGAAAATACTTCTTTATCATTAATAAAATCGTTATAGCTTAAAGATAAGATTTTAAAATTTCTTGTTTGATATTTTAGTTGCTTTAATAATTTAATATTTTGCGAAGGTATAAAAGATGATTGAACAATATTATTGTAAAACTGAAGTGTTTTAAGCTCAGATTTTCTTATTCTTTCATAGTCTGTTGTCTTTATGCCTTGTCTATCAAGTAATGCCTTATATATTTTCGAACTAAATTTGTTATTTGAGTGAAATATTTTATTATTTCTAATATCTTTTATTAAAGATTGTTCTGAGATCTGAAATTTGTTCTCGTTAACAAATTCTCTAACGATTACACTGTCAATTAATTCATCAAGAACAGTTCTTTTTATAATTTTTTTTTGAAGTTCTGCTTCGTCTTGATCTTTGGAGATGATGCTTTGCATCTCTCTTAGCCTATCTTGATATTCGCCATTTAACCTTTCAGCAGAGATTTTTGTATCATTAACTTCTGCAACAATGATATTTCCACCTGTAAAATATTGGTCTATACCCCATAATGCGAATGGTATGCTTATTCCAATAACTATTACATAAGCTATCCATCCTGTTGCTCGATCTCTAATATTTTGTAACAATTTTTTTTCCTTTCAAATTTACATGGCGGAGTGGACGGGACTCGAACCCGCGACCCCCTGCGTGACAGGCAGGTATTCTAACCAAACTGAACTACCACTCCTTAACACTTTACTTGGTGGGTGCTGAGGGATTCGAACCCCCGACATCCGCCTTGTAAGGGCGACGCTCTACCAACTGAGCTAAGCACCCTGAAAGTCAAGGGCGGACTTAGTTTAGAGCATCCTTTAAAGCTTTACCAGCTTTGAATCCAGGTGTATTTGAAGCTTTGATTTGAATTGATTCCCCTGTCTGAGGATTTCTACCCATTCTAGCGTTTCTATGTCTTACTTCAAATGTTCCGAAACCAGGAATTGTAACTTTTTCACCTGATTTTAATGCTGATGTAATTGCATCTAACACAGCTTCAAGAGCTCTTCCAGCTTCTGCTTTTTTTACATCTGTAGAACTTGCAATTGCGTCTATTAAGTCTGATTTATTCATTATTATTATCCTCTAAATTTAAGTGAATTGTGAAATTGTTTATCCGTAATTATTTGCTTGCTAACCCTGTCATTTATACATTAAGGGGAATTTCTCTGTCAACAAAGAAATAATATTAAATATTTAGCGATAAAGATTATAATATAATGTTTAACTAATTTACAAAATAAACTATTGTTTTTATTGTATTATTTATTAATGTGTTAAAACATCTTTGCTTTCAGTTTTTCCACTAATTTTATTTTGAGGTAATTGAAGGCCTGGAACTGGGTTTTCAAGAGCTAATGAAAGAACCTCCTCGACCCACTCAACTTTTTTTATCTCTAAATTATTTTTAATATTGTCTGGTATCTCTGAAAGGTCTTTTTCATTTTCCACAGGAATGATAACGGTTTTAATACCACCCCTTAATGCCGCAAGCATCTTTTCCTTCAATCCACCTATTGGTAAAACTTGGCCATGAAGATTTATTTCACCTGTCATAGCAACAGATGATTTAACCGGGTTATCTGTCAATGCTGAAACCAATGAAGTTACAATTCCAACGCCAGCACTTGGTCCATCTTTAGGTGTAGCTCCCTCTGGAAAGTGAACGTGAATATCCTTTGTTTCATGAAAATCTTTTTCAATATTCATATTTAATGCTCTTTTTCTAACAATTGTCATAGCTGCACGAATTGATTCTTGCATGACATCGCCTAATGATCCAGTTAATATATATTTTCCTTTACCTGGTATTACAGCAGTTTCAACGCTAAGCAATTCACCACCAACTTCTGTCCATGCTAAGCCATTAACCAAACCAACTACATTCTCTTTTTCAGCCTCGCCGTGTTTGAATCTCTTAACTCCTAAAAATTCTGTTAAACTTTTAGCGTCAATCTTGATATTCTTTAACTTTTTATTAAGTAAAAGTTTTTTCACTACTTTTCTACAAATTTTAGAAAGCTCTCTCTCTAAATTTCTTACACCTGCTTCTCTTGTGTAGGATCTAATTATTTCAAGAAAAATGTTTTTGTTAAATTTAATATCTTTATCGGTTAATCCATTGTTTTTTAGTTGCTTTGGCATAAGATATCGATCTGCAATGCTTTCTTTTTCGTTTTCGGTATAACCAGGAATCCTTATTACCTCCATCCTATCTAAGAGTGGACCAGGGATATTCATTGAATTTGAAGTTGCTACAAACATTACGTCTGACAAATCAAAATCAACCTCTAAGTAATGATCAGAAAATGTATCATTCTGTTCTGAGTCAAGTACTTCCAATAAAGCAGATGATGGGTCGCCCCTAAAATCCATAGCCATCTTGTCGATCTCATCTAATAAAAATAAAGGATTTTTAACTCCAACTTTTGAAAGATTCTGCATAATTTTGCCAGGCAACGAACCGATGTAAGTTCTTCTGTGACCTCTTATTTCGGCTTCGTCTCTAACTCCGCCGAGTGACATTCTTGTAAATTTTCGGCCTGTTGCTTTAGCAATAGATTTACCTAAACTTGTTTTACCTACGCCGGGAGGCCCTACTAGACATAATATAGGCCCTTTAAGCTTACTAACCCGCTGTTGAACTGCAAGGTATTCTAAAATTCTTTCTTTAACTTTTTCTAGACCATGGTGGTCGTCTTCTAAAACTTTCTCAGCAGCAACCAAGTCTTTTGTTACCTTGGTCTTCTTTTTCCAAGGCACATTAACTAGAACATCAATATAGTTTCTCAAAACTGATGCTTCAGCTGACATTGGAGACATCATTTTTAATTTATTGACATCACTTTTAACTTTCTGCATTACTTCTTTTGGCATGCCAGATTTTTTTATTTTTTGCTCAACTTCTTCTATTTCATTTGGAACATCATCCATGTCACCGAGTTCTTTTTGAATTGCTTTCATCTGTTCATTCAAATAGTATTCTCGCTGACTTTTTTCCATCTGATTTTTAACTCTTCCTCTAATCTTTTTCTCAACTTGAAGAATATCTAACTCATTTTCAATTATGCTAATAATGTGTTCTATACGATCTTTCACATCGTGTATTTCAAGAATTGCCTGCTTTTCTTCCATTTTTAAGACCATGTGGGCAGCAATTGTGTCAGCTAGCCTTGCAGGATCATCAATTCCAGAAATTGAAGTCATAACTTCAGGTGCAATTTTTTTATTAAGCTTTACATACTGATCAAAAGAATCTATTACAGATCGGCTTAAGATTTCGACTTCTCTATCGTCAACCACAGGTTCCTCAATGATATTTACCTGCGCTTCAAAATATGTGTCACCATATATTTCTCCTTGAATTTCAGCCCTATCTGAACCTTCAACAAGTACTTTTATAGTTCCATCAGGTAATTTTAATAGCTGAAGCACCGTAGCAAGTGTTCCATACCTATAAATATCTTTATCTTGAGGATCATCTAGATCAGCAGTTTTCTGAGCAACCAACATTATTTGCTTATTGTCATCCATGGCTACTTCAAGAGATTTTATAGATTTATCTCGCCCAACAAAAAGCGGTATAACCATATTTGGAAATACTATAACATCTCTTAGGGGTAAAACTGGGAAAACCAAATTTTCTGAGCTTTCTTTTTGCATAAATACACCAATAATCTTCAATATTAAAAATTTCTAATATTTATATTATGTGGGTATATTTCAATATTTCAAGGTACTTTTAATCTTTAACCGCTTTTTTCAGCAGAATTTTGGTCATAAATCAAAATAGGCTGTGTTTCACCTTCAATTACTGCCTCGTCTACTACTACTTTTGAGACTTCTGGGGTAGAAGGAAGATTATACATAGTATCTAAAAGAACATTTTCAAGAATTGTTCTTAACCCTCTAGCACCAGTTTTTCTTTCTTTTGCTTTTTTGGCTATAGCCATTAAAGCATTGTCACGAAACTCTATTTCAGTATTTTCCATTTTAAATAGTTTACTATATTGCTTTGTAATGGCGTTTTTTGGCTCAAGAAGAATTTTTATCAATGCATTCTCATCGAGTTCGTCTAAAGTTGCAATCATTGGAAGTCTTCCTACAAATTCTGGAATTAGACCATAAGATATTAGGTCTTCAGGCTCAACATCGTGTAAAACTTTTAAAGACTCTTTGTCATTTTTTTCGTGAACCTCAGCAGAAAATCCTATACCACTTTTCTCAGTTCTATCTTTGATAACTTTATCAAGACCAGCAAATGCTCCACCTACGATAAATAAAATATTTTTCGTATCAACTTGAACAAATTCCTGTTGAGGATGCTTCCTACCACCTTGCGGAGGGACAGATGCAGTTGTTCCCTCAATAAGTTTTAATAAGGCTTGCTGAACCCCTTCACCAGATACATCTCTAGTTATAGATGGGTTATCCGCTTTTCTTGAAATTTTATCAATTTCATCAATATAAACTATTCCATTTTGAGCTTTTTCAACATCGTAGTCACACTTTTGAAGAAGTTTTTGAATTATGTTTTCAACATCTTCACCTACATAACCAGCTTCTGTTAGTGTTGTAGCATCAGCTATTGTAAAAGGAACATTTAAAAGTTTTGCTAAGGTTTCTGCTAGTAATGTTTTGCCGCATCCTGTTGGACCAATTAACAAGATGTTACTTTTAGAAAGTTCAACCCCATCATCTCTTGAAAACTGTGATTCAAGCCTTTTGTAATGATTATAAACTGCTACTGATAAAACTTTCTTAGCTCTTGACTGATCAATAACGTATTCATCTAGTGAAGCATTAATTTCATGAGGGTTTGGTAATTTTTTATTATCGCCAGACTCTTGATCCAGAAGTTCTTCTCTTATAATGTCGTTGCAAAGTTCGACGCACTCGTCACAGACAAATACAGATGGACCTGCAATTAATTTCTTTACGTCTTGTTGGCTTTTTCCACAGAATGAACAATATAATAATTTGTTATCAACTGTCTTATCATCGTCACTCATTAATTTTATCCTTAATCAACTTTTGTGGTTTATTTAATATCTTTTCTAGATTCAAGAACACCGTCAACTATACCATAATCTTGTGCTTCTTTTGCATTCATAAAATTATCCCTATCAGTGTCCTTTGATATTTTATTAATATCATTTCCTGTGTGTTTAGACAAGATAGAATTTAAGTTTTCCCTAACTTTTTGAATTTCTTTAGCGTGGATTTGAATATCTGTAGATTGCCCCTGAAATCCACCAAGAGGTTGATGTATCATTACTCTTGAGTTCGCTAAAGCAAATCTTTTCTTGTTTGCCCCACCAGCTAATAGTACAGCACCCATACTGGCAGCCTGACCTATACATAATGTGCTCACGTCAGGTTTGCAAAATTGCATAGTGTCGTATATAGCCATCCCTGATGTTACTGACCCACCTGGAGAATTAATATATATAGATATGTCTTTTTTAGGATCTTCTGATTCTAAAAAAAGTAATTGTGCGATAATAACATTTGCCATGTAGTCCTCAATTGGGCCCACGACAAAAATAATTCTTTCTTTAAGGAGTCTTGAATATATATCATAGGCTCTTTCGCCCCTTGAAGTTTGCTCAACGACCATTGGAACGAGATTAAGATTATCAATTTGGTTTTTAAAATTTTTCATTATGAGCTATATACTAACAAATATTTTGATTTAGTCTATCGAAGTTCCATTAATTTATCGAATGAATAGTTTTTTTCTGATACTTCTGCTTTTTCGATAACCCATTTTACTGCAAAATTTTCAAGTATTACAGATTCCATATTTTTCTTAGCATCTTCATTATTCATATAATAATTTTCAATTTCTGATCTATTATTGTTCCCTCTTGAAACAGTATCAATCCAATCACTAATATTTTTCTGAGTGATTTCAAACTTTTCATTATTTATAATTTCCCTCAGAAGTAAGCCTGCCTTCACCCTTTCTGTAGCTTCTTTCATATATAATTTTTCCATATCTTTTTCGCTAATCTTAATATCACCATTTGGATTATTTTCTTTATCAATTCTAGAAATTTCTTCGCTTACAAGAGTTTTTGGCACCTCAAGTTTCTGAGACTTACTTAACTCTTTAATAACGTTTTTTTTCATATAAGAATCAATAAGTGTAATTGCGTCCTTCTCCATTCCCTCTTTTATTTTAGAATGCAAGGTTTCAATCTTTCCATCTTCTATTCCAAGTTTTTTTACAAACTCTTCATTTATTTCAGAAACCTTTGGCTCTAATACTTCTTTAACAACAATATCAAAGTTTACTGGTTTTGAGGCAAGCTTACTGTCTTGATAGTCTTTAGGAAAAGTTATATCAAGTTTTTTTTCTTCGCCAGCTTTCAAACCAATAAGGCCCTCTTCGAAACCAGGAATAAGCTGTTTGCTTCCAATCTCTATTAAAAAATCTTCTGCTTTATTATTATCAAATTCTTCACCATTTATTGTTCCTGAAAAATCTGCCTTAACTCGATCTCCGTTCTTTGATTTTCTTTCTACTAAGTTCCATTCTTTATACTGATCTGCAATCTTTTCTACAGCTTTTTCTAAATCGATATTTTTCACTTTTAATTTTGGTTTTTCTAATTTAATTTTTTCTATATTTACAATTTTTACTTCTGGCATAACCTCAATAAGTGCTTTAAAAAAAAGTTTCTCTTTATTTTTATTTTCGTCAATTGATATTTTAGGCGGAGCAACTGGATTTAGTTTTTCATCTATAATTACTTGAATATAATTTTGTTCTATATGTTCGCTTAATGATTCGTTATAACATTGTTGATAATATTTACTTTTAACAACATTCATTGGCACCTTTCCTTTCCGAAAACCTTTTAAATCAAGGTTTTTAGACAGCTCTTTAAGCTTTGACTCAATCGTTGGCTCCATGTCCTTTAAGCTAAAACTTATTGAGAGCTCTTTCTCAAGCCCCTTTAAATTTTTAACTTTTGATGTCATATTTTCTCCTATTAATAATAAAAATTGGTGGGCTAGGAGAGACTCGAACTCTCACGGGTTACCCCACTGGTACCTAAAACCAGCGCGTATACCAATTCCGCCACTAGCCCTGAAAATTTATTGCAAATGCATTAAAGTACAATTATAACAGCTCCTGTTGTATTATAATAAATCATGAAAAATGTATTCTTCTTTACGATATATATTGTATTTCTTGCAGTATTATCATCATTAATTTTTTCCATATTGTACATGCAATTTGAAGAACAACCAATGCTTGCTTTAAATAAAGCAATAAAATATGGAACAATTTTACTTGCAATACTTTTTATAATTCCCGCAATGAAATATAAAAAAATTTACGCAAAAGAAAAACTAGGATTTTTATGCCCCAAGAAAGTTTTTTTAAAAAATGTTTTTAAAGGTTTTTTAGTGAGTATAGTGCTTTCTTTACCACTCTTATTTTTTATGAATTTCCTTGAAATCAGAAATTTTAATTTTATTCAAATAACTATAGACTCATATTTTTTTATATCTTTACTTATTATAATTTTTTTAAGCTTTCTTATTTCTTTTATTGAAGAATCATTCTTCAGAGGTATTCTGATACAAAAAAATAGATTTTTAATGAATAATATTTTTATTTTATTTTCTAGCTCTATTGTTTATTCAATTTTTCATTTTTTAAAATTACCTTTAATTTTAGATGAAAATATATATTGGTATACGGGAATCTTAGAAGTACTAAATTTATTCAGTAATTTATTTACTTCGATATCATACGATGCTGCATTAACATTATTCGTTTTTGGTATACTTCTTGGTATCATAAGGCAATGTTTTAATACAGTTTCTTATGGGATAGGAATACATGCAGGTTTTGTTTTTGTAATAAAAAATATAAGACAAAATACTTCTGTAAATTTTGATTCAAATTATAATTATCTATTAAGTCCTTATGATCACTTCACTGGTCATTTATCAACTATTTGGATTTGTATCTTAATTCTAATTTATCTATTTTTACTGTACAAAAAAAATTATAATTAAAGCTGTTCTGGTTACATCATTGATGAAAATCCAACATTGCATTTAAAATCTGGCTCCATTTGCGGGCCATCTACATCTTGGTAAATTGGTGTTCCGCATTGTATTCCGATTCGGGACATAGATTTTGGCATTTTATAATTTAAACCAATGTTAGAGGATACTCTAAGATGCGAATGAAAAAATTCATTCCATGTTGGAGTCATAGTATTTCTATTCGCTGATCTGCCCTTAACGTTATCTTGATGCTCAATATCCATACCAATTGATAGGCTTAAATTACTTGATAGAGGTTTTGACATCCACCCCGATATCTCTCTTCTATCTCCGTATTTCCAGCCTTCACTATTATAATCGAATCTCTTAACAGCGTTGATTTGAAATCCGTATGACCATTCTTCTAAAATTTTTTGATAGTTATATCCAAGTATTAAGTCATACGTTCCAGAACCAATTTGCATCGGATATGGTAATGTTTTCAAAACACCGCTCATATTGTGATCTTTTTCGTTGAACTCCCCAGTAGGAATAGATATACCAACTTTTAAATTTTCTCTTGCAGAAAGCTTATACAATCCAGATATTGATAAATCACCAAATCCCCTACTAGCCGTGGTATGTAACTTTCCAGCCATCATGCCAGTTAACTTTTTCATTTCCATTTCTTTCTCAACATATGGAAGCATTGCCATTAAAGTAAATTTATTATCTATCGCGTACATAGCACTAAACATATGCATATCCATGGTCATATCGATTGGGGTCATTGAAAAACCAAGGCCTTGAATGAAACTTTCTGATACTGAGCTTGTACTATCTCTGCAACAATCCATATCCATAGTTCCAAACTTATAGGTTAGCATTAGTTTTTTTGACATCATGCTTTTTCCACCTTTGACGCCAACTGGAAAAACAAAATCTGGGCGCTTCATATTCTTCATCATGCTACCCATTTTCATATCACCCATATCCATGTCACTACATTGACTATCATTACCCATGTCCATCTTTGACATTTTCATTTGATCCATTTTTTTTACGACAAATTGCGCATCCATGCTTTCTCCATTTGCAAATGACAGTGTTATTTCTATACTTTGATTTTCTGAAATTTTGTCAATAGGCTGCATTAACATTAAGTGATATCCCATTGGTTTAAATTCTAATTTGCTATTTGGGGGAATTGAAACTGAGTTCATTTTTATCATTTTCATCACATCTCCATCTTTCAAAGATTGATGAATTTCAATATGTTTAAAAAAATTACTTTTTGCTCCAACTAAAACTATCTCTTTATTATCTTTGTTAGCGAAAATGAAATATCCTGCTGTCATTTTTGCGCTAGCAGGCATTAATCTAATTGTTGCATTATCAATATCTATGCTTGATGCAAGTAAATTTGTTGACAAAAAAAACAATGTCACAAATTTTATGAAAAATCTCATTTTTAATCCCCTTGTTTTTAGTTTTTTAAAATTCTATGGAAAGTAACACAGTCCACACATATATACTATACGAAAAACTGTAATATAATGGTTATCACGTAAATAATATACCCATTTCCCAAGATAAAAAATTGAATTTATTATCAAATTTTGAGTGTATTATTGCTTAATAACAATATTTTAATTGATCTTTGTGTATAATACCTAAATTAAGAGATATCAGCTAAAAATATGGAGTGATATTTGGTCACAAAAACTGAGTCAATTTTAGATTTATATAAAGAAAAGCCAAAAGGGCTTTTTGACTTTTTGTCTGAGGTATTTTCATCTTCAGGTGCAACTTCATTTATTTATAACTCAAAAGCACATTTTATTATTTCCTTGTATATAAAGGAACAATCTGGGTATGCCCACTTTGAATTAATTTGTAGTGATATTCCAAAAAATGTTGCAAGTCGTGGGACAATTCAATCTATCCTAGATATGGGCGTTAAATTGGGTATTTATAATAAACTTGCATACCCAAATGATAAGAGAGTGAAATTATATAACTTATCTAAAACCGCATCTTCTGAAATAGATAGATTTTTTAAAATTTTCTTAGACTTATCAAAAACTTCCAATAAAAAAATATAAATTATCAATTCAAAATAAGTATCAAAATAATTGACGATATAATTATCACAAAGTTAAAAACTACAGATAATAAATGCAAAAATTTAAATCTTCTTTGATTATTTATATCTCTTGATTTATTTATTTGGGGCATTAGTACATAATTGCTTAATATGAATAATAATAAAATTAAAACTGATAAATATAGAACGTTGCCCGTTTTCCCCAAATAAATCATTAAGATTGTTAAAATTAAATACTGAATACCATTGTACATATAGTAAGTAGGGAATACTGAGCGAACAAATTTTCCCGCTTCTTCATTTGGTAAAACTGTAAATATTTTTGGGGCAATTGCTATTGAAAAAAATAACATTGATCCTAAAACAAGTGGTGGTATTACTTTTATAATTAATTCCATTTTTTACTCCAATAAATTTTTTAAAACATGGCTAAAATTAACAAAATTTGACCAAAACTGGGGCGAGAGACGGGGATCGAACCCGCGACAACCGGTACCACAAACCAGTGCTCTACCAACTGAGCTACTCTCGCCATAAAAAGTATGGCACGCCTGGTAGGACTCGAACCTACTACCCTCGGATTAGAAATCCGATGCTCTATCCAAATGAGCTACAGGCGCATCAACGTGGTCGGGGTAGAGGGATTTGAACCCCCGACATCCTGCTCCCAAAGCAGGCGCGCTACCAGACTGCGCTATACCCCGAAATATGTTTTAATTATACGAAAAAAAAGGATAACATTGTTAAATATATCGATTAATTAATATGATATTTCAATTAATGAGTGGTATTCTAATCAAAAAATATGTACTTACAACACTATTTAGCTATTAAAACATGAAAAATTTTATAAATTCATTGGTACTAGTCTGTACTTTTATATTTAATTATGGAGCAAGCGCTGAAATGACAAATAATACGAGTATTAAAATGATAACAAATGTTGGCGATATTCAAATTGAGTTATTTAACGATAAATCACCTATCACGGCAGGGAATTTTATCAAATATATTGAAGCTGGTTATTTTTCTGGGACTATTTTTCATCGTGTAATAAAAGACTTCATGATACAAGGCGGAGGTTTTGATGAAAGCATGAATCAAAAGAATACCCTTGAACCTATTCAAAATGAAGCAAATAACGGATTAAGTAACAAAAGAGGTACTATTGCTATGGCGAGGACAAATGACCCACATTCTGCCAGTGCGCAATTTTTTATAAATTTGAAAGATAATACTTTTTTAGATTTCTCAAGCGAAACAGTTCAAGGATGGGGCTATTGCGTTTTTGGTCAAGTGATTGAAGGTATGAATGTTGTTGATAAAATAGCTGAATCAAAAACCTCGAGCTATGGGCCACACCAAGATGTCCCTACTGAGCAAATAATTATTGACCAAATAGTTATTGAAAAAGATGAGTAATATTTATTTTATTTCAGATATACATTTAGACATAAACAATTCTGAAGTTACCAAGAGATTTCTTGATTTTATAGATAAAAAAAAATCTGATATGAAAGAACTTTATATTCTTGGAGATCTTTTTGAATTTTGGATTGATGATAAATACGACATTGAGCAAAATAATATAATAATAGATACATTACATGATATTACAAAAAAAGGTACAAAAGTTTTTTTAATACATGGAAATAGAGACTTTTTAATCGGTAAAAAATTTACAAAGACTACTAATATAGAAATACTCCCTGAAAACTATATTTTATATTTAGATGATAAAAAGGTTCTAGTTACACACGGTGACTTATTATGTACTGATGATATTGATTATCAAAAATTTAGAAAATTTATAAGAAACAAAATTACATTAAAAATTTTTAATTTATTAAATAATAAAATTAAAACTAAAATAGCATCATTTCTTAGAGGTAAGAGCAAAAAGCTTACTTCCCAGAAGCCTGATGACATTATGGATGTCAATAACAATACCGTTAATGAGTTTTTTGACAAATTTGATACAAATATCATAATTCATGGACATACTCATAGAAAAAACATTCATAACACAAAATACATGGGGAAAAACTTTTTTAGATATGTTTTAGGCGACTGGCATAACTCCCCAAGTTATATTGTTTATAAAAATAATAAAATTGAGCTTCTAGACATATAAAATACTAACTTTTTAATGCCAATATTATATCCATGACATTTGTTCCTGTTGGCCCAGTTGTAAGGAGTGAATCTGTTTTCTCTAGATAATTTCCTGCATCAGCATTATTTAAAAAATCGCGAGACTCTAGATTGCTTTTTTTACCAACACCTACTGTTTTTCCATCAACAATTCCTCCAGCGTCGTTTGTTGGCCCATCAGTACCATCTGTCCCAGCCGAAAGAAACATTATATTATTCTGATTATTAATTTTTTCTGCCATGAAGAGAGCTAATTGTTGATTTCTTCCTCCTCTACCAGGGGATTTTGGAAGTTGCACAGAGCTCTCGCCCCCCCAGATATGAAGGCCGGCTGGACAGTCTTTCAAATATTCAGAAAAATAATTTGCTAATTTTTTTACGTCGCCTTCTATAAATTTTTCGTTTAGAAAAGCTCTATAACCAAGTTTTTCTCCGTATGATTTACATGCAAGCTTAGCGTCATCAAGTTTCGCGATAATATTAGTTTGGATGTTTAAAAAGTTATCTTTATCAGGACATTGAATAGGTTTTACTTTATTCAATTTTTCAATAATATCTTTTTCATATTTATCATAATTTATTTTAGAGTCATCATATGATAATGGTCCAGATGCAATGACTTTTGGGTCATCATAAGGTACGTCAGAAATCGTTAAAACCGTTGTCTTTCTACCATTAATATAATTTGCTAACTTTCCACCTTTAATTTTTGAAAAGTATTTTCTAACCGAATTAATATCATTAATATTATAACCTCTTGATAACAAGGCACTTGTAAGCTCGATTAGCTCGATAATACTAAAATTATCTACTAAATTTTCTACTAAACTTGAACCACCTCCAGATAAAAGAAATAAAAACTCTGCATTATTATCTTTTTTTTCTATGTATTTAATTAACTCATTTCCACAGTCAATACTTTTTTGTGATGGACTTGGATGATCAGACTCAAAGCATTGTATATTTTTGTAGTTTTTAATTTCTTGATCGAGATGGTCTATTTTTGTAATTATAATACCAGAGCTAATATGTATATTTTTATTTTCTAAAGCAGCTTTTGCCATAGAGCTGCCAGCTTTGCCAATTGATATTAAATTAAGATCGCCTGGTATTGGGTTTTTATTTAAGTAGTCATTTACAGCATTATATCCAAGAACTCGATCTACTCCAGCCATAAAAATATCTTTTAAATCTTTTTTTTTCATTTATTCTTTTTTTTAGTTAAATATATATACAAATGTATTTAATAAATCTTTTTTACATAAATTTACAATATCATTATTGCTCATACGTATACATCCATGAGATGCTTTTTCTCCTATTAATCCTTCTTCATTTGTACCGTGTATATAAATATACCTAGTATAACTATCTACGTTTCCACCTTTATTCTTACCTTTGTCTAGACCATCTAACCAAAGTATCCTTGAAGAAATTATATCCTCATTTGAGTTTTCCTGGCTAGACACTATCTCAACTTTTTGGCTTGTAGGAACCCTATTTTTAAAAATAGTATTGACTGGAACATCACTACCAATAAATTCTTTTATATAATGTGCTCCCAATGGTGTTTTATTACTGCCTTCTTCACACCCCTCCCCAAATTTTGACGAGGATATTTTATATTTTTCAATTAGTTCGTAGTTTTTATACAAACGCAGAGTTTGCGATTTTAACTCAATTTCAATAATGTATTTTTTACTTAAAAAATCATTGGGATATTTTAAAAATATAGATTTGATGTCTCTCATTACGATATTTCAAGATTCTTAAGATTTACCTAAGTAGACTGTCTTCTTTTTTCAAGATCTTGGAAGTACTTATCATTAACATTTGTCAAATACTTTCCAGTAAAGACAGAAGTTTCAAATTTCTTAATTTTTTGATTACCTGCTTGTACTGCATAAACTAAATCTTCTAAATCTTGGTAAATTAGCTTATCTGCTCCAATTTCATTGCAAACTTCATCAACATTTTTATCATGAGCGATGAGATCACCTTTACTTGGCATATCAATACCGTATATATTTTGAAATCTTATTGGTGGTGAAGCTGATGCAAAATATACTTTTTTCGCTCCTGAATCTCGAGCCATTTGTACAATTTCTTTGGAAGTTGTTCCCCTTACAATTGAGTCATCCACGAGTAATATATTTTTATTTTTAAATTCTGATGTTAACGGATTAAGCTTATATCTTACAGATTTTTTTCTAACAGCTTGTCCTTGCATTATAAAAGTTCTTCCAATATATCTATTTTTAATTAAACCTTCTCTATAATTTTTATTTAACCTAATTGCCATTTCTAAAGCCGCGGTTCTGCTTGTATCTGGAATTGGAATAATTACATCGATGTCGTTGTCTGCCCACTCTCTTAATATTTTATTAGCTAACTGTTTTCCCATTCTCATCCTAGCTTCCTGAACATTAATGCCATCTATTATTGAATCGGGTCTTGAAAAATAAACATACTCAAAAATACATGGGGAAAGCTCAAGTTCTTTTGAATAAATTGATTTATGAATTTTACCCTTCATGTCTATAAATATTGACTCACCAGGAGCAAGATCCCTTAAAGTTTCATATCCTAGAAGATCTAGGGCAACACTTTCTGAAGAAACAATATAACTATAGCCAGATGAATTCTTTTTTCTTCCTAAAATTAGTGGTCGTATTCCATGAATATCACGAAATGCAACTAATCCATATCCAGCGATAATCGCAACAACTGCATATGCGCCAGAACATCTATCATGCACACCATTAATAGCATTAAATAAATCACTAACCTTAAATGTTGGTGATTCAGCGCCTAATAACTCATGAGCAAAAATGTTTAACAAAACTTCTGTATCAGACTGTGTATGAATGTGTCTTTTATCATTTATTAGAAGCTCATCTCTCAAAATTTCAGAATTATCTAGATTTCCATTGTGAGCAAGAGCTATCCCATAAGGTGAATTTACATAAAATGGTTGTGCTTCGTCAGTGCCATTACTACCAGCTGTTGGATACCTAACATGACCAATACCCATATTTCCCTGTAATTCCATCATGTCATCTACATTGAATATATCGTTAACTAATCCTTTTGCTTTTTTTTGATGGAGATTATTATCAAGACATGTAGCTATACCAGCAGAATCCTGCCCTCTATGTTGAAGGACTGTTAATCCATCGAATAAACTCTGGTTAACAGAGTTATCATCAAATATACCAATGATTCCACACATTCTGCAATTGTACACTAAATTTTAAAAAATAATCCAAAAACGATGAACTTTTATCAAAATTTTCTAAGACATATAATATTTCATAGTAATCAAGAAAAGATATCAAAGCTGAAATTAAAATAAAACCTTTGAAAAAAGAAAAAATAATACCCAAAAATTTATCAAAAAATTTATTTTCAAAATTCAAGAATGGGTAAAGAAGAATTTTTCCCAAAAAGTAAAAGAAAATTGAAGAAATAATAAATATTGAAATAGAACCCACAATAGTGAAGACAAATACTGGTATATCCAGATCGAAAAATTTAAGTTTTTTTGTTATATATAATCCAAAATCATTTGCATATAAGAAACTTAAAAAAAGAATCGATATTGTATTAAGGGTAGAGATTATCTCTTTTTTTAAGCCTCTCAAGAAACCAGATATAATAAAAATAAATAATACAATTAGTATAAAGATATCTAACAAAATAATTCCTAAATCAGTTAGTTATTAATTTTTTTTGGATAATATACGATTCTGAATATTTTTTATTTTTTATTATATCAAGGAAATTTTCTTTTGCTTCTTTAGCTGTAAAGAACGGGCCAACATTTACCGCATACATATGCTTCTCTGCTTTTTTTATTTTTAAAATAAAAGATTTGTGCTTGATATCTTTTAAATCGGATAGTTGCTTTAAGGCGTTTTCTTCCCTCTCAAAAGTTCCAATTCTTATCACCCAATTTACTTTACCATCATTATCTACATTTTCAATTTCATTTGCATCCTTAATAAAAGCTTGTTCCTCTTTTATTTCAAGCTTATTGATAGAATTTGTTACCTCTTCTTTAATATTTTTTGTTTTATCTATGAACTTAAATTTAATATTATCTTGGCTATCAATTTTAGAAAACTTAAGCTCTTTCTGGCCTTCGCCTGTAAATATCATAGGACCAATAACCAAGGCTATTAGCAAGAAAACTAATAAGCCAACAATTCTTTTTTTTAGATTCTCATTCATTTATTAATTTACTTAATATTGGTGCAACTGTGTAACTAGATCCAAATACAACTATAATCTCGTCTTCTTTTTTTATATTTTCTATTGCACCATCAAATGCTTTGTTAATATTACCATAGATAGATGGTTTTTCTAAAGTGAAAAACTTTTTATCCTTTAATTCAGTTATTCTTAAAGCTCTTTCATTCGTACTTTCTGAAATATGCCAAGAATCAAAAACTCCTTTTAATTTTATTAAAATTTCATCGACATCCTTATCTTTTAAGACGCCAAATACAGCATGAAATTTTTTATTAGGAAAATATTTATTTAAATTATCTTTCAAGATATCAATACTTTGAGGATTATGCGCGACATCTAAAATTACTGTTGGTTTAGTTTCAAAAATCTGGAATCTTCCAATAATTTTTGCATTTTTTAATCCTATTAACACTTTTTTTTCATTTAATTCTAGACCATCACATAAATGAATAGCTTGAATAGCTGCCGCTGCATTTTTAATTTGAATATCACCCTTAATACCCGGATGCTCGCAATTAATTTTAATACCATCAGAATTTTCGAATACCCAGCTATCATCATCTCTAGCTTCTGCATGATAATGCTCTTCTATTTTACTGATTTTTGAATTTATATTTTCTCCCTCAGCCAATATTGAATTATGAACATTTTTATAACCAATCACTGTTGATTTATTTTTTCTCATTACTCCTGCTTTTTCATAAGCAATTTGTTCTATGTCATCCCCTAAGATATCAGTATGGTCTAGCCCTATGTTAGTTATAATTGAAATATCAGGATTAATTATATTAACCGCATCAAGTCTTCCTCCAAGTCCAACTTCTAATATAATTACATCTAAATTTGATTTGCTAAAGATAATTAAAGCAGCCAAGGTGCTAAATTCAAAATATGTAAGCGTTATATTGCCTCTTGTTTCTTCAATAGATTCAAAGGCATCACATATAGAATTCGTTTTCACAGGAACTTTATCAATCTTGATTCGCTCATTAAAGTTCAATAGGTGCGGAGATGTATATGAGCCAACTTTATAATCTGATTCATATAATATTGACTCTAAAATCGAAACAGTTGAGCCTTTACCGTTTGTACCAGCTACAGTTATTACTTTTGGGACTGGTTGGTCTATTTTAAGCTTTTTTGCAACTTCTATCACTCTACTGAGATTAAAATCCATATTTGTAGGATGTAATTTACATTGCCAATCAATCCACTCTTCTAAAGTAAAATTTTTCAAGTTTTTTTCTTTCGTTATTTATGAAGAAACTCTTTTTTTTGCACAATTATTGACTAGAGTTTTTATAATGTTCGTAATTTCTAGTTTTAAATTACGTCTATCGATTATCATATCGATAGCACCGTGTTCCAACAAAAATTCACTTCTCTGAAAACCTTCTGGCAAAGTTTCTCGAACAGTTTGCTCTATAACGCGTGGGCCAGCGAAACCAACTAATGCTTTTGGTTCTGCAATATTAATATCGCCAAGCATAGCAAGACTAGCTGAAACACCGCCCATGCATGGATCTGTTAAGACAGAAATAAATGGTACTGAGTTTTTTCTCATATCGGCAATTGCGCTTGAAGTTTTAGACATTTGGAACAATGATACCAAAGACTCTTGCATACGTGCTCCCCCACTAGCAGAGAAACAGACTAACGGAACATTCTTTTCAATACATTCTTTTGCAGCTCGCGAAAATTTTTCTCCAACAACAGAACCCATTGATCCACCCATAAAAGAGAATTCAAAAGCTGCAACTATTACTCTTATTCCATTAATTTTCCCTTCTGATACAACTAAAGCATCTTTTTCATTTGTTGTTTTTTGAGCAGATGATATTCTGTCTTTATATTTTTTACTATCCTTGAATTTTAAAAAATCTTTTGATGCAAGTTTTTCGAATAACTCGTTCCTTTCATCAGAGTCTAAAAAGAAATCTAATCTATCTCTAGCAGATATTCTCATATGATAGCCACAATTCGTACAAACAAATTGATTTTGAACAATATCCTCTCTGTATAGAACTGTATTACAACTTGAGCACTTCTCCCAAACTCCTTCAGGAATAACTTTTTTATTCTTAGCTGCGTCAACCCTGATTCTTTTTGGCATTAATTTTTCAAACCAACTCATAACTATGTCTCCGTAGAAATATTGCTATCAAGTTTAAGCCTTATGGGCTTCATAAGATCAATTATACCATTATTTATATTAGTTTTACTTTCTTGATCATTTTCAATTATCTTAACTATTGCGCTACCGATAACGATTGCATCTGCGCTCTTTGATAAAGTTTTAGCTGTATCAGCATCTTTTATGCCGAAGCCAACAGCTAAAGGAAGATTGACATTATCTTTAATTTTTTTCAATTGCGCTTCTGTTTCTTGAATATTCAATGTTGAAGCTCCGGTCACACCTTTTAATGAAATATAATATAAGAAGCCTGATGCAAATTTTGAAATTTTATTAATTCTTTCTACTTGGGTATTAGGAGCAATTAGAAAAATACTTTCTAAATTATCTTTTTTAAAAATGTTAACTATGTCCTCAGCTTCCTCATGAGGAAGATCAACAACTAAAACTGCGTCAACACCAGAATCGCTAGCTAACTTTGAAAATTTTTCGTAACCAATTCTCTCAATTGGGTTTAAGTAACCCATCAATACAACTGGTGTTGTTTTATTTTTTTTTCTAAAGGTTTTTACAAGTTCAAATATATCAAAGCATGATACTTTTTGTTTTAAAGCCCTTTCGCAAGCTCTTTGAATTGTTGGGCCATCTGCCATTGGGTCTGAAAAAGGTACCCCAAGTTCAATTATATCTGTACCTGATTCTACCAATGCATGCATTATATCAAGACTTAAAGATATTGATGGGTCTCCTGCTGTAACATAGGATATCAAGCATGTTTTATTGCATTGTTTAAGATCAAGAAATTTTTCTGAAATCCTACTCAAATCTTTATCCCTTCAAGTTTTGCAACAGTGTTTAGATCTTTATCTCCCCTGCCAGATAAATTGATAACAATATTTTGATTTTTTTTCATTTTTTTAGCCAGCTTCATAGTATAAGCAATAGCATGACTTGTTTCTAATGCAGGTATAATTCCCTCAACTTTTGACATTTCATGGAATGCATCAATAGCCTCTTTATCAGTAGCAGACTTATATTCAACAAGACCTAAATCTTTTAGTAAGGCATGTTCAGGACCCACTCCTGGATAGTCTAATCCTGCAGATATACTATGTGTTTCTATTATTTGACCGTTTTCATCTTCAAGCAAATAAGTTCTATTTCCATGAAGTACTCCAATCTTTCCTTTATTAAGTGGAGCAGAGTGTTTCCCTGTTTCAAGTCCATTGCCAGCTGCCTCAATACCATACATCTTCGAGTCTGAATTTATGAACGGATAGAATAATCCAATTGCATTCGAACCCCCTCCGACACATGCTACTAAAGCATCAACTTTTTTATCAAGATCTTGCATCTGCGCAATAACCTCTCGGCCTATAATTGCTTGAAAATCTCTAACAAGTTCAGGATAAGGAGATGGCCCAGCTACAGTTCCAATAATATAAAAAGTGTTATCAACATTTGTAACCCAATCTCTCAATGCTTCATTTAGAGCGTCCTTTAAAGTTCTTGACCCTGAAGTAACTGGAACAACTTCTGCTCCAAGGAGTTTCATTCTATAAACATTTTGTGATTGACGGTAAATATCTTGTTCACCCATATAAACAACACATTGCATTCCAAGTCTCGCGGCAACTGTTGCAGAAGCAACACCATGCTGACCCGCTCCAGTTTCTGCAATGATTCTTGTCTTACCCATTTTTTTTGCGAGGATAGCTTGGCCAATTGTATTATTAATTTTATGCGCCCCTGTATGACATAAATCCTCTCTTTTTAAAAAGATGTTTGCTCCATTTAATTTATCGGTTAGTCTCTTGGCAAAATATAATGGTGTCGGCCTTCCCACATAATTTTCAAATTCAGAATAAAGCTCACCTAAAAAATCCGAGTCATTTTTTAAATTATAATATGTATTTTTTAGATCAGTTAATGGTTGTATCAATGTTTCAGCTACGAATGTACCTCCAAATACACCGTAATGCCCATTTTCGTCAGGGTATCCATAACGAAGTTGATTAAAGTCATTTAAATTTTGTTTTGAGGTCGTTTTCATTTCTTCACTTTCTTTAAAAATTCTTTTATTAATGATATATCTTTTTTTCCTATTGAAGATTCTACACCGCTACTAACATCAACACCATAGGGTAAAAATGTGCTAATTGCATCCTCTACATTATCACAATTTAGACCGCCAGCTATAATAATGGGTTTTTCTGTATCTATAATTGCAGATTTCCAATCAAATGTTTTGCCAGTTCCGCCCAATCCATCCTCACCATGGCTATCAATAATAAATGCTGACGCGTTTGGAAATTTTTTATCTAAATTATTGAATCCATTATTTGTATAAGAAATACCTTTTATATATGGCAAATTATACTTCATGCAGTCTTCATCAATTTCATTACCATGAAACTGGATATGAGTAAAATTAGTTTTATTAAGAACTTTTGCAATATAATCTGCATCATCATTTGCAAATAATGCTACTTTGTTCGTTGATGCTTTCAGCACGTTAAGAATTTTTAAAGAATCTTCAATACTTACACATCTTTTACTTTTTTTACAAAAAACAATTCCGATATAATCAGCACCATTTTTTTCTGCCTCAAGTGCAACTTCAGGCTCCATTAATCCACAAATTTTAACTTTTACATCATTCATTTTATTCTATTACTAATGGAAAACACGGTTCGTAATTTAAATTATATTTTGAATCATATTCAATATTTAATAGAAATAAACCGTCTGGAGGAAATTGCTTACCAGCAATTTTTCTATCTTTAGAATTTAAAACAGTTTCTATCCAAGAAATTTCTTTTTCTCCTGATCCGACTAACACTAGTGAACCGACAATATTTCTTACCATATTATAAAGAAATGAGTTAGCATTAATATCAATTAATATAAAATTTTTTTTTCTAATAACCATTATATCATTTATCTTCTTAATTGGTGATTTTGATTGGCAGTGTGCCGACCGAAAACATGAAAAATCTTTTTCGCCGACTAGTTTATTTGCGGCATTTTGCATTTTATTTTCGTCAAGATGGTGAAGATAATACCATCCAACTTTATTTCTGTTTAAGCATGGTTTTATTTTATTATTATATATTATGTATCTATAAGTTCTGCTAAGTGCAGAAAATCTAGCATGAAACTCATCGCTAATAAATTTTACAAAGTTAATTCTTATATCATCTGGTAAGTGAGAATTTAGACCAAGGAGCCATGTGCTTTCTTCTCGTTTAGTATTTGTTTCAAAATGCGCATACTGTGAAAGTGCATGAACACCAGAGTCAGTTCTACCAGCGACATATATTTTCACTTTCTCCTGACAAAATTTATATATGGCTTCCTGTAATTTGCCTTGCACTGTATCTGGAGTCTTCTGTTCTTGCCAACCGTAGTAATTTTTTCCATCATATTGAATGGATAATAAAACTTTCATTGATATTTCTTAAATATAATCTTTAATTAAATGTTCTGCTATTTGGACACTATTAAATGCAGCACCCTTTCTAATATTATTACTTACCACCCACATATTAAGTCCATTTTTACACGAAATATCTTCCCTAACTCTTCCCACGTAAACATCATTGCTATTTTCACATTCGTTAGCAGCGCATGGATAACCACCATCTATATGCTCATCAATTAGTATTACCCCGCTATCTTTTGCCGATAATATATTTTTTGCTTCATTGGAGGTGATATTTTTTTCTAACTCCAAATGGATAGCCTCAGAATGACCATAAAAAACTGGAACTCTTACAGTTGTAGGATTAACCTCAATTTTTTCATCAAGTATTTTTTTTGTTTCCCAAACCATTTTCATCTCTTCTTTTGTATATCCATTTTCCATAAAGTTATCTATTTGTGGAATTACATTGAATGCAATTTGTTTTGGATAAACATCCCAGAGAATTTCATTATTATTAACATAAGCATTTACTTGATCATTTAATTCTTTAATAGCATTATTTCCTGTGCCAGAAACTGCTTGGTACGTACAAACATTTATTCTTATAACTTTACATAAATCATGAATAGGCTTTATTGCCACAAGCATTTGAATAGTTGAGCAATTAGGATTGGCTATAATTCCTGTTTTTTTATAATGAGTAATTTGGCTAGCATTAATCTCAGGAACTATTAACGGAATATCTTCCTCATATCTAAAGAATGAAGTGTTATCTATTACTATAGAGTTTTTATTAGTTGCTTCTTTTGCATATTTTTCTGAAATATTACTCCCGGCCGAGAATAAAGCTATGTCAATTCCAGAAAAATCAAAGCCATCAAGTGCTTTTACTGTGAATTCTTTATTTAAAATATTAATTTTTTTTCCGTCTGACTTTTTACTTGCTAACAAATATAATTCATTTATTGGAAATTTTCTTTCCAAAAGAACTTGAATCATCATTTGACCAACTGCTCCAGTTGCTCCGACAATCGCAATATTATATTTTTTAGTCATTATATAATTCCTCAATTTTTTGAATTATACAGTCACCCATTTCACTTGTAGAGATAAATTCATTTTCAGACAAATCTTTTGTGTATTTACCATCGTTTAATGCCATCTTTACTGATTCAAGGATGTGGTTATATATGTCTACCCTTTTAAAGGAGTGCTGAAATAACATAGCGACCGATAATATTGTAGCAATTGGGTTTACAACATTTTTATTAGCAATATCAGGAGCAGAGCCATGAATAGGCTCATAAACTCCAAAACCATTTTCATTCAAAGAAGCTGAAGGCAATAGCCCAATTGAGCCGGTTAAAACTGAGGCTAAATCAGATAAAATATCACCAAAAAGGTTTTCGGTTACGATGACATCAAATTGTTTTGGATTTTGTACCAATTGCATTGCTGCATTATCTACATACATATGTGAGAGCTCAATATCTTTGTAGTTAATAGCAGATTCTTCAATTGTGGTTCTCCACAATTGTGATACTTCTAAAACATTTGCTTTATCAACAGAACACAGTTTGTTTGATCGGTCTTTAGATAAATTCAAAGCGTATTCAGCAATACGCTTTATTTCAGTCTGGTTGTAACGCATGGTGTTGTGTGCTTCAGTAAAATTAGAGTTGAATCCTCTTGGTTCGCCAAAATAAATTCCACTAATAAGCTCACGAATTATAACGATATCTAAATCTTCTATAAATTCTTTCTTAATGCTTGAGTAATTAATTGATTCTTTAAATGTAATTATTGGCCTAATGTTTACAAAAAGATTTAAACTTTTTCTTAAATCTAAAAGTCCAGTTTCAGGTTTTTTTTCTTTTTCTACATTGTCGTACTGAGGGCCTCCAACAGCGCCTAGTAACACTGCGTCTGATTTTTTTATTTTTTCTCTTGTTTCATCTGGGAAAGGAGAGTTAAACTTATCAACCGCAACACCTCCAAAATAACCAAAATCAATATCAATATTTAAACTATATAATTTAGATATTAAATTTATTACTTTTAGAGCTTCAGAAGTTATCTCTTTTCCTACTCCATCACCAGGTAATATTAATATTTTCATATTTTTAACTATTAAACATCCAAGGTGTCTTTAAAGCTTTCTTGTTTTCATAATCTTTTATTTTATCACTAAGTTTTAATGTCTCAGATATATCATCAATACCCTCAATTAAAACCTCTTTTCTTCTCGCATCAATGTTAAACTTAATTTCGAAATTTTTCGTTTGTATAATCTGATTACTTAAATCTATTGTAATTAAATTCTCATTGCTACCAGTTACTTTAATTAATTTGTTAATTTGTTGCTGATGTAAAGCTATAGGCAATAAGCCGTTCTTAAAACAGTTATTATAAAATATATCGGCAAAGCTAGTCGAAATAACTACATCAAAACCATAATCCATTAATGCCCATACCGCATGCTCTCTTGATGAGCCGCAACCAAAATTATCACCAGCTATTAGGATTTTAGCCCCGCGGTACTTAGGATTATATAAAAAAAACTCTGGATTTTTTTTTCTTAAAGAGTGATCATCACCAAGATTTCCAGGCTCTAAATATCTCCAATCATCAAATAAATTTTCACCAAAACCTTCTCTTGTTACAGCTTTTAAATATTGTTTTGGTATTATCGCATCAGTATCAATATTTTTTCTATCAATATAAGCAGCGATAGATTCAAAAGTTTTAAATTTTCTCATAATTAAATAATTTCTCTGACATCAACAAAATGGCCATGAATTGCAGCAGCAGCAGCCGTTGCAGGGCTTACTAAGTGAGTTCTACTAAGTCTACCTTGGCGCCCTTCAAAATTTCTGTTAGATGTTGAAGCGCATCTTTCATATTCGCTTAACTTGTCATCGTTCATACCTAAGCACATTGAACAACCGGGGCTTCTCCATTCAAAGCCAGATTTTTTAAATATTTTATCCAAACCTTCTTTTTCAGCCTTCTCTTTAACTAAGCCAGAACCTGGAACAATGATTGCGCTTTTTATATTTTTCGCTACTTTTTTATTTTTCACAATATCTGCAACAACTCTTAGATCCTCAATCCTTGAATTTGTGCACGAACCGATAAAAATTTTATCTAGCTCGATTGAATTAACATTTTGCTTTTCTTTTAAACCCATATAGGAAAATGCATTCACTAGATCATCTCGTTTAGATATAAATCTTTCGTCATCAAGATCAGGTAACTTATCATCTACTGCAACTGCCATCTCGGGAGAGGTTCCCCAAGTAATCATTGGGCTCGATTTTGAAACATCAATCTCAATAGTTTTATCGAAATGAGCACCTTCATCAGATTTTAAATCTCTCCAATACTCTGAAGCTTTTTTAAATTCCTCTTCTTTTGGTGCATATGGTTTACCATTTACATATGAGATAGTTTTCTCGTCTACAGCAATCAAACCTGTAGTAGCGCCTGCTTCAATTGTCATATTACAAAGAGTCATTCTTGCTTCCATTGATAAATTTCTAATTGCGTTTCCAGTATATTCTATTGCGAAGCCTGTACCGCCAGCAGTACCAATTTTACTTATGATTAGTAAAGCTAAATCTTTAGAGTAAAAATAATTAGGCATTTCACCAACCACATTTATATTCATATTTTGAGATTTTTTTTGAAGCAAACATTGCGTTGCAAGAACATGTTCAACTTCAGATGTTCCAATACCAAATGCTAAAGCAGCAAGTGCTCCATGAGTTGACGTATGAGAGTCGCCACATACAACTGTCATCCCTGGTAAAAGTATCCCTTGCTCTGGACCTACAACATGAACAATCCCTTGTCTAATATCTTCAAGATCAAATTTTAAAAGATTATTGTTTTTACAATTTTTATCAAGAGCATCTACTTGTATTTTAGAAATAGGATCTTTTATACCATTTTCCCTCATCTTGGTTGGCACATTATGGTCTGGAACAGCCATAATGCTTTTTTTACTCCAAATATTTCTACCTGCTTGTTTTAAACCTTCAAACGCCTGAGGAGATGTTACCTCATGAATTAAATGTCTATCTATATATATAAGACTATATCCATTATCAAAAGAATGGATATGATGTTCGTCCCACAATTTATCGTATAAAGTCTTCATTTAGCTTTTAATATATGATTTATTACGTGATTTTACTAATATAAACGACACAATAAAACCTAAAAAAGCAAATAATCCCGCATATAAGAATACCGTACTACCGCCTACTTGCTCCCATAAGTATCCACTGTAAAAACTCCCTAATGAACCACCCAATCCAAAACTAACGCTCGAATACAATGCTTGACCCCTTCCTTGTAAAATACCGGTGAAATATTCATGAATTAGTGATATTGAAACGGCATGATACATTCCATACGTGATTGCATGAAATAAAGTTGCAAGAATTACAATAGCCAAATTCTGAGGGAAAAGTGATATTAATAACCATCTAAATACAGCAAATAAAAAACTTATTACAAATAGATTTTTTAAGCCGTACTTAGGTATCCACGATGATATTTTCATAAATATTAAAATCTCTGCTATTACACCTAATGACCAAATAATTCCTATTGCATTTGTGCTATAAGAATTCTCGGTCAAGTAAATTGCAAAAAAAGCATAAAAAGGTCCATGGCTTAATTGCATCAGAAAACATGATAGTAAAATTCCTAAAACAGCTGGCTTTAAAACTGTAGATAAAAGTGATGTTGCATCTTTTTTTAAGATATCTTTTGTTTTTTTTACGAAAATAGTAGAAATCCAGGTTAAAAATAAAAATAATAAAATACAATACGGAATAATTTTTATACCCAAATTACTTGTTAAAACTGATAGGGTAAGCACAGATAATATAAAACCCAAAGATCCCCATAGTCTAATTTGGCTATATTTATTATAAGATGAGCCAAGTGTATTCATTGTGACTGCTTCAAACTGTGGCAGAGATGCATTCCAAAAAAAACTAAAGAAAAAAATTAGGGTAACCATTGCATAAAAGTTCTCAACATACGGTGAAAACATAAATATAAAGAAGCAACTAAGTGCTCCAAATTGAATAACTCTATGTCTCAATCCGGTTTTATCTGCAATCCATCCCCATAGGTTAGGTGCAATTATCTTTGTACCAATCATTGTGCCGGTGATTATACCTATTTCATATGCAGAGAAATCTTTATAAGCTAAATATAGCGGCCAATATGGTAAGAAGGCTCCAAGACTTGCAAAATAAAAAAAATAAAATGAAGATAAATGAAAATAAGCCCTATCAAACATAATAGGAGAATCAAGAATATTTCCTTTGTATATAGATTTATCTTTTTTCAAATTACAGTACCTGAATAATAATTTTTCAATTCTACTAAAACTAATTTTCTTAAATGATAACTAAGAGACTTTATGTTTACGAAACGATTATAAATTTTGAGCTTTATGCCTTAGTGCGTGATCCATTAAAACAATTGCAAGCATAGCTTCGGCTATTGGCACGGCCCTAATTCCAACGCAAGGGTCATGTCTTCCTTTGGTAATAATAGTTGAATCGTTTCCTTTATTATCTATGGTTTTCCCAGGTATTCGAATACTTGATGTTGGCTTTATAGCAATGCTTGTTTGAATATCTTGACCAGATGTGATTCCGCCAAGAGTTCCTCCTGAATTATTACTTAAAAAACCTTTTTTTGAGTCAATTTCGTCACGATGTTCTGTTCCTTTTTGAGTTACACTCTCAAAGCCTGCACCTATTTCTACTCCCTTAACTGCATTAATGCTCATCATAGCTTTTGCTATATCTGCATCAATACGATCAAATACTGGCTCGCCTAATCCTACGGGAACATTTTTTGCCACTATATTAATTCTTGCACCAATTGAATTACCCTCTTTTCTTAAAGCATCCATATAATCTTCAAGCTCAGAAACTTTCTTCTTGTCAGGAAAAAAGAAGGGATTTTTTTCGATATCATCATAAATAATTTTATCAGCAATAATTGGCCCCAATTGTGCTAGATAACCTTGAATCTCTAGATTAAATTTCTCTTTTAAATATTGTTTAGCAATTGCCCCTGCTGCAACCCTTGTTGCAGTTTCTCTTGCTGAAGAACGACCTCCACCTTTGTAATCTCTAACCCCATATTTTTTATCATAAGTAATATCAGCATGTCCGGGTCTATATAAATCTTTTATTTCAGAATAATCTTTGCTCCTAGCGTCATCATTATAAATTATTAAACTTATTGGAGTTCCAGTTGTTTTACCATCAAAAACTCCAGACAAAATCTTTACAGTATCAGATTCTCTTCGTTGAGAAGTATGTCTAGTTTTCCCAGGCTTTCTTCGATCTAAATCTTTTTGAATACCTTCTAAATCAATCTTGAGATTTGGGGGACAACCATCTATCATACAGCCAATAGCTTCCCCATGACTTTCGCCATATGTGCTTACTTTGAATAATTGTCCGTAGCTATTTCCTGACATAGTTATTATTATATCAAAAAACAAGGTTAGAATAAAAAAAAATGAAAAAAAATATAAAATTAATACTAAATGAATTTAAAATTACATTATTTTGTTTGATGCCACTTCATCTAATATCTAAAATAACCTTTTCCTTATCAAGATTAGAAAATTCATTTATTAAAAATTTGCTCATAAAATCATACATGGCTTTTTTTAAAATTGATTTAAGACAATATAAAAAAAAATCAATAAGTGATTATGATAATTTAAATGATTTCTTTATCAGAGAATTAGATTTAAATTTTAGAAAAAATATAAGCGATGAAAAAAATATAATTTCACCGTGTGACGGAACAATCTCTGGCTTTGGTGAAATAAATGATAATACATTTATTCATGCGAAAAGACATAAGTATAATATAGACGAATTACTCGATGAAAAAAATGATAGTTTTTCAAATGGGAAATTTATTAATATTTATTTAGAGCCAGCTGATTGTCATAGGATTTATATTCCATATGACAGTAATCTATTAAATATGAAGCACATATCTGGTTCTTTATACAGCGTAGCCCCATATGCGTCATTCGGTATAAAACAGCTTTATTCAAAAAATGAAAGAGTTGTTTTAAATTTTAAATGCGAATCTTTTTTGATGACAATTATAATGATTGGGGCAGTTAATGTCGGATGTATATCACTTACTAGACATGGAATTGTCATGCCAGCAAAATATAAAACAAGCTCAAAAAATATTTCTGGAATAGAAAATTATAATAATTATAAAAAAGGGGAAGAAGTAGCTATGTTTAATCTAGGTTCAACAGTAATAGTTTTAATAGGTGAAATTAAAAAATCTCAATGGTGCGATAACATTAATGTTGGGCAGAAAATACTTATAAGGGACGATATATTAAAAATTAATTAGGATTTAACCCTTGAAACATATTCTTTTTTTCTAGTATCAATTTTAACAATATCATTTTCATTAATAAACAAAGGTACCTGAACTTCGGCACCCGTTTCTAACTTTGCGGGTTTTGTTGCTTTAGATGTTGTATCTCCTTTAAGACCTGGCTCAGTATGATCAACAATAAGTTCTACAAAAAATGGTAATTCTATACTTATTGGCTCATTATTAAAAAAAGTAATTGAGCAGATTTCCTCTCCCTTGAGCCAAATAAAATTATCATCTAAAACTTTTATGTCTAATGTTATTTGATCGAAACTCTCAAGATCCATAAAAAAATAGTCTTGGGCATCACTATATAAAAACTGCATCTCTTTGATTAAAATATCTGCCGACTCTAGGCTTTCGCCAATCTTAAGTGTTTTTTCGTTTACCCTACCATTAAATAAATTTTTTAGTTTTATCTTGCTAAAAGCTTGCCCTTTACCTGGTTTATGGAAAGAGTTTTCAATTATTTCATAAGGTTCATTGTTTATTAAAATTTTTAAACCATTTTTTATATTACTTGTATTATAGCTTGCCATAATCACACCTTATTGAATTAGCTATTTTTTAGCAATGAATCAATTCTGGATTCAATTGAAGGGTGACTACTAAAAAGACTTCTAAAACTTCTTTCTTCTTTTCCAGATATTCCAAAAGCTGCCATTTGGTCTGGTAAATCTACTCTAGATTTTAAAGATAATGTTTTTAGTGCAGAAATCATCTTTGACGACCCAACTAACTCAGCAGCTGAAGAGTCTGCTGCATACTCTCTTTTTCTTGAAAACCACATTACAATAATATTTGCCAAAATTGACAGTAAAATTTGAGCAATAATACTTGTTATATAATAAGCAGGACCATGTCCCCTTTGAACTTTAAAAATTACTCTGTCAACAACATGTCCTATTATTCTTGAAAAAAATATTACAAATGTATTTACAATTCCTTGTATCAAGGACATAGTTACCATATCTCCATTACTAATATGAGATACCTCATGTGCAATTACTGCCTCAATTTCATCTTTTCCCATGTGATTCACAAGACCTGAGCTTAGAGCAACCAGAGAGTTATTTTTTGAAGCGCCTGTCGCGAAGGCATTTAATTGTTTATCATTAAAAATTCCAAATTCTGGTACTTTTATTCCAGCTTTTTCTGAAATTCCTTCCAAAGTTATTAAAAGCCATTCCTCAGTAGCATTCTTGGGCTGCTCAATCAAAACTACACCCATAGTTTTTTTTGCTACCCATTTAGATATCATCAACGAAATAATAGAGCCAGTAAAGCCTATAATAGATGATATAAAAAGTAGAGAATACAAGTCTAAATTAACTCCTTGCTCGTCTAATATTCCTTCAACACCAAAAATTGACATTGTTATTCCTAATACAAGAAGAATTGCGAAATTTGTCCCTAAAAAAAGTGCTATCCTGATCATATGTTTCCACTCAAAAAATTATATAAAAATATATTATTATAATAACGTATGAATATAAATAATTATTTATCACCATATCAAAGTATAAATATCACTGCCTCAGCTGGTACTGGTAAGACATGGGTAATAATATCTAAAATCTTAAGACTCCTGCTAGAGGGCGAAGATCCAAACAAAATTACTGCAATAACATTTACAAAAAAAGCTTCTACTGAAATGAAAGACAGGCTTAACGATAAAATAGAAGGTTGGGCCAATATGAGTAAGCCAGAAATTAGAAAAGAACTTGAGGAAATAGGAATTAGTAAAAATTTTGAGATGTACGAAAAAAAGGCAAAAGACTTATTTTATGATATCAATTTAAAAAACAAAGATATAAGAATTTCAACATTTGACTCCTTCTTCATAGAATTACTTTCTCTTTTTCATTTAGACAAAGATATCGAAAAAAAATTTGAAATGATTACCGAACTTGAGACTCAAAAAATAATAGAAAATGTAGAAAAGAAAATTTTTAGTAAAAGATTCCTAAACAAAAATAAGAATTTAGAGCAAGATATAAGTTTTTTAATCAAGCATATTAAAAGCTACTTCTCTTTGAAAGAATCCTTGCGTGAAGTTATTTATAAAAAATCTTATTATCTTGAAATATCTCATAGATTAAATGTTGAAAATTGCAAATTTAATGATAAACGAATAAAAGTGGATGAGATAAAAAAAGAATTTTTACGTAATATTTCAATAATTCTTGGAAAAACAAATCTTCATAATCACTTTCAAGATATTGAAACTCTTATTAATTCCGATCATTCGAATTATGACGATAAAATAATGTACGTAGAGAAATATTTCTTTACTAAAGAAAAAAAAATAAGAAAAAACGTAATAAAAAAATTTGAAAAAATTAATCTAGATTGTGATAAATTTCTAAAAATTTTTTTAACGTATGAATTAAAATTATTTGAGGAATTACAGCTCTCTTGGAAAAATATTTTAGTGTACTTTATAACAGAGTATCAAGATCACTTAAGTAAATTAAATTTTTATGATTTTTCTGATAAAACTTGGCTTTGCTATAAAAAGCTCTCTTTATTAGATGATGATGACTGGATTTTCTATAAGATATCAAATTCTATTAATCATATGCTAATTGATGAATTTCAAGATACAAATTTTATACAGTGGAAAATTATTGAAATGATTCTCAGATCAATAAAAAACAGCGGATATAAATCTAGCATTACTGTTGTTGGGGATAAGAAACAGTCAATTTACGGATTTCGGGGTTCAGAGTCAAAATTATTTGATATCTGTAAAAATTATACTTCTACTAATTTCCATGCAAAAAATATTAATTTAAATAAATCATACCGCTCATCTAAGTCAGTAATTAAATTTTTGAATGAAAAATTTTCAGAAGATAACAGGTTCACAACTGTAATTAAAAAAAATGGGAGTATTATAATTGAAGATTTAAGTGAGAAAATTAAAGACAATATTGAAGAAAAATTATTAACTAATGATATGTTATTATTAGAATCTGAAAATATATCTGAACAAATTCACATATTAAATAAAGAAAAGAATATTAATTTTAATGATATTCTGGTTCTCGTAAGAAATAGAACACACATCAATCATATAAAAGATTCTCTAACAAGAAATAATATACCTGTAGTTCTTGATAATAGAATATGCCTCATGCAAACTTCAGAAATAAAAGATATTTGTAATCTTCTTAAACTAATTATTTTAGATGAGGAAGACTTTAATTTATTATATTCTGTTTTAATTTCTCCTATATTTGAGATAAAGATGAATGATTTGACAAACATTGAGTCTAATGATTTTGATGCCCTTAAGAAATTTATATATAAATCTAAAATTGGAAAAAAATATGATGAATGGCAAAAACTTATAGGTAAAATACCTATTCATGATTTGTTAGATAAAATCTATAGTGATATTAATATATTTGAAAAGTATAACACTGAGAATGAACTGAAAAATATTGAAATAAAAAATAATTTTCTTAATTTTTTAAATCTTAGTTTAAAAATTAATAATGGAAGATTTATATCTCCATTTTTCTTCTTAAATCAAATTGAAGCTATGGAGAATCATGAAGAATCATATGAATTTGACTCTCTTGACTCTGTAAAAGTTTTAACAATTCATGCAGCTAAAGGCTTAGAATCAAAAATTGTTATATTTGCTCAGTCTTATTTAAAAAATAATCTTATGAAAGATAAAGTTTATCCAATTTTTAACACTGACTTGTCTTGTAAAGATTTATTTTATAAGCCCGAGATTTTTAAGAATAATTGTTTAATTGATAGATTATTTAAAGATTCAAAAAACAAGCAATTAAACGAGGAAGAGAATCTTGCATATGTTGCATGCACAAGAGCAAAGGATATACTAATAATTAACGGTTTTGCTTCAAAGAAAGCAACTTGGTTTTCTAATTTTTCATCTTCCCAATAACATTTTCTGGAGTTTCGTAACCCAAAATTAGTGTTCCATCACTTAAAAAAATTGATGGTGTAGAATTGACACCCAAGCTATTTACATAAATTTGATGCTGCTCAATAGGGTTATCACAATCTTTTTTGGGTATTTTTTTCCCTTTTTTCAATAAAGAGAAGGATTTATTTCTGTCAGCAGAACACCAGGCTGATACAAGTCTATTTTTTGAGTCATCCTTATTTGCTATAACTATATAACGGACCTTTATATTAAAATTTTTATAAACTGATATATCATTATGGAACTTTTGGCAATATGGGCAATCAATGTCGGTTATGACATTTATGTACTTGTTACCCTTTCCGTAAATAAATAATTCGGAGTCTGATATTTTATCTAAAATATTTTTTCTACCAAGTAATGATAATTTTTTTGTTAGATTCTCAAATACGTAGCTATCATTTTCTTTAATAACTTTTTGTAGGTTACCTCCTTCAAAAATAAACTTTGCGTCAGCAGTAATATAAATAATTTCACTTCCAAAGATAATCTCGTATATATTATCTATTGGAGATTTTTGAATTCTATCGAATCTGTATGCAGGGATAATTTCACGAACTTTTTTTTCTAAGAATACAATATTTTCATCTCTACTATCATTTCCAAAACCTACGGTACTTTGATAAAAGGCAATAAAAATAAGAAAAATAAAACGATTTAGGCTCTTGGGTGATTTTTGCAATGTAATTCCTTTAATTCATTTTTTGCGATATGAGTGTAAAGCTGTGTTGTTGAAAGATCACTGTGTCCTAATAATAATTGTACAACTCTAAGATCTGCTCCGTTATTTATCATATGCGTAGCAAATGCATGTCTTAATGTATGTGGCGACAAGTGTTCATTTATTCCTACTTGCACTGCATACTTTTTCAAGATATGCCAAAATGAATGTCTAGTCATTTCAGTGCCACGATTACTCAAAAATAAAGCATCGGTTTTTCTGGATTTAATAAATTCCTTTCGAAATTGATCAATATATTCTTTCAGAAATGACAATGCATAATCATTAATTGGAATTATTCTTTCTTTATTGCCCTTTCCAAGAACTCTCAAAAAATTACTTTCAATGTTTACTTGTGAGAATTTTAAAGATACTAATTCCGATACTCTCAATCCGCAGGCATATAGTATCTCAAGCATTGCTTTATCTCTTGAGCCGAAACGTGTTTTTGTATCAGGGGCATTTAATAATTTATCAACTTGATCAATATTAATTGTATGAGGCAAGGATCTAATTTTTCTCGGTGTTTCGATATTTTCTGTTGGATTATCTTTTAAAATGTTATGTGATGACAAATATTGAAAGAATTTTTTTAATGACGATATTAGCCTCATATTACTTCTTGAAGAAATACCACTTGAGAATCTATGGGCGATAAATGAATTTAAATCTGATTGCTTTGTATTTAATAAACTTATCTTTTTTTTATCAATAAATGTTAGGAAACTATTTATATCATGCTCATATGACAATAAAGTATTTTTAGCAAGCCCTTGTTCAGCCCAAATATTATCTAAAAAGCTGTCTAAATATTCATTGTTTAATTTCTTTTTCATATCTTAAATATTATAATAAAGTAATTAAATATTTATTACAATGCAGCTATCAATTTATGCAAAATATAAACCTATTTAGAAGACTTGCTTCAATTTTTTATGATGGCGTACTCGTTGTTGCTATTGTTATTATAACTTCTTTACCCTTTTATAGCTTTAATGTAGAGGAAAGTTTTTTACTAAAACTAACTATGCAACTATATTTCTATTTAATAATCCAATATTTTTTTGTGTGGTTTTGGGTGAATAGCACTGCGACCCTTGGAATGAAATCATGGAAAATAAAAATTGTTGATATCAATGGCAATAATATTTCATATAAGAAAGCAATAGTTAGATTTAATGCATCAATTTTATCTTTATCAATTTTCGGGTTAGGTTTTTTAATATCATTATTTAGAAAAGACAAAAAGTGTTTACATGATATCATTTCCAGAACTCAGCTGATAAAAATTTAGTACCGTAGAATTTTCTAAATATAAAAATACTTAAAGTAAGCAAAATTATTAGTGGTAAAAAAGATCCAACTACAGGTGGAATGTTTATAATAATTGATAAATTATTTAGTGTTTGATTAAATAAGAAAAGCCCAACACCAAGTAATATGCCTATAAATATTCTTTGGCCATAACTTGCAGATCTAATACTAGAATGTACAAAAGGAGTTGTTAGCAAAAACATAATTAAACATGATAATGGAATTGAAAATTTTGACCAAAAAGCTAACTCGTAAATTTTTGTTTCCATTGAATTACTTTCAAGATATTTTATATACTGTTTGATTTGTAATAGCGACATTTGATTTGGCTTTGCAATCATAATATCAAATAATTCTAAATCAAAAAATTCCTTAAATGTGGTCGTGTCTATCGATGTAACAGTAACTTCTTTATTTTCAAAATTCGTTGAAGTTATATTTTTCATTACCCACTCTCCTCCTTGATAAGATCCCTCTTCTGCGAATATAGATTCCATTAACTGTTGTTTCTCGTTGAATCTATACAAAGATACCTCTTCAATAATTTTGTCAGGAAAAACTCTAGCAATATGTATGAAACTGTCTTGGCTCTTAATCCAGATGCCATCTGTATTTTTCATACTAAGCCTTGTTGACTGGCTAAGATTCTTAACATTGTTTGCAAGTTGTTGGCCTTTTGGCGCGATAAATTCACCTATTAGAAATGTCATGATAACAATTAGTAATCCTGTTTTTAGGCAAACAAAAATTATTTTTGTAAAAGATACCCCTCCTGTTTTAATTGCATTAAGTTCGCTTGTGCTTGAAAGTTTACTAAGCCCTATTAAGCTTCCCATTAAAGTAGCGATAGGTAAGACTTCATATATATTCTGAGGTGTATTTAATAATACGTATAAAAAAGCAAGCGATATTGTATATTCTCCTTCTATTTTTTTTATCTCATCAACTAAGTCTAATAAACCAACAACAACAACCAAAATTCCTAAAATCGCTAAGATTGAAAGAAGTATCTGTTTTGCAATATATTTATCAAGTATCTTCATAATTTATGTTTTAAGTTTTCAATTCGATTTTTAATATAGTTAAAATTTAGAATTTGATTTTTGTTATTCTTAAAAAGTATAAGGCATATTAAGATTGCAAAAGCATGTACCCACCAAGTTCCAAATATCGAGAAAAATAAGGTATTTTTCTGAATACCATTTATAGAAACGATAATTAGATTTGAATAGATAAAGTAAATAATTATGGCATATAAAATATTTGAGTATTTATTTTGTCTTGGCGCAACATCTCCAAGCACAAAAGCAAATAGAACAAGAATTATTACTGATATGGGTGCAAAAAGACGCCATTGAATTTCAGCGCTTGCCAGCGCCGCATTTTTATCACTAATAAGATCGTACAAACCTTTCATTCTATAATTAACTGAAAAGTCTGGAGTTGTGTTTAGAAGCTTTACTTCATGGATATCATATTTCATTACCTGAAAGTTTCCTGTCCCAGGAGTACCAGTATATCTTTGCCCGTTTTTTAAAACTAACCTCCTTATGCCATCCTCTAAAAACTCATCTCCTTCTTCAGCAGTTTCAATTGAGATCTTATTATTTTCAGAACTTTTTATAAATATTCTCTTTGAAATATCATCTTCAATATCCTCAACAAATATAATCCAATTCTTATCTTTCATTTGTATAAATTTTCCAGGAGAAGTTAAGCCAATTTCAGATGTAGCTGCTGCTTCGATTTTTGTTTTTTGAATATTAGTAATTACGTGTGGAGATATAAACATGCTTAAAATAAATATTATAAAAAAAGACGGTATAGATATTGTATAAAAAAGTTTTGTAAATACTTCTTTAAACTTTCCTGATGCTTTTAATGCACTTATTTCACTATCTCTATACAATTTTGACAATGAAATTACCAAACCAATCATTATTGCAAAGGGCAAAAGTAAAATTATTGATTTTGATGTGCTAAGAAATAACAACTCAAATATCATATTTACATCAAATCTCCCATCAACGACATATTGCAGTAGTCTCACAAATAGTCTACCAACAATAACAAGAACTAAAACCACAAAAACTGATAAAAATATTTTAAAAAAACTTTTTAAAAGATATCTATCAATTATTAAAAATAGAAAAGATTTTCTAAGGATATTTTTTTGGAAAATTACCCACTCAAAAAAATTTACTTTTTGTCTTTGTGCGAACTCTCCTAAGAAATTTATGTTATTTCTACTTTTTTTTTGCCTAATACGAGATATAATCCTAGTACTGAGTTGGTGTAATTTTGATTTACATAATCTGTAAAAATCCAACCATTTTTTTAAATTTTTGGTATATTTAGAAATATCTTTCATAATCAATACATACGAGGCTTTAAATAATTATGCAATACAATTTTATTAATAATATAACATCAAATGGAGTTAAAGGGTCAGCTATATTAGGAATATTTTCTGATCTAAGTGTAAATTCCTTAAGCAAATCTATTAATGCAACAAATCTAAAAAAAATTAAAGCTGCAATTAAAAAATCAGGTTTTGGGGGCAAGATTAATGAGAAATTATGTATTTATGAAAGTGTTGGTTCAAAATTTGAAAAAGTTTATTTAATTGGTCTAGGGGATAAAAAAGAGTATAACGAAAAAAAGTTTATTCAAGCAGTAAAAATGTTTTCAAAAATTTGCAAAAGTGAGTTACTGGAAAATATTTATTTTGATGTTAACTCTTTTCTCTCTATAAATATTGATAAAAATTGGGCAATTAGAAATATTTCCATTCAAGTTAATGGAGTTGATTACTTATATAATGAAACAAAATACAAAACCAAAAATAAAAGTAACTATCAAATTAAAAAAATAAATTTTTTATCATTTAATGCAAATGATTCAAAAAAACTTAAGAAATATTTTTTACAAGGTAAAGCTATAGCCAATGGTATAAAACACGCAAAAAAACTTGGAGATTTACCAAGTAATATATGTACACCAACATATCTATCAAAATATGCAACCACGCTTTCAAAGAAGAGTAAAAAGATAAGTGTTAAGGTTCATAGCGAAAAAGAAATGAAGGCTATGGGTATGAATTGTTTGTTATCAGTGGGAAATGGAAGCAAAGAACCTTCTAAGCTAATAACGATTAAATACAATGGTTCTAACAAAAATGACAAACCAATAGTGCTTGTTGGGAAAGGGATAACTTTTGATACCGGAGGTATTTCTATCAAGCCAAGCAATGCAATGGACGAAATGAAATATGATATGTGTGGTGCTGCGAGTGTAATCGGCACGTTGAGTGCAGTTAGTGAGCTTAATCTTAATATGAATGTTGTCGGTGTAATTGCCGCCGCAGAAAATATGCCAAGTGGGAGTGCAACAAACCCTGGGGATGTCGTTACAACAATGTCAAAACAAACTGTTGAAATTTTAAATACCGATGCCGAAGGTAGGTTAGTACTTTGTGATGCACTTACTTATATAGCAAGATTTAAGCCTAAACACGTTATAGATATTGCTACACTCACTGGAGCTGTCCTTGTAGCTCTTGGAAAAGTTGCAAGTGGAGTGCTCTCAAATGATGATAAACTAACACAAAAACTTATTGCGTCATCTAAGATTAGTCACGATTATATATGGGAGCTTCCGCTTTGGGATGAGTTTCAATCAGAGTTAGATAGTAATTTTGCTGATATTGCAAATATCGGAAAAAGATATGCAGGCACTATAACAGCAGCATGTTTTTTATCAAGATTTACTGAAGACTATAGCTGGGCTCACCTTGATATTGCGGGCACAGCATGGAATGAGGGTTCAGATAAAGGGGCAACTGGTAGGCCTGTTTCGCTTCTCACACATTTTATTCTAGAAAATGCAAAATCATTGTAAGATGTTACAACTAAATTTTATGTAATTTAATGTCGAATAATAAATATAATCCCTTAGAAATAGAGCAAAAATGGTACGACCGATGGGAAAATGAAAAAATTTTTTCACCATCCGGTGACGGAGATCCATATTGTATCATGATACCGCCCCCAAACGTGACAGGTACATTGCATATGGGGCACGCTTTTCAAGTAACTTTGATGGATATTCTTTGTAGATACCATAGAATGCTTGGCTTCAAAACTTTGTGGCAAGCAGGGACTGACCATGCTGGAATAGCAACACAGATGGTTGTAGAGAGAAAATTGACGGCGCAGGGAATTTCAAGAACTGATCTTGGTAGAGAGAAATTTATTGATCAAGTTTGGGACTGGAAAAGTCAGTCTGGCGACATTATTACAAAACAATTAAGAAGGATGGGGGCCTCCTTAGATTGGGAAAGCGAACGTTTTACATTAGACGAAGGTTTGTCTCAAGCTGTAAATAAGGTTTTTATAGATCTCTATGAAGATGGTTTAATATATAAAGGTAAAAGATTAGTAAATTGGGATCCAATATTACAAACCGCGTTGTCAGATCTAGAAGTAGTTTCGAAAGAGGAAAATGGAAAACTGTGGTATTTAAAGTATTTCTTTCATGAAGATAATGAGAAGTTTTTAGAAATAGCAACAACACGACCAGAAACAATTTTAGGAGATAGCGCAGTTGCGGTTAATCCAAACGATAAAAGATATAAAAATTTTATTGGTAAAGAAATAATTGTGCCAGTTGTTGGAAGAAAAATACCAATTATTGCAGACGAATACGTAGATATGGAATTTGGTACTGGATGCCTTAAAATAACTCCTGCCCATGATTTTAATGATTATGAATTAGGAAAAAAACATAATCTCGAAGAAATAAATATTCTAGATTTATCCGCAAGGATTAAATGTGAAATGAAGGAATTTAATAATCTAGATAGATTTGCAGCCAGAAAAAAGATTCTTGAAGAACTGAGTGAAACAGGTCATTTATCAAAAGAAGAAAATCATAAGTTACTAATTCCAAGGGGTGATAGAAGTCATGCAATCATTGAACCTATGATGACAGATCAATGGTATGTAAAAATTAAGCCATTAGCTGATGAAGCTATAAACTGTGTTAAGGATGAAAAGATAAAATTTGTTCCAAAAAATTGGGAAAAAACTTATTTTGAATGGATGAATAATATTCAAGACTGGTGTATTAGCAGACAACTCTGGTGGGGCCATAGGATTCCAGCTTGGTATGACGACCAGAAAAATATATATGTTGGTAAAAATGAAAATGATATAAGAGAAAAGTACGATTTAAATGAAGATATAGTTCTTACTCAAGACGAAGACGTTCTTGATACATGGTTTTCATCTTCACTTTGGCCTTTTTCAACACTAGGTTGGCCAAGTGAAACAGAGAGAGTAAAAACATTTTATCCTACAAGTGTTTTAATAACTGGTTTTGACATAATATTTTTCTGGGTAGCAAGAATGATAATGATGGGGAAAAAATTTGTTGGAGAAGTTCCATTTAAAGAAATATATGTTCATGGACTTGTTAGGGATTCATCTGGAAATAAAATGTCTAAATCAAAAGGAAACATAATTGATCCAATTGACCTGATTGATGGAATTAATCTTGAAGATCTAATTGAGAAAAGAGCCACTGATCTTATGCAACCAGATATGGCAAAAAAAATTGAGAGTAATACAAAGAAGGATTATCCAAATGGTATAAATTCGTATGGAACAGATGCTTTACGTTTTACTTTTGCTGCCCTGGCAAGTAACGGAAGAGATATTAATTTTGATTTAAAGCGCGTTGAGGGTTATAAGAATTTTTGTAATAAAATTTGGAATGCCGCAAGATTTGTTAAGATTCAAAATTTTAATATGTCCTCAAAACTTGATTTAGATAAATTAAATGATGAAGATTTATGGATCAGAAATAAAATTGGTCATCTAATTGAAAATATTAGGTCAAGTTATAAAAATTATCGCTTTGACTATGCTGCTAAGGATATATATTCATTCGTTTGGCAAGACTATTGCAGTTGGTATATAGAAATATCAAAAGCTAATATTAATAATAAAAAAATATCAAGTGAGCAAAAAGAATTAATAGTTTTAAATCTCAGAGATATATTAAAGAATATATTGTTATGTCTCCATCCAATAATGCCGTTTATTACTGAAGAAATTTATTCTGATGTTTTTAATGAAAATAAATTTCTACAAGATAATAGCTTTCCAGACTCATCGCAATTTACAAACTCTAAAGATATAAATAATATAAATTGGATGATACAAGTTGTTTCAGACATTAGAAAAACTAGATCAGAGATTGGTGTTCAGCCAAATAAAACTATTGAAATTTACGTGACTGGCGCGACTAATAAAGATAAAGATTATTTTGAAAAAATGTCAAATTTAATTATGAATTTAGGAAAAATTAAAGAAATTAATTTAGATAAAGAAATTGAAACAGATAATTTTTATGCTTGCGTTTCAAATAATTTAAAACTTCTTATTCCATCGTCAGGTATTATTGATGCTGAATTAGAAATTGAGCGGTTATCAAAAGACGAGTCGAAATATTTAAAGCAACTCGAGTCTATTGAAACAAGGTTATCAAATAAAGATTTTATTAGTAATGCACCGGGGCATATTGTAGTTGCCGATGAACAAAAATTAAGAGAATTAAAAATTAAGCTGGATAAAATTCAAGAACAATTAAAGAGTTTCTCTTAAAAATATTCTAAGCTATATTCATGTTTAAAATTCCTTCCATTTTTTCAGAAGTTTCTGATTTTCCTGTTCTACTATCTCCAATTATTGCTACGGTAACATCTACTTCATAAGGGTTATTACCTAATCTTTTTCTCTTTTTCACAGCAAATTCTTTTATAGAAACTATCAATGACTCTGCTAGTCTTGTTGGGCCTTCTTGTTCGATCTCCTCTCTATTTTTATACTTACAGGCTACTACATCGTCATCAGAGTTACCTTCATATACTCCTGCCATTAGCATGCTGTATGCAACCCCAATTTCCATTTCGCCTTTACTTACTAGTTTTTCTATAACCGATACTAACTCTTCCTCGGTATTTGTATATTTTTCATATAATTCTTTATGAAGAATTTTTCCATCATTATCTTTTAAAAGTGGAAAAGGATTTGCCCAATAACTTATTTCAGTTCCGCCCCTTCCAGTTTGAGTACTTCCCGCGGCGCATCTTCTACCATCATGAAAATGTTTCATTGCAACATCAACTGACATGCTTGTATCAACCATGGTTTCACCTGGTTTTTTTAAGTCATAATTATTTATATATAACAATAAATCTAAATCACTCCCTGTAGAAACTTCGTTTTCCTCTGCTACTGGGACGATCTGTCTTGCATTTGTTCCAGCTGAGGCATTATATCCAATTTCCCTTCCAATCAATTGCATTTTGGCTTGTTCACTAAATCCGTCCAAACATGCAAAAGCGCCTATTTCAGTTCCAAAAAATTTTAATCTGACGACATTGTCTTCCCCCTTATGAAACTCGGCTTTACCCATATCATCTGCTTTGATAAATATTTCGGAAATAAATGGTTCGTCTGTTTCTTTGTCAAATCCAACAACATATCTATTGCAACCACAATGTAATGGGAAATCACCTTTAACAATTGCAAGAACATTATGAAGAGTTAAAATTGGTTTTTTACAATAACCAAAATAACCGTACTCAGGGAATTGAGGAACCATTCCTATCAGTAAATCATTTTTTTTGTCATGATAAAATCCTAAATCCTCTTTAGGTGCTCCTGGAAATCCAAAAAAGAAAATTCCGTCTGGTTTTTTACCAACAAATGATTTATCAATTTTATAAAATGGAAAAAGATTTAGAAGCCCTGGCTCCATTTCAATACATCCGCGAGACTTGTGTATATATGCAATTATTAACCACTTACCAACACTTAATGGAACTGCAACCCAGTCTTCAGGATTAAAAATATCTAAATTTAAAGGGTTATGATCTAGCTCATAAAAAGGAAACGCTCTTTTATTAACCGAAGTATCATAATGTACACCAGTCTTTATATCTGCTGTAACAGTTAAATTTGTGTGAGCAAGCTTTGCATATGATGATGGTATATTCCCATAATGACCTGATATTTCAGCAGCCGTTACATTTGGAGAAGCATCGTGTGATCTTGAAACACCGTGCCCTAAACCAACTTTGTCTAGGAGCTTCCTTCTAGTTTGAACAATTAAGGCTGATAAATTTTCAGCTTTTTGAGAAATTTTAGTTTTAATAGTTTTTTGTGACTCTGCAGATGTTGTTACTACCTCATTATGCATTCTAACTAGTCTAGAGAAGCTTTTCTTTCTGTAGTGATGATAACATCCATCTAAAAATCGTACTATTGCCCTATCTCTCTCTAAATCAGGGCCTTTTGAATCTCTCTCAAGAATTTGAAGAATATCTTTTAAAGAAAGATTGGTGATTAAATCCATTTTCTGTTTTGCTTCTTGTGAGTGCTTTTCACCCTTCTTTTCTAAATCCTCAAGAAACTCTTTCTTATAAATTTTTAAATATCTTGCAAATGCATAGCTTTTAAGAAGCTGCTCGGATGTGAGACATCCGTCTTTAATTTCCAGTATTGATTCCACTCTAAACCCCTCTATTTATAATTCTTATATTCAT
>CACJPG010000002.1 GCA_902595225.1 uncultured Thiothrix sp.
CTTGAGGATGGTTTTGGTGCTGTAACTATAGGTTCAATCGAAAAGTATATTACCGACGAAGCTTTCCGTTTAGGCTGGAAACCTGACATGTCCAAAGTAAACCAAACTGATAAACAGGTTGCTATTATTGGTGCCGGGCCGGCAGGACTTGCATGTGCTGATGTGTTAACTAGAAACGGAGTGAAGGCGAGAATATATGATAAATACTCAAGAATCGGTGGGCTTCTAACCTTCGGCATTCCGCCATTTAAATTAGACAAAAATATCGTAGAAAAAAGAAAAGAAATTTTAGAAGGTATGGGTGTTGAATTTATTTTAAATACAGAAGTTGGTAAAGATATAGATTTCCAAGAAATCTATGATTCTCACGATGCAGTTTTTTTGGGTATGGGCACATATAAACCAATGAAAGGAAATTTCAAAGGTGAGGATTTGAATGGAGTACACGAGGCTTTGCCATTCTTGATTTCAAATATAAATAATGAGCTTGAGATTGATACAAATCTAATATCAATGAAAGAAAAGAAAGTCGTTATTTTAGGTGGGGGTGATACTGCTATGGATTGTAACAGAACTTCCATTAGACAAGGAGCAGAAAGTGTTACATGTATATACCGAAGAGATGAAGCGAACATGCCTGGCTCAAGAAAAGAAGTTAAAAACGCTAAAGAAGAAGGAGTTCAGTTTCTGTTTAATTACCAGCCAATAGAAATTATTGGAGACAAAAAAGTTGAAGGAGTAAAAGTAGTTAAAACAAAGCTTGGTCCACCAGATGCGAGGGGAAGACAAAACCCAATAATACTAGAAAACTCTGAAGAAATTATTCCTGCTGATAATGTTATTATTGCATTTGGTTTTCAACCAAGCCCTGCAGATTGGTTCAATAATTACAATATAGAGACAAAAGATAATGGTCTTTTGAAAGTTGATAATGAATTTTTATTCCAAACAACTAATGAGAAAATTTTTGCAGGGGGTGATATGACTAGGGGATCAGATCTTGTTGTGACAGCAGTTTTCGAGGGTAGAGAAGCAGCTGAAAATATCCTAGATTATCTAGAAATTTAAAATGAGTTTAATAAAAAATACAAGAATTTTGGATACTCTTAACGGCCTTCCAGTTGATAAAACTCCGGTATGGATAATGCGACAAGCTGGAAGATATTTACCTGAATACAAGGAAACAAGAAAAAAAGCAGGAAGCTTTTTAGGATTATGCAAAAATCCCGATTTGGCCTCAGAGGTTACTGTTCAACCACTTAGAAGATTTGATCTTGACGCGGCCATCATCTTTTCTGACATTTTAACAATTCCTGATGCTATGGGACTCGAACTTAAGTTTGAAGATAATAGAGGGCCTTTTTTCGAAGCTCCTTTAAATAATATAAATGATGTTGAAAAATTAAATACAGATAATATAGCGGAAAAGTTGGATTATGTTGCAAACGCAATTATTGAAACAAAAAGTAAGTTAAATAACGAGGTTCCTTTGATTGGATTTTCTGGGAGTCCTTGGACCTTATCAACATATATGGTTGAGGGTTGTGCAACAAAAGATTTTAGAAAAATTAGATCTGCAGTATTTAATGATTCTGGAATGATTAAAAATCTAATTGATAAACTTACAATATCAATAACTGATTATTTAGTAATGCAGGCCAAGGCAGGTGCAGATGTGCTTATGATTTTTGATTCTTGGGGTGGGCTATTAAATTCCGAAAATTATCTAGATTTTTCTCTTAACCCAATGCAAGAAATCATTGAAAAGTTAAGAAATAACGATGCTTCAAAAAATATACCTATTATTCTTTTTACAAAAGGTGGTGGCAGCTGGTTAAAACAAATTTCTGCTTCTGGTTGTAATGGAATTGGTCTTGATTGGACCACCAACATTAAATATGCCAGAGAAATCATTGGGGAAAAAATTTGTATTCAGGGGAATCTTGATCCATGTGCTCTTCATGGAACGGAACAATCTATAAAGGAAGCTGCATCTCGAGTAATTGATGGTTATGGGTATGGCCATAGACACATATTCAATCTCGGGCATGGTATTGATCAATTTGTAAAACCAGAAAAATTAGCAATACTTATTAATCATGTGAAAGATTATAGTACTCAGTACCATAAAAACTAAAATAATTTTTCAAGCTCTAATTCTTCTTCCTTAGATTTACTAATTTTATTTTCTTTACTAAATGTTTTTGGAACATTTTCCTTTCTAAAAACTTCTGTAATAGAATTTTTTGAGTCTGGAGAGGCCAATAAACCATTTTTACTATCAATTTTAGCGCTTACTAATCCATCTGGCTCCTCAAGATCTGATTTTGGAGTTCCTCGTAATGCAGTTTTCATATAGTCAATCCACATTGGTAAAGCCGCCGAGCTACCAAATTCTTTTTTTCCTAAAGAAGAGTGATCATCGAATCCCAAAAAGGAGACCGTAACTATTTCTCTGTTAAAACCACTAAACCAAGCATCTTTTTGGTCATTAGTAGTTCCAGTTTTACCTGCAATATCAGATCGCTTTAAAACTTTTGCTTTTTTTGCAGTTCCGTATTTAACAACGTCTTTCATCATACTAACCATCAAATACACATTTCTTGGATCAACAGTTTGAGAAGCAAATCGAGGTAAACCAGCTTTATCCCTGAGCTCTGAAATTTCTTCGACTGAACTTGCTGAGGGGAATTGTAAAGTGTCTAGGCTGACATAATCACAAGGGTTGCCACAAACCCTTATAGGATTCTCCACATATATAATTTCATTATCTCTAGTTCTTACTTGTTCAATAAGATAGGGCTCAATACCATAACCACCGTTTGAGAAATAGGCATAAGCTTCAGCAAGCTCAACAGGTGTAATCTCTCCACTGCCAAGAGCTAACGTTAAATCTTTTGGTAATTTTTCACTATTGATTCCAAAATTTTTCATAAAATCTAAAGTGTATTTAATTCCGATAGAGTCTAACAACCTAATTGATATCATATTTTGTGATTTCGCTAGACCATACCTAAGTCTTGTTGGCCCATAAAATTTCCCACCATAATTTTTTGGTCGCCATGCACCGCTAACTGTGTTTTCCTTGAAAACTTTAGGCGCATCATTAATAATTGAGGCAGGAGTATAACCCTTATTAAGAGCTGCAGAATATATAAATGGCTTAAAACTTGAACCAGGCTGACGCTTTGCCTGTGTTGCTCTATTAAATTTACTTAACCTAAAATCGTAACCTCCTGACAAAGCAGATATCGCTCCGCTATTAGAACTCATCGAAATTAATGCACCATTAACATTAGGAACTTGAGATAATCCCCATTTATTTTTTGTTTTTTTTATGCGGATCACATCTCCAATTGAAAGAATTTTATTAAAATCCCTGATTCTTTTCTTATAATTCACATCATAATATTGAGACTTAATTAGATTATCGCTCAATGCAATATCTAATAATTGATTTTCTTTTGAAAAAACTGTTAGTTTATTTTTTTCTACATTCAATATAACTGCTGGAACATTATTATTTATTGAATAATAATTACCTAAAAATTTCTTAATATTTTTAATTGAAATATCTAAATCATATTCAAGTTCTGAATTTAATAATGCACTATAACTAATTTTAGACTCAGGGCCTCTATATCCATGCCTTATATCATATTTTTCAATATTTGTTTTTAATGATTTTTGAGCAACGGCCTGAAGGTTACTGTCAATTGTTGTGAATACATCATACCCAAGTGTATAAGCTTCACTCCCAAACCTTTCTTCCATTTCAGCTCTGGCCATCTCAGCAACATAAGGCGCCTTAAGCTCAATACTTACCTTGTTAAGCCTTGCAGTAACCGGACTAAGATACGCTGTCACATAAGAATCTTTGTCTATAAAATTATTTTCTGACATTCTCCTTAACACATAGTCTCTTCTTTGTAATGCTCTCTTCTCGTTGGCGATTGGATTGTATCGTGATGGTGCTTTTGGTAATCCCGCGATCATTGCGACTTCGGCTAGCGTAAGCTCAGATAATCTTTTTCCATAATAAACTTGTGCTGCAGCAGCAACACCATAAGCTCTATGCCCTAAATAAATTTTATTCATATATAATTCAAAGATTCTTTCTTTACTTAAATTTCTTTCCATTTTATAAGCCAAAAGAATCTCTCTAAGTTTTCTTATTATCTTCTTCTCTCTGGTTAAATAAAAGTTCCTTGCTACTTGCATTGTAATTGTGCTTCCGCCTTGTGTGACTTTTCCTGTTGAAATAAAACTTTTAAAAGCACGAAGCAGCCCAAAATAGTCAACGCCATTATGCGAGTAAAATCTATTATCTTCTGCAGCAATAAAAGCGTTCTTTAAATCATTTGGTATTTCTTTGAAAGTAACGGGAATTCTTTTTTTCTCCCCATAAACTGCTATTAATTTTTTATCTTGGGTATAGATTCGCATGGGAATTTGCATTTTCATATCTTGTAGCTCTTCAACAGTTGGTAAGCTACTAGCCAAAACAATATATAATGTTATTGAGGAGAATAACAAAAGCCCAAGGATATAATAAATAGGCTTTAAAGCTTTTTTAAAAAATCTACTCATACTTGTTGGTGGCACTAAAATTTCTTGTTAATATCTATATAATACTATAAACACAAAATTTATCTTGTCTAAACAAAAAAACAATATAATTTTAATCGGCCCAATGGGCTCAGGAAAAACTTCCATTGGCAAAAAAATGTCAAAAATGATCAAATTTGATTTCATAGATACTGACGCACTTATCGAGCAAAAGACAGGGGTTGATATCCCAACAATTTTTGAGCATGAAGGTGAAAAGGGCTTTAGGGATAGAGAATCTAAAGTACTGAAAGAGATTTCTAATAGCAAAGATACCGTTATTGGAACTGGCGGAGGTATAATAATATCTGAAGAGAATAGAGAAATAATTAAAAGACTTGGGTTTATTGTATATCTAACTGCCAGTATTAAGGAATTGGTTTACCGAACAGAGCATGATAAAAATAGACCACTCATAAAGAACGAAAATGCAGAAAGTACAATGAAAGTATTAATAAGTGAAAGAGAAAAATTTTATGAGGATTGTGCAGATATTAAAATAAGTACAGACGATTATGATGCAACAAAAATTTCTAAAATGATAATAAATAAATATGAAAACAATAACAGTAAAGCTTAAAGATAGATCATATCCAATATATATTGGTAAAGATATTTTAAAGAACAAGAATTTATTGAAAAAAATAAATTCGAATAACTTTGCACTTATTACAAATAAAAAAATTAAATCATTACATCTTTCAAAAATTAAAAATACTTATTTAAAGAAAAATTTAATAATCTTAAATGACGGAGAAAAATATAAAAATCAGGATAGCATTTCTAAAATTTATAATTCATTATTAAAAAATAAATTTTCTAGAGATGGCTGTATTGTGGCATTTGGTGGGGGTGTTATTGGAGATATGTCTGGATTCGCTGCAGCTACTTATCAAAGAGGTGTCAATTTTGTTCAAATACCCACGACACTTTTAGCAATGGTTGATTCATCTGTAGGAGGAAAAACAGGAATAAATCACCCATTAGGAAAAAATATGATTGGTTCTTTTCATCAGCCCTCTGCAGTCATTATAGATATTAATGTTTTAAAAACTTTACCAAAACGTCAATTTAACGCTGGTATGGCCGAAGTAATAAAATACGGGATTATTGAAAATAAATCTTTCTTTAATTGGATAGAGAATAATATAGAAAAAATAAAATCAAACGAGGATAGCTCAATTATTAATATTATTAAAAAGTCTTGTGAGATTAAGGCGAAAATTGTCGCTATGGATGAAAAGGAAAAAAATATTAGAGCATTATTAAATCTTGGTCACACGTTTGGCCACGCAATTGAGAATAATTTAGGTTATGGAAAATGGTTACATGGTGAGGCAGTAGCCTGCGGCTTTCTTATTGCCTGTTCAGTTTCTATTCATAATAAAACTATGAAACAAGTAGATTATGAGAAAGTTAAAAAAGTAATTAAAGCTTTTGATCTTCCCACAAAATTGCCTAGAGGGCTTAACTTAAAAAAACTTTACAAAACGATGACCTTGGATAAAAAAGTTAAAAATAATCAAATGGTATATGTAATACCAAAGAATATTGGAAAAGCTTATATCACAAATAAAATTCATAAAAATATTGTGATGAAAGCGCTTGAGGAACATGTCTGAGGCTTTTGAAAAAAACTTAGCAAGCTACTCACTTAAATCGTCTAATACTATTGGAAGAAAATACAAAGAAAATCCTCCGAAAAGAAGAACCGAATTCCAAAGAGATAGAGAACGAATAATTCACTCTACAGCTTTTAGACGACTTGAATATAAAACCCAGGTTTTTGTAAATCATGAAGGAGATATGTACAGAACAAGATTAACCCATACTATCGAGGTCGCTCAAATTTCAAGGGCTGTTGCTAGAGCATTGAAAATTAATGAGGATTTAACTGAAGCTATATCACTTTCCCATGATTTAGGTCACACGCCTTTTGGTCACGCAGGACAAGATATTCTAAATGAATGCATGAAAAGTTTCGGAGGTTTTGAACATAACATACAATCTTTAAGAATAGTTGATAAATTAGAAAACGTTTATCCAAATTTTTCTGGTTTAAATCTTTGCTTTGAAACAAGAGAGGGAATTCTAAAAAAATGTAATAAGGCGCGCGCAGAAAAAATCGGTGATATTGCGAATAGAATTTTAAACAAGGAACAATCATCTCTTGAGGCGCAAGTTACAAATTTATGTGATGAAATAGCCTATAATAACCACGACATACAGGATGGTATAAGAGCAAAGAAAATTTTTTTAGAGCAACTCGAAGAGGTGCCGATATTTAAAGATCAGATGGTAATTACTCTAGAACAGTATCCAAAGCTCTCAAAATCAAAAATTGTTAATGAAACTGTTAGAAGAATAATAAATTTACTAGTGACCGATTTAATATCAAATTCGGAAAAGAATATATTAGAGCAAAATATAGAAACACCTATGGATGTAAAAAATTGTGATAGGCAGATTGTTGAATTTTCTGAGAAAATAAAAAAAGAAAGCATGACTTTAAAAAGATTTCTTCATAAAAATTTATACCAGCATCCTGATGTGAAAATGATGACAGATAAAGCTGTAAATGTAGTAAGCAATCTATTTGAAGCATATTTAAATGATATAAATCTATTGCCCAAAGAATATTTAAAATATAATTTGGAAAAAATTAATAACAAGTCAAAGGAAAGAGTTATTTCTGATTATATTGCCGGAATGACAGACAGGTTTGCTCTGGAGGAGTATAAAAAGCTATATAGCGATAATTAGACAGAATATAAGTATTATTCAACTCATATTTGCTTTTCCGCCTTGAAAAATGGGTCAATCTAGTCCTATAATGGAATAGTACGTTCATCCTCACTAGGACGGAAGTAGGCGAAACGCCGAAGGAACGCACCAAACTTTATACCTAGAGTTTGGTGATCTATCATCAAACTTTAATTAACTAATTTATTGTGAAATTGGTATGGAAGATGATAGAAAAAAAATAACCGGTCTTTATGACGAAAGCTTTGAAAAAGACAGCTGTGGTTTTGGTTTAATTGCCAATATCGATAATAATCCAAGTCACTGGCTTATCAATACAGCCATTACAGCACTTGAAAGGTTAGCACATAGGGGTGCTGTGGGAGCTGATGGAACATCTGGAGATGGATGTGGAATACTTTTCAAGATACCGGAATTCTTTTTTAGATCTATTGCAAATGAAGAAAAAATAAACATAGCAAAAAACTTTGCAATAGGAATGTTTTTCCTTAATGTTGATGCTGATAAAAGAAAATCTTCTATAAAAATAATCGAAAAAGTTATATCGGAGAGCGGATTTTCATTGGCAGGATGGAGAGATGTACCAACTGACAAGAGCATTTGTGGTGAAGATGCTCTAAAAACATTACCTTATATTGCTCAGGCATTTATTAATCCACCAGAAAAATTAGACCCTAAAGATATTGAGTCAAGATTATTTGTTATTAGAAGGAAGATTGAAATTTTAGTCTCAAAAGAGAAAGATGAAACTTTCTATATAACCAGTTTTTCATCCAAAGTAATTTTATATAAAGGCATGATAATGCCAAAGCACCTATCTAAATTTTATTTAGACTTATCAAACGATAAACTCGAAACTTCTTTGTGTGTTTTTCATCAAAGGTTCTCCACAAATACAACACCTCAATGGAGTTTGGCACAGCCATTTAGAATGCTAGCTCATAATGGTGAAATAAATACAATTAGAGGAAATAGAAATTGGTCTCAAGCCAGATCAAGTATTTTTAAGACATCCAAAATTCCTGAGTTAAATGAGCTTAGACCTTTAGTCTCAATGAAAGGTTCTGATTCGAAAAGTTTAGATAATATGCTAGAGGTTCTTGTAACTGGAGGAGTAAATATTTTCAAAGCTATTAAATTACTTATCCCGCCAGCTTGGAAAAGTATTCCTGAAAGCGACTCTGATTTAAAAGCCTTTTACGAGTATAATGCAAAACATATGGAATCTTGGGATGGGCCTGCTGGCATAGTTTTAACTGATGGCAGGTATGCCGCTTGTGTAACTGATAGAAATGGATTGCGTCCTGCAAGATATATTATCACTGATGATAGGCATATAACTGTTGCGTCAGAAATCGGTGTATACGAATACGACGAAAAGAATGTCATTGAAAAAGGAAAGCTTGGCCCTGGCCAAATCATAGCGGTTGATACATCTGATGGAAAAATATTATATTCAAGTGATATTGACGAAAAACTTAAAAACAGATGTCCCTATAAAGAATGGATGGACACTGGCGCTGAATCAATGCGTAGAATCATTCCCGATAAATTTCCAGAATTAGAGCTTTTTGACGAAGCTAAAATTAAGCAATACGAAAAAATGTTTAATATGACCTATGAAGAGAAGGATCAAATATTGAAGCCCTTGTCTAAATTAAGTCAAGAGGCCATTGGTTCTATGGGAGACGATACACCTTTCCCAGTTCTCTCCGATGAGATTAGATCATTATATGACTATTTTAGACAACAGTTTGCACAAGTCACAAATCCACCCATAGACCCAATACGTGAGAGCAACGTGATGTCTCTAGAGACATACCTTGGCCCTGACCTTAATGTCTTTGAAGAAGGTTCAAAGCATGCGCATAGGCTAACAATAGAGTCGCCAATTTTGTCCTATAGAAAATTTAGACAACTACAAGAACTCAAAAATAAGAAATTTACGTATAAATTTCTCGACCTAAATTATGAAAACAAAATTACTTTAAAAGAAGCAATAGAAAATCTAACAAATGAAGCTTTGAAGGCTGCAAAAGAAAACAAGGTGTTTCTAATTCTTAGTGATAAAAAAATACAAAAAGGCAAATTGCCTATTCACTCACTTCTTGCAACTGGGGCTGTTCACCATGCATTAATTAAAAATGGTTTAAGAACAAAAGTTAATATTATTGTTGAAACTGCTACAGCACGAGACTCTCATCATTGTGCAACTCTGATTGGTTATGGTGCAACCGCAATTTACCCTTATCTAGCATATCAATCATTAAACGACATGATTATAAAGAAAACAGAAGATAATTCTGAGTTTTTTGAGGCAACAAGAAATTATAGAAAAGGAATAAACAAAGGTTTATATAAAATTTTATCAAAGATGGGTATTTCAACCATTGCAAGTTATAGAGGTTCACAGCTTTTTGAAATAGTTGGTTTGAACCAAGAGATTGTAGATTTGTGTTTTTGTGATACGACAAATAGATTATCTGGAACAACTTTCATCGACTTACAAAAAGATCAAGAAAAACTAGCAAAAAATACTTGGAGCCAAAGAAAAGACATAAAACAGGGTGGATTACTAAAATATGTTCATGGAGAAGAATTCCATGCATATAACCCAGATGTCGTTAGAACTTTGCAAGAGGCTGTAAAAAGTGGTGATTATGAGGATTATAAAAAATATAGTGATATTGTAAATTATAGAGAAAAAATGGTTATTAGAGATATGTTTGACTTGAAAAGCTCAAAAGATCCTATACCTCTAGATGATGTAGAACCAATTGAAGATATTCTTCGAAGATTTGATTCAGCTGGTATGTCTCTTGGAGCCCTATCTCCTGACGCTCATGAAACTCTCGCACAAGCTATGAACAAGATGGGTGGCAGGTCAAATTCTGGAGAGGGTGGAGAAGATCAAAAAAGATTTAACACAGACAAAAATTCAAAAATCAAACAAGTCGCGTCCGGTAGATTTGGTGTGACTCCACATTATCTGGTTAACGCTGAAGTCATTCAGATAAAAATTGCCCAAGGAGCTAAACCTGGTGAGGGCGGACAACTTCCTGGAGATAAGGTTGATAAACTTATTGCTACTCTAAGATACTCAAATCCAGGTATAACATTGATATCACCACCACCTCATCATGACATATATTCTATTGAAGACTTGGCACAGCTTATTTTTGATTTGAAACAGGTAAATCCTGAAGCTCTTGTATCAGTGAAATTAGTTGCTGAGGCTGGAGTTGGGACTATTGCTGCTGGCGTAACAAAAGCTTATGCTGATTTGATAACAATCTCTGGATATGATGGTGGAACTGGGGCAAGTCCTTTATCCAGTATCAAGTATGCTGGAAGTCCATGGGAAATGGGCTTGTCTGAGACACACCAAACATTAAGAGCAAGTAATTTGAGAAAAAATGTAAGACTTCAAGCAGACGGTGGTCTAAAAACTGGTTTAGATGTAATCAAAGCAGCTTCCCTAGGTGCTGAAAGCTTTGGTTTCGGCACGGGCCCAATGATTGCTATGGGTTGTAAATATCTACGAATATGTCATTTAAATAATTGTGCAACAGGTGTCGCTACTCAAAATAAAGTGCTTAGAAAATATCATTTCATAGGTAAGGATGAAATGGTAATGAATTATTTTAAATTTATTGCTCAAGAAACTAGACATATATTGGCATCTTTAGGTTTTAGAAAGTTGTCAGACATAATTGGTAAGACAGATATATTAGTAATTAAAAAAATTGATGAAGGAAAATTAAAGAATTTAGTAATTGATCCTATTATATCTGATGCGAATGTAGATAAAGATATTGCTCACACATGTCAGGTCAAAACAAACGAACCATGGGATAAAGCAGAATTATCAAAAAAAATAGAAAGTGATACAAAAACAGTTATAGCAGAAAAAATTGGTGGTGAATTTAGCTACTCAATTAAAAATACTGATCGATCAATCGGTGCAAATATCTCAGGTATTATTGCAAAAAAATATGGTAACTACGGAATGTCCGAAAATCCTTTGATACTTAACTTTAAGGGAACTGCTGGGCAAAGTTTTGGGGTTTGGAATGCTGGGGGACTTCATCTTAATTTAGAGGGTGATGCAAATGATTACGTTGGAAAGGGAATGGCATCTGGGGAAATTGTTGTTCGCCCTCCAAAAAATATAAAATATAAGACAAATGAGTCAGTAATAATAGGAAATACATGTATGTATGGGGCAACTGGTGGGAAGCTTTATGCTGCTGGTATTGCTGGAGAAAGGTTCGGAGTAAGAAACTCTGGCGCGACGGCAATAGTTGAAGGAGTAGGAGATCATGGATGTGAGTATATGACAAATGGAACAGTAATAGTGCTTGGTAAAACAGGGGTTAATTTCGGAGCTGGAATGTCTGGAGGATTTGCAATTGTTTTAGATGAAGAAGGAACTTTTAAAAATAAATATAATCCTGAACTTGTAGAAGTCATCAAAATTGATAAAAAGAAATATCCATTCCAAGAAACTTTTCTTAAAGAATCAATTGCTGATTATGTTGAAAAGACAAATAGTAATTGGGGAGGAATTTTATTAAAAGATTTTGATAATTATCTAGAAAAATTCCTAATTGTTAAGCCAAAAGCTATTAGTATTGAAGAAATATTCAATAAAGATAGCGTTGCGGCTTAAATATGGCACAAAGTATTCCAAAAGAATTTATCAACCATCTGCTTGAAAAAGTAAATATTGTTGATGTTATCAATGGATATGTAAAACTTGAAAAAAAAGGAAACGATTATTGGGCAAGGTGCCCATTTCACAATGAGAAAACGTCTTCTTTCAGTGTAAGTGAAAGTAAACAGTTTTATTACTGCTTTGGTTGCGGCGCTACTGGGAATGCTATTACTTTTATAATGGAGCATACAAATAAAACATACCCTGAAGCGATTGAAGAGTTAGCAAATTCTGTGGGAATGGATATACCCAGAACTAGAGAATCAAATGAAAAATATGAAGCAAAAAAAACTATTCAAAATGCTTTAGAAGATGCAAAGAAGTTATTTACAGATAATTTGAAAAGGTCTGAAAAAGCAATTAATTATCTAAAAAATAGAAATATATCAGGAAACACAGCAAAACAGTTTGAAATTGGATACTCAGAGGATGATTTTCATAATCTTGGTCGTGCTTTAGGAGAAAATTATTCTGAATCGAACTTAATAGACGCCGGGTTATTAGTAAAGAAAGACAAAAACTCTTACGACAAATTTAGGGACAGAATAATGTTTCCAATCTTTGACATATACGGAAAAGTTATAGCCTTCGGCGGAAGAGATATTAGTGGGGATAAAAAAATTGATGTAGCAAAATACATGAACTCGCCTGAGACAAGTTTATTTAGTAAGAAAAAAGTTCTTTACAACCTTCATATTGCAAAAGCGGATAAAATTTCAAAAGATACACTTTTAATAGTTGAGGGTTATATGGATGTAATTGCCCTTCATCAATCAGGAGTGAACAATGTTGTTGCAACCTTGGGCACTGCTGTTACTCCTGATAATTTAGAACAGTGTTTTAAATATACAAAAGAAATTATTTGTTGCTTCGATGGTGATAGGGCTGGAAAAGATGCAGCTTGGAAAGGTGTAAGAAATATTATGTCTGTTATTAAAGATGGAAACAATATTAGCTTTGTTTTCTTACCCGAGGGTAGAGATCCCGATGATATTGTTAATGAGGGTGGTAAAGATTTGTGGCTTAAATATATTGAGCAGAAAGTTTCCCTGGAAGATTTTATTTATAATAAATATTCAGATGAAGTTAATCTAGAAACTGCAGCAGGAAAAACACAGTATTTACAAAAAATAGAAGAATTATTAAAACCCTTAAAAGCACCAATTTTCAAAAAAATCCTTCACGAAAGTCTAAATGATAGAATCGGGTCAAAATATTTACCCCCATCGGAATTAAAAGATCCTAAGAAAGAAAAAATTTCATCAAATAAAGCAAAGTCCCCTTTACAAAAAGCAATTCTTATTCTTCTTCACCATCCAAGTATAAATATTGATGAAGAGTTGTTGTCGGACAAAAGAATTGCCTCAAATGAGGGAGTAATATTATTAAAATCCATTGCTAAGAATATTAGCGAAAGCCAACCAACAAATCTCGGAAGGATCATTGAGAACTTTAGAAATGATGAAAAAAATTATAAGACTCTTGAGAAAATAAGCGTTATGGAAACTATAGATTTAGAATGGCCTGAGAAAGAATTTAATGCTTGTCTGTGTTTAGTAATAAAAAACTTTCTTAAGGAAGAGCTCAAAAACGTTGATCCTCTGAATTTAGAGAAATTTTCTAATATACAAAGAGAGATATATGAAATTCAGGAGAAAGCCAAGAATTATTAAAATAAATTTAAAATAATATGTTATAATCTTCGTCCCATATATGCGTTATACACAAAGTTAATTACATGACCAAAGCCCAAGACCAGCAAGCAAAAATAAAAGAACTTATCACCAAAGGAAAAGAGCAAGGCTACCTTACTTATGCTGAAGTAAATGACCATTTACCAGAAGGCATTGTCGATTCTGACCAAATCGAAGATATCATTAACATGATAACAGAGATGGGTATTGTTGTTCAGGAGCAACCACCCGATGAGGATTCGTTAAGTCTTGGTGAGAATCAGACAACGGATGAAGATGCTGCAGAGGAAGCTGCACAAGCTCTCGCAACAGTTGATCAAGAATTTGGAAGAACAACCGACCCTGTTCGAATGTATATGCGTGAAATGGGCACAGTAAACCTTCTTACACGGGAAGGAGAAATTAGTATTGCTAAAAGGATTGAAGAAGGAATAAATCAAGTAACACATGCGCTAGCATTTTACCCAAATACAATTGAAAAATTACTCACATCATATGCTCTTGTAATCAATCAACCAGAACCTGAAGAAGATGAGGAAGAAGATATAGAAAGACTAAAATTAACTGATCTTCTTAATGGATTTATTGATCCAACCGCAGATAATGACATAATTGAAAACCACGCACTCAAAGATGATGATGACGATGACGAGGAGGATGTAGAATTAGATACAGGTATTGACCCCGAAGAAGCAAAACTACACTTTGATAGTCTAATAAAACTTTTTAAAAAGACAAATCAACCTGCAGTCAAAAAAGATCCTAAAAAACTTTTCAAAGCTAGAGAAAAAACTGCCGATTACTTTATGAGGTTTAGGCTAGTTCCAGTTTTATTAACCGAACTCAAAGATGATTTAAAAATAATCGTTTCAAAGATCAGAGAAAACGAAAAAGCTATATCAAAAATAGCGATTTCATGTGGAATGCCAAGGAAGGAGTTTATTAAAAGTTTTACAGATAACAGTACCAACCTCCGCTGGGTTACAAACAGATTAATTAGTAAGCCGAAATATGCAAATAAATTGAAAAAAAATAAAGAAGAAATTGTTAAATTACAAAAAAAGTTGTTGAAAATAGAGGAGCAAACTAATTTATCAGTTACAGAGATAAAAGAAATTAATAGAAAAATGTCAATTGGGGAAGCGAAATCAAAACGTGCCAAGAAGGAAATGATTGAGGCAAATCTTAGATTAGTGATATCAATAGCAAAAAAATATACAAATAGAGGTCTTCAATTTCTAGACCTTATTCAAGAAGGAAATATTGGGCTTATGAAAGCAGTTGATAAATTTGAATATAGGCGTGGATATAAATTTTCAACATATGCAACTTGGTGGATAAGACAGGCAATTACAAGATCGATCGCTGACCAGGCAAGAACTATAAGAATTCCGGTTCATATGATTGAAACAATCAATAAGCTCAATAGAATTTCAAGACAAATGACTCAAGAAAATGGCAAAGAACCAAGTCCAGAGGAACTTTCTATAAAAATGGGTATGCCAGAAGACAAAATAAGAAAAGTTTTAAAAATTGCCAAAGAACCTATATCTATGGAAACACCTATTGGTGACGATGAAGATTCTCATTTAGGAGATTTTATTGAAGATGGCAATATTCTTACCCCAATGGAGTCTGCTGCAAATGAAAGTCTTGGGGAGGCAACACGAAGTATTTTGGGTTCGCTTACGCCTAGAGAAGCAAAGGTTTTAAGAATGCGTTTTGGTATAGATATGAATACTGACCATACTCTCGAAGAAGTAGGAAAACAGTTTGATGTGACTAGAGAAAGGATTAGACAAATTGAGGCGAAAGCATTAAGAAAACTAAGACATCCAAGCAGATCTGAACAACTCAAAAGTTTTCTTGATTTAGACTGAGCTAGATAGGGATTGCCTGGGATATTGTTTCATGAAACTTCTCAATAATAATGTTTATTTCATTTCCAAAATAAATATACGCAAGTAGTATTAATCCACCTATAAGAAATATAAAAGTTAATAAAGTATAAGACAGCATCTTTATAAATAAGGTTGGGATAAATAAAATAATTTTCAAAATTAAACTCAAACTAAATTCCTTATAAATTCAAAGTAAAAGTAAGATTGCGTTGAAACTATAATAAGTAAGAAAATTAAAACTATTGAAAATAGAAAGCCAAAAAATATGCCTCGCGATCTTGCATAATAGTCATCTAGCGTAACCTCAGATTCACTAACATCATAAGATGAATTATCTAAATATTTAGCCGATTTATTTGTTTGGGCATTATATTCTTTTATAAAATCATTTAATTTTTTTTCTATAGATTCAATTCTTTTTAATCTTAAATTATCTGCGGCAGCATAACCTCTTTTGTTTAAATTAATCCTGCTTCTAGATGGCATAGTTGATACATAAGTATCAGCGTCACTTTTCTCTTTTTTGTTAGATATTCTGTTGTTAATTCGAGATATATTATTTTCAATTTCATGAATTTTTTTAAAAATTACATTATTGCTATCTGAATTTATTTTTTCGAAAGCATTATCCTTTGATAATAAAGATATATTATGATCTAACTCCTCTAGCTTATTCTCTAAATTAGCAATAATCGAAATTAACGATAGTTCTTCGTCAGATATATTGTTTTTTTTGTTATCGTTCCCGCTCACAGTAAATATTTTAACCTACATAATTAGTGAATTACACTGTTGATTAAAAAAACTTTTTATATCTTAGCCAAGAATATGTGCCAGTTATTGATAAAATTATTAATCCAAGGGTAACAAGGTCTACAAGAGTTACTCCAAATGTTCCAAAAAGTCTACCAGAATGCAAATCAACAATTACTCTCTCATATGTTATTGTTTTACTTATACTTTTATCTTCAATTATTTTTTTAAGATTTCCTGGGAGTATATTTTCTTCTAAACTAATTTTTACATTCTTTGGGGTCTCAGTGTGGCCTAAGTCAATAATTTCTCCGCTAGAAGAAACAGTGATTATATGACCATCATACAAAATTACATAATTATCATTCTTTTTATAAGCAGCTCTTAATGTTGTTATATTATTTACAATTCTTTTTTCTTCAAAATATAAATTGTTATTACAGATTGAAATCCACTTTGAGCTGATTGGAGCAGATGATATTACACAAGGCTTGATTCCATAAACATTTTTTGCGAATGTGCTAGAAGCATAAGTTTGCCGTATTTTAAAATCTTCTGCATGCTGAAGTAAGGTTCCTGTGACTGATAATACCAATACAAAAAGAACTAAAACAATACCTAGAAATCTATGAATTTTTATAATCATAATATAATTATAATTTGTATTATATAAAAAAGAAACTTTCCTAAGATTTTGATATAGTTATGTATATAAAATAATTATAGTTAAAAATGAGTAATAAAATTCTTTTAAAAATTATTATTTTTTCTTTCAGCTTTCTATTAATTAGTTGTAATAATAATAGCAGCTACTTAATCTCTGGGAATGCTTTTGGAACAATTTACCATGTACAAATTGAGTCTGACAAAAGGGTTGATACTAGTAAAGTAAAGTTCAATATTAGCAATATAATCTATAATATTGACGTTATAGCTTCAAATTATTCAGAAAGTTCAGAAATCTCCCGTTTTAATAATTTAAATAGCACAAATTTTATATTTATATCATACCATTTGTTTGAATTACTCAAAAAAGCAAATCAAGTTAGTGACATAACAGATGGATACTTTGATATTACAGTTGGGGATCAGAAAATAAAGAAAGGCTTTTATATAAATCCAATTGAGTATGTAAAGGGAAAGGATAGAGGCTTTAATTATAAAGATATCATTCTCTCAGAAGAGAGAAGATCAGTAAAAAAGAAGATGAAAAATATAAATATTGATTTATCAGGAATTGCAAAAGGTTATGCTGTTGATCTAATAACAAATTATCTAATAAGCATAGGGATCAATAATTTTATAATTAATATTGGTGGAGAAATAAAAGCTCACACAGATAATGAAGAATATATAAAAATATCAATCGATGATCCCTCCAAAAAAAATCAATCTGTTGAAGATATATTCCTAAATAAAAAGGCTATAGCGACATCTGGCACTTATCAAGACCATGTGGAGTATAAAGGCAATAAAATCAGTCATATAGTGAATCCAAAAAATCTTAAAAATGTTTCCGATCTCAGCAGACTTGTTGCAGTAATTCATGATAGTTGTGCAACAGCAGATGCAATTGCAACTGGCTTTATAGCCATGGAAGCTAATGACATTGTAAATTTTGCAAATGAAAAAGGTATTGCCTTAATGTTTCTAAGAGAAATCAACGGAGTTGTTGAGAAAAGATACTCAAAAAAGTTTATAAAATATTTATCTGAGAAAGATTAAATCTTTGAAGCCAAAAACAATGATAATTTAGAGAGTTTTCTCATTGAATTAACTGACATTGTCGCACCAGATATATTTGCCAGTCTATTTGTTAGCTTATCCTTACTTTTTAAACTATTACCTCTTATCTGGTTTAAAAAGAAATCATATGCAACTTCTCCGCCATAGTTTTCACGGTAAACAAGAACTTTTGCATCTGATATTTTATTATTCTCTACAACATAACCTGTTGTTATAAATTCATGCTTTCCTATAGCTTCTAATATGAAGCCGACTTTATTACCATTCTTATAATATTTTATTGCTGGAAGATGATACGTATCCTTCAAAATGTCTTTTACTCCAGCAGCAACATCATCTTTCAAAATAATATACTTATGAAAGGGCACTTCAGAAACACCTAGTGCTTGTTTTAGAAAATCGTCTTTATCCATTATTACCTTTTCAGCATTAATAGAAAAAGATAACGTTAAAAGATATATTGTTAACAAAAATTTTTTCATGATTAATTGTAATATTATTTAAGAATATTTTTCACTGTATAAAATTAAAATAAAATCTGTAAAAAACTTTTAAATTTTACAACTTAAAAAAAGGATGGCTAGTTAACGTCGAAGTTTAAATATTAAGAATGAAAAGAACAAGGAGAATTTCTTCAAATCATTCGTTTTAAAGTTTAGCTCTTACTGAGTGGAGGAGAAAAAACTAAACTTTATTTGTCAACTAGCCAAAACACGCCCTAATGTGTTGTTATTGTAAAATTATTATTATTCTTACCATACATAACCCATACCGATATGTATTCCATCGGCATCACTTCCACCATCTGGGTTAGAGTATTCTTTATCATAGTAGTTCACTTTAACTACAGTATCTGTGCCCATAGGCCAGTAACTAATACCGTATTGCATTACAGTGTACATTTTCGAAACAGCGTTACCTGAAACAATAGAGTTGTTAATAAACACACCTAAGTTTCCAGTTCTTTTTGACGCTTCTAAGAATGTACCTTGTTGCTCGTCAAGTCCTGCTGCGAAAGCCGCACCAGATTCGTCTTTACCATCGAATTCAGCTTGAACGTGAATAGCTCTAACTTCAAAGCCATCACCAAATCCATATATTGCTGAAGCACCGTAAAGATCTAACTTATCAACGTTATCAGATGATACTTGAGTAAAGTCAGATTGATGATTGTAGAATACAGATGCTTTTAAACCAGGGAAACCTGTATATGTAAGTCTACCTGTGTAAGCTAAGTCATTTGCAACAGCACTAGCTGATTTTTGACGACCTGCTCTGATGTCCATAGCTGTTGTACCTTCAAGACCTTCAGAAACCATCAATTCAAGCATTATACCATTGTCTGATCTGTAAATAAGTTCAGCACCACCAGACCACCATGTTGTAGGAATTAAGTACTTCTCTACATCATTTCTCTCAACACCATAAAATGTTGGTGGTTCATGGTTTTCATTCAAAATACCTACTGGCATAAGAATCACACCAAATCTTGTTTGTAAATTGTCAGTAAGATCAATTTCAACATACATTTGTTCTAATTCAACTTCACCAGGTCCTGATCCATCAGCTGTATCTTTTGCTAATGCGTGCTCTAATTCGAATTCAGATCTAAATCTTACTGTGTCAGAGTAGTCATACCCAAAGAATAAAACAAATCTATGAGCATCAAGTGATTTAGATTTTGCACCTGCATCGGTTTCAGTGTCGTTATAGTGTAATTCACCATATCCACCGAGTGTGATTTTAGAGAACTTCTTAGCTGCCTTTGCAATTGAAGATTGAGAAGCTTCCGCCATCTCACCCTGCATTTTTACAGCCGCTTTTAATTCATTAATTTCAGCTTTTAACTGCTGAATGGTCTCCATAGCAAGATGAACTTCTTCTTCAACATGCTCTAGAGTTTCAGCAAATGTTACTGGCGTAATCGCTAGTAAAGCTGCTAACGCTAATTTTTTCATTGTTATCTCCTAAAGATTAATTATTAATAATTAGAGGTGAATAGTAATAGTTCTGAGAAGCATTTGCAAGTCTAAATAGGAATTATTCTCAACTAAAATAAATAACTTATTAAAATCATATATTTATATTGAAAAAAACTTTATAATATTAGCAAATTATTGAGTTATTATATAAGAAAAATGCTTAAATTATGCGATTTTATAAAAATTTACTAAAAAAACTAAATTTCTAGATAGCCTAATCTATTGGTCTAAACTAAGCTCTTTATTCAAATATTGACAAAAAGAATGATCTGAATCTAAAACTTCAGAGAAAGTCTTTCCATCAATTTTTTTTGCAAGACCAGCGTTTGTTTTATAATTTTCGAAATAGTCTTTTGTTGCTTTAGCGGTCTCTCTTTTAGCTTCTTCAATATTAGATTTGTTAAAAGATATCCTCATTTGCGCTGCACGCATACTATTGATTATATATTGTTGCTCATATGTCTGAGCTCGTTCACCATCACCCTCTTCATTTTTAGTAACGTTATTCATATATAAAAATAAACCCGAGCACCTTTCGGTTACATATATAAATATTTTTGGATCTTCTGCCTTTAGAATAACGTCATTTAACGGCCTGAATCCATAAGCTATTACTTCACAAGATATAATTAGCAATAGCGACAAAGAAATATTATTTTTAACTTTCATTAATATAAGTTTAACATTTAGCACAAAATAGATATTGAAATTTTTTTGCTTACGAATAATAATCAGAATCATTAAGGAGTGGCAACAAAAAAAAGGATGGTGATATTTTGAAGAAAATAATTCTTATTTTCACATTTATTTTTTCGATCAATGCTCATGCTCACACTTCAAGTGATATTTTCCATTTACATATCAATGAATACTTGATAGCTGCATTGTTACTCTCATTCGTTCTTGCCTTTTATTGGATTAGGACAATTTTAAAAAAAGGAGATATAAATGTTTAAATTACCTAAAGCTTATGCACATTGCGATATACCTTGTAAAATTTATGACCCTGCCGCTGCTCAATATGCAGTTTTAAGTGTTATAAGAATAATTGATTTACTAAATGAAATTGAGGAATCCCCATCTGATAAAAAAAACATTGCTGAAGTTTCTCGATTAATCTCACAAAAAGAAGAGCATGCCAAAATAGCTAAAAAAGAGGTTATAACAATTTGGGGGGACTATTTTAAAGAACCACAAATCACAAAATTTCCTGAGGTTCATGATTTAGTCCATAGTATTATGATGTCAGGCTCAAAGTCTAAACAAGCACTTGATCGGGCTAACGCAGAGGAGCTTTTAGAAAAGGTAAATAAATTTGCGGAAATTTTCTGGGCAACAAAAAATATCTCTACTGAGCATAAAATTTGCCCATACCCACCAAGTATGAAAGTTGTATGTCCAAAATTAGAAGATGCTTAGAGCTTTTAAGGTTTCTGGTAGCAGCATGGAGCCGACATTAAGAACTGATGATATAGTCGTCGTTTTAAAAAAAAAGAACATCTCTGTTAATGACATTGTCGTTGTAGAGGATAGCGAATATGGCTTTTTAATAAAAAGATTAGAAAAATTTGAAAAAAAAGGAATTAAGCTAAGTAGTGATAATAAAAATAGCTTCTCACCAGCCACCAAAAATATTTATGACATATCAAATATTGTTGGTAAATATGTTTTTAAAATAAACGCAAAAAACTTGTTATGTAAATTATTCTAAACGTAAACTAAAGGGAACATGCATCGTTTTTAAAATTTGATATTGTTTCTTTCACGCTTTCTGCCGCCGCTTTTTTGTCATTAGAATCTTTAAATAGCTCTGCTTGAGCAAAATGATGCATAAATAATGGGCTGTTCTTAACTTCTTTTCTCAAACAAAACTTATCTTCAGAAAATAAAATATCGTCCCAAGTATATCTTACAATGTCCCAATATTCTTTTGTTGAGTTCCAATAATCATATGCTGAATTAAAATCATAATTTTTCACACGCTGGTATCTTGCTAAACCATACTCTGCGCCAACAAAACTTGATGGATTTTTAATTTTATCATTACTTTCCTCCATCACCCAACCCCAAGGAAGTATCGAAATTTTATTAATTCCTTGTAATAAATCGTAGTCGTTTCTTATAGTGTGCTCTCTTCTTGGCAGCGGACGTTTTGTAATTTGACTAATCCATCTTGAGGCACCTTTTTCATGAACCCATGTCCCGTATGACTCGTATCTTGGGGAATCATCAACCTGATAAACAGCCTGGCTCCAACTTCCTCTAATATTTTTATGATCTTTTATTACCCATTCATTATTTCCTTGGAATTCTAAAATTTTTTTATCTTCATAAGTCCAATCCTGCCTCCAATGTTTTTGAACGAATGGTCCGCGGATCACACCTTTCTTATCTTTTGTGAACATAGCGAGGATATGCTGAAGAGAAATAAAATTTTCACTATTTTCAATAACTATTATTGTTTCAGTACCCCATGATTTATAAGGATTATCTAAATTATAGTTTGGGTTACTACCAAAGATTTCTGTAAATTCAAAGTTAGCTTTGTGTTCGCCTGCCATTGCTAAGATAGCTAACTTATCCTTCTCTTTTTTGCTAAATGTGTTTTGAATTTTATCAAAGCTTTTGGAAATTTTTGTATCAATTTCCGGCTCTAGGCCATTTGTAGAGCCTCCTCTTGACTCTTGAACTGGATGCCTATCTAAAATCCAATTTAACTGACTTTGATCTATTTTATCTTTGACTGGACCATAGCTATTGTTATCGGCAAAAGCTAAAGAAAAAACTATAATTGACAAAAAAATTAATAAAGATTTCATAAGTGTACTTTACTTTAATATTACAGAAATTTAAATTTACACAAAGTTTAGAAGATTTGATATATAAAGTTTAAACAACGAGGATTCAAACATATCGCCCAATTATGATATTATAATAGGTCATGTATTTCTTCACATGTAGCAAAATAAGGCCCTGTAGCTCAGTTGGTTAGAGCAGTGGACTCATAATCCATTTGTCGTAGGTTCGAGTCCTACCGGGGCCACCATTAAAAATCGAAAAAATGTTATAATTTGATTATAAATGAATAGTATAAGCATAATTATAATTGTAAAGAATGGGGAGAGTTTTATTGAAAAAGCTCTCGAAAGTGCTAAGTGGGCTGACGAAATTATAATTCTAGACTCTGGCAGTGAAGATAGGACAATCGAAATATCAAAAAAATACACAAATATAATTCATTATTCAGAATCTTGGCCTGGTTTTGGCATACAAAGGCAAAATGCACAAAAATTATCTTCATCTAGGTGGGTTTTTATGCTTGATGCAGATGAAGAAATAAGCTTAAAACTCAAGGAATCTATTCAAAAAGTAATTAATGGTAAGGATTGCATATACATGATTAATAGGTTGAGCAAGGCTTTTGGAAAAGAAGTAAGGCATTCTGGTTGGTATCCTGATTGGATATGTAGACTTTATCCCAGAGAGTTAACAACTTACAACAACGATTTAGTTCACGAATCACTGATTATTCCTTCAGGATATAAACCAAAAAAATTGAAAGGGAATTTATTTCATGAAACCTATAGAGATATGAAAGATTATTATAAAAAAATGAGTTTGTATATAGATGCATGGAGCTCACAAAATTTTCAAAAAAAGAAAGGTGGGGTATCGATAGGGTTTTTAAGAGGACTTTGGGCATTTATAAAAATGTATTTTTTCCAACTTGGATTTTTAGATAAATCTGTGGGTTTGACTTTAGCTATATTAAGGTTTGAGACGACAATCACAAAGTACATTGATATAAAGATAAAAAGAAGTAAAAGCAGATAAGGAATTTAGAAATTTAACTTTTCAAAATTCTTCTTGTGTAATGTACACCAATATAAACTAACGGTGTATCTATAGCCGCAATAATAATTTTTACAATATAAGATGCAATTATAATATCAACTATAATATTCCACTCAAGATTTAAGCCTAAATAAAGAAATATTGAATTAACAATTACTGTATCAATTAATTGAGAAAACATTGTCGATAAATTATTTCTCAACCAAAGTTTTTTTTCATTTGTTAACTTTTTTAAGTAATGAAATATCTTTACATCAATTAATTGTGCAACAAGATATGCAAGCATAGAAGCAGAAATTAAGAATCCTGGTAATGTAAAAACAGATTCATAAGCTGTTTGCATTTCACTGAGAGTCTCATAACCAAGCGAACTATTAATCCATACATTTGACCCAGGTAAAATAACTGCAATTTTAATGAATACTAATGATACAAGACTTGCTATAAAACCTAGAAGAACCATTTGACTTGCTTTCTTCTTGCCAAAAACCTCACAAACTATATCTGTTATCAAAAAGGTGAGTGGGTAGGTGATAAGACCTGTTGTCAAGGTTATTGGGTTCGTAAATAAAAAATTACTTGAGGGGTCAGAAAATATTTCAAAAAGTTTCACTCCAATTATATTTGTAAGAACAATCATTGTAATAAAGAGAGTTAGATAAAAACTATATATTTTTTCTGAGTTATTCATTTATTATCATTTCCTATTTTTTCTCCATTCCCATGGTGGAATAGCTTTTTCAGACTTCCATATTCCAAGTCTTTTTCTTTTTGCAATAGATTCAGCGATCTTAATAATCGGTCTTTCACTATAACGTTCATAACACCATGCATGCCCGTTAATCACAAGGAAGTGATTAATCTCTAAATTTCCTTTATACACAATTCCAATAACTCGTTTATACCTATCTATACTTATTTTTCTAATTTTTACTTTTTTTTTAAAAATTTTTTTTTCCAAAACTTTTTTGGCCTGCATGCCATATGGCTGTTTAATCTCAGGGGTGTCTATATCTGCTAATCTTATCTTAACAATGCCAAGTTTTTCATTTCTCACATAAATGGTGTCGCCATCAATTACCCTTGTAACATTACCATGGAATTCATCTGGTATAGTGGAAGAGTTTGCAGAATGTACATTTACTAAACAAAATAATATAATTAGAAAATAAAATTTATATTTTGATAACATCTTCATATGACTTTGAGAAAGAATTTTTTATATTACACAATATTATCAGTTTTTATCGTTTTTAACGCAAATGCTGGGGAGGAATTAAGTATTGGTATGGATGCACCAAATTTTAAACTTACAGATCAAGATAATATTGAAAGATCTTTAGAAGATTACAAAGGAAAATGGCTTGTATTATACTTTTATCCGAAGGATGACACGCCAGGATGTACAACGGAGGCATGTAACTTTCGAGACAATATGGAGATTATAAATAAACTTAATACAAGTGTTATCGGAGTAAGTGTTGACTCCAATGAAAGCCATAAAAAATTTTCAGAAAAATACTCTTTGCCATTTCCAATACTTGCAGATACGAATGGTGAAGTTGCAAAAAAATATGATAGTTTTGGCTCATTCGTAGGTTTCAAGTTTGCAAGTCGCCATACTTTTATTATAAATCCATCTGGGAAGATCCATAAAATATATAAAAAAGTTAGCCCAAGTAAGCATGCTCAAGAGATAATTGAAGAACTAAAAAAACATATATAGATGATTTCAAATCTAGCAAAGCCTCTAATTATTTTACTTTTTCTAATCAGTAATTCTCACGCCTCAGAAGTAAGCTTTCACGGAAAATTTGTTCAAGGGGGTATTATTATTGGGCACAGTAGCTTGGTTGAAAAAGTATTTTTTGATGGTCAAGAACTTCAAATAAGTAATGATGGGAATTTTATTTTTGGGTTCGGAAGAAATCATAAGCAATCGTCAATTATTAAACTAAAATTTCCCAATAAAACTGAAACTTACAATGTCGATATAAAAAAGAGTGATTATAAAATTGAAAAAATCGATGGACTTCCTTCAAAAATGGTTACTCCTGGGCCTGAACTATATGAAAGAATTAAAAATGATAGAGTTCTAATTGGTCAAGCTTTAAAAGAAGATTATCAAAGTGAAAAATTCACCAATAAATTTATTTGGCCATCAAACGGTAGAATATCTGGTGTTTTTGGAAGTCAAAGAATATTAAATGGTATAAAAAAAAATCCTCATGGTGGTCTTGATATAGCAGCGCCTACTGGGACACCCATAAAGGCTATCGCTGATGGCAAAGTGTTAATGGCGGAAAAAGGACTTTATTATACCGGGAATATTGTGATCATAGGACATGGTTATAAACTAAAATCAATGTATATTCATATGGAAGATATTAATGTTTCTAAAGGAGACAAAGTTTCTCAAGGGGATGTTATAGGGACAATTGGAATGACTGGAAGAGCAACTGGTCCTCACCTTCACATGAACATTTATTGGAACCGAATCAAAATTAATCCTGAATTACTTTTAGAGATGTAAAAATGAAATATTTAATAACAGTAATTTTCTTATTAATAAGTGCTGCATCAATTGCACAAGATAAAATTGATATTATTATTGTCAAAAAATCTGAAAGAATTCTTTATGCAGTAAAAGACGATAAAATTATAAAAAAATATGATATTGCAATCGGACAAAATCCTGAAGGCCACAAATTGAAAGAAGGTGATAAAAAGACGCCCGAGGGTTATTACTTTATAGATGGTAAAAATCCAAAAAGTAAATTTTTTTTATCGCTACATATGTCCTATCCAAATTTTCATGATAAAAAAGTTGCTGAAAAAAACAACCTTAACCCCGGAAGCCACATTGCAATTCATGGCTTGCCATCATTATCTATTCTTTCTCAGTATTTATATAATGGTTCAGATTGGACAGATGGATGTATAGCCTTAAATAATAGCGATATGAAGGAGTTATGGGATATGTCTGATGAAGGTATCCAGATTTTGATTAAGCCGTAATTTTATTCTTGTAAAAATAATATGAAATTAAAATTGCTGGTATTCCAATAGCAGCAGAGGCCAAAAATAATCCAGAGTAGCCAAATGCTTCTTGGAAAAGGCCTGAAAATCCAGCTAGAATTTTTCCAGGTATCATCAGCAATCCAAATAAAGCGGCGTATTGAAGTCCAGCGTATGCCTTATTTGTTAAAGAAGACAAATAAGCTATCATTAGTGTTCCGGCAAATCCTGAGGTAAAATTATCTAGAGCTATTGTCGCTATAAATAAATCCATATTTTTTTCGTTAATTGACATTAAGAAAAACATTAATGTTGTTGAAGCTATCATTATAGAACCAAAAAGAAGAGCATTTATACCACCTATTTTTTTCCAAAGAATTCCTCCAATTATTACACCTACAATTGACATTATTACTCCGAATGTTTTTGCAACATATGCTATTTCTGTCAAAGTGAAACCAATATCTTTGTAAAAAGGCATGGCCATTGGCGCCATTGATAAGTCACTGGCTCTGTATAACAAAATTAACATTATTATTAAAACCGCATTTTTATGTCTTAATAATAAATCTCTTAAAGGCTCAATATATAATGCAAAAAGGAGATTACCTTTAATCTCTAGTTTTTTTGCAGTTTCACTTGGTTCTGGCGCTAATATTGTTGAGAATACTCCGACCATCATTAAAGCAGCCATAAACTTATATGAGATTTCAAATGAATAGTTATCTGCAATAACTAAAGCAAATGCCCCTGATGTGATCAATGCAATTCTATAACCAAGCTGATAAGAGGCGCCTAAAATTCCTTGTTCTTCTTTTTTGCCGATTTCAATTCTATAGGCATCTAAAGCGACATCTTGTGTTGCAGAGAAAAAAGCCACAAGAAAAGCAAAAAAAGAAAATAATAATAGATTTTCAGAATTAGGAGTAATGTTCGCAAGCATAAATATAGATACACCTGTCATAATCTGAGAAAAAATTAACCAACTTCTCCTTCTACCAAAAAAGATGTTAAAAAGAGGAAGATTAAAACGGTCCAAAAAAGGGGCCCATGAAAATTTAAGAGTATAAGTAATAGCAACCCAACTAATAAATCCAATCGTTACATTTTCAACGTTTGCTTCTTTTAACCAAGCCTGCAAAGTTGAAAAAACTAGCAGAAAAGGCAAACCTGCCGAAAATCCTAGAGTTAGTAATATGAATACTTTTTTGCTCAATACTGCATGTATAGTATTTTTCCAAGATGGTTTGTTTGATAAATTTTCCATTACATTTTATAAGAGATTATTAGTGGAGCATGATCAGAAAAAAATTTATTTTTATATATTTTTTCACTTTTAATTTTGTCTTTTAAATTTCCCGAAATTATCTGGTAGTCTATTCTCCAACCAACGTTCTTCTCTCTTGCATTCCCCCTGTTGGACCACCAGGTATATTCATCTTCATTTTGATTAATACTTCTAAAAGCGTCTATGAACTTATCATCCGCAAATAAATCATCAAGCCACGCTCTTTCTTCGGGGAGAAAACCAGAATTTTTTTTATTTCCTTTCCAATTTTTTAAATCTATTTCTTTGTGAGCAATATTCCAATCGCCACATATTATTAACTTTCTTTTTGTTTTTAAAAGTCTCATTAAATGTTTTTTAAAAGACTTTAAGAATCTAAATTTTGCAGATTGTCTTTCATCGCCGGACGATCCTGATGGTGCATATAAAGAAATTACAGAAAGATTACCAAATCTTGCTTCAATATATCTCCCCTCTTTATCAAATTCTTGATCGCCGTATTCATATATAATTTTATCGGGTTTCTTCCTAGAATGAATTGATACTCCGCTATATCCTTTTTTTTCTGCGCATTTTAAATAAGAGAATGTGTTTTTGGTAAACATAGTCTTTAAATCAATTTGGTCTGGTTGTGCTTTAAGCTCCTGTAAACATAAGATGTCAGCACGCTGGCTTTTTAACCAATCAAAGAAACCTTTGTTGAAAGCACTTCTAATCCCATTAACATTACATGTTACTATTTTCATAATATTTATAATTTTTAAGATATAATGTATTGATTCTATAATAACACTTTTACATTACAATGGATTATAAAAAGACCTTCATAAAACTATGTATTGAAAAAGAAGCTTTAAAATTTGGCAAGTTTGAGCTTAAATCAGGAAGAACAAGCCCATTTTTTTTTAATAGTGGTGTATTTACGGACGGTCAATCTATCGATTTAATTTCAGAATTATTCCTACAAATTATTAAAGAAAAAAAAATTAATTTTACGAATATTTTCGGTCCAGCATATAAAGGAATTCCTCTGGCAACAGGATTAGCACAAATTATGTTTAAGAATAACATGGGCGTTGTTAACTATGTTTTTGACAGGAAAGATGAAAAAAAACATGGTGAGGGAGGAGAGCTTGTTGGAACTTTTTTGCCGGGTAACACAATAATTGTAGATGACGTAATAACGGCAGGTACAGCAATAAAAAAATCTTTGGAAAATCTAGAAAAGTATAAAATTCAAATAAAAGATCTTATGGTCCTGCTTGACAGAAAAGAGAAGGGAACATCTTCTAAGGCAGCTTCAGAAGAAATAAAAATACAATATAATATTAATGTTTACAGCATCATTACTATTCACGACATTTTAGAATACATAGAAGATAATTCTGAATTCAGCCAACATAAATCTGATGTAGAGAAATATATAGCAAATTTTGGTATCTAAATAAAAGCTCTAAATGGCATATTTTTTGCATTATATCTAGTAAAAGCCTATAGGTATAATGTTTAATGAAGTATACGAAAAACGTAGAATAAGATCTGTCTACTCCCCAGTAATAAATTGGGCAAAATCCTTGCCTGAGAGCACTATTTTAAAAAGAAAAAGCGAGGCAGAAAATCTTTTCAAAAAAATTGGAATAACTTTTTCAGTTTACAATAACTATGATACTTCAGAAAGACTTATTCCGTTTGATATGTTCCCAAGAATTCTTAGCAAAACAGAATGGAAAAAAATTCAAAGTGGTGTTGTGCAAAGATCAATGGCTCTAAATGCATTTTTAAATGATATATATAATGATGGTGAAATTATAAAAGCAAAGGTCGTGCCGGCAGATTTGATTTATAAAAACCCCGCATATGAAATAAAAATGGTTGGGTTTAAAGTACCGAAAAAAATATATAGCCCAATAATTGGAACAGATATTATTAGAGAAGATAAAAGAAACTTTAAAGTCTTGGAAGATAATTGTCGAACTCCATCAGGAGTCTCATATATGATAGAAAATAGAGAGATTATGATGAGGATGTTTCCAGAATTATTTCAATCTTTGAAAATTGAACCAGTTGAAAATTATCCTGAAATCCTACTGAATACTTTGAAGAGCCTAACTCCTAAAAATTGTTCAAAAAATCGCAATATCGTAATTCTTACACCTGGCCCACTAAATAGCGCTTATTATGAACACAGTTTTCTGGCTGACATGATGGGCGTTGAATTAGTTCAAGGATCAGATTTGTATGTTGACCAAGGCATAACCTATATGAAAACAACAAGAGGCAGAGAAAAAGTCGATATTATTTATCGTAGAATTGATGATAATTTTATTGACCCAATTACATTCGATAGAAATTCATGTATTGGGGTTCCAGGGTTATTTGATTCCTATAAATCAGGTAATGTAAATATATGCTCAGCGCCAGGATCAGGAATTGCTGATGACAAAGCAATATATACATACATGCCTGAAATAATAAAATTTTATTTAGGAGAAGAACCGATTCTTGAAAATATTAAAACATGGAGATGTAGTGAAAAAAAAGATTTAGAGTATGTTGTAAAAAATTTAAAGAATTTAGTTGTCAAGGAAGTTCATGGTTCTGGTGGATATGGAATGTTAATAGGGAGTCATGCGACGAATAAACAAATATCTCATTTCAAAACAAAAATTAAGAATAATCCAAGTAATTATATCGCTCAACCAATAATAAGTCTTTCTTCGGTACCAATATTTAATAAAAAATCTTTATCACCTAGGCATGTTGATTTAAGACCATTTTGCCTTGTTGGAAGTAATTCGGTTAATTTGGTAAACGGGGCTCTTACGAGAGTTGCATTAAAAGAAGGATCACTTGTTGTTAATTCGTCTCAAGGTGGAGGCGTAAAAGATACGTGGGTCATGACAGAGTAAATTATGCTAAGTAGAACTGCAGAAAATTTATATTGGACATCGAGATATATTGAAAGAGCGGATTCAATTGCTAGATTATTAGAGGTTGCGTATCGAATTAATCTTATACCCAATACATCTAGAACACAGAATGAGTGGACTTCTATTTTAGAAACTTCTGGCATTAAAGATGAATATATTCTTCATTACAAAGAAAATTTTAAAAAAGATAAAATTGAAAATTTTTTAATATTTGACGAAAAAAATGGCTCGTCTATTTTTGAATGTATACGAAAAGCGAGATCAAATATTAAGATGGTAAGGACTGCAGTAACTCTTGAAGTTTGGAATGCAGTTAATAGCACATTTCATGATATAGAAAAATTTAGTGAAAAAAAATACTCCTCGAGAGATTTGCCTGGGATAATAGATTTTGTTAAAAGTCGTGTGAATTTAATTAGGGGAACAATTCAAAATACGCAATTAATAGATGATACATTTGATTTTCTATCTATAGGAACATATGTAGAGAGAGCCGATTTTACAGCAAGAATAATAGACGTAAAATATTTCATACTTTTGCCAAGCAGTAATTATGTTGGCTCACAAATTGATAACTTTCAATGGACATTGATGCTCAGGTCTGTTTCAGCTTATAGAGGTTTTAAGCAAACATATGGAAATAATGGAGTAAACCATATGAATATTATTGAATTTCTTATTCTAGATATGACTTGCCCACGTTCTCTAATGTTTTCATTGGATAAAATTAACTCTCATCTAACCAATTTAAAGAAAATTTATAAAAAAAACTCAAAGGCGGAGGAAGAAATTAGCTTAATTGTTAAAAAATTTAAAAAACTTTCGGCAAAAAAAATATTGAATATAGGTTTACATGAGTTTTTATTAGAGTTTATAAGAAAATTATATTCTGTTAATAGCAATTTACAAAATAACTATTTTTTTGGGAAAGAAAAATGAAGATCAGTATAAACCACAAAACTACTTATAATTTTAGTTCAAATGTACCAAAGCTGATGCAGTCTATTAGGCTCTACCCAAGTAATTGTAAAAATCAAAAGACAATAAGCTGGTCTATAAAATCTGATAAAGGAATGATCACAGAGTCACATAGTGATGCATTGGGACATAAAATCTTTAACATTTATAATAAAGAAATTATAGGTAGCCAAACAATTATATCAAAAGGAATTGTTGAAACTAAAGACACTTCTGGTGTGTTAAAAGGCTTGAAAGAAAAAGTTAATACCTTATGCTTTTTAAGAGATACAGAACTAACTAAAGCATGTAGAAAAATTGATCTTCTCTCAAAAAAATTGAGTAAGAATAAAAGTAATGAAATCTTATTTTGTCATCAAATGAACAGTGTTGTTTCACAATCAATAAAGTATATATCAGGCTCGACATCAATTTATACCTCAGCAAGTGACTCTATAAGTCAAGGATCGGGTGTTTGTCAAGACTTCGCTCATATACTTATAAGTCTTGCAAGAAAAAATAATTTTCCAGCAAGATACATAAGTGGTTTTTTAATGGAAGAAAATGGTAATGCTGAACAAGCAACTCATGCATGGGTAGAAATATTTATAAATGACCTTGGCTGGGTTGGTTTTGACCCTTCGCACAATAAATGCATTGATGAAGGTTACGTTAGAGTGTGCTGCGGTCTTGATTCACTTGACTCTTCAATGATTAAAGGTGTAAAAACTAATTTTAATGGAGATGAAAATTTAAAAGTTGATGTGTCAATTAGTAACTGCCAGTAACTTTTCGTATAATCGCTTTGTAACATTTGGCCTAATTCCTTCCCATATGAAAAAAGACTCTGCCGCCTGTTCAATCAACATTCCTAGGCCATCATAAAAAATTAGCTGATTTTCTTTTGCGAAATTCATAAAATTTTTTGCAGCTGCTCCATAAGATAAGTCATAGCATATAGAGCCTTTTTCAAAAATTCCTTCTGGAACTTCGAAATTTTCTGAACTCATGCCTTGAGATGTAGCATTTATAACTAAATCAAATTTATTTTTTTCAATATTTTCCTTGTCTAATATAGATATATCGCCAAGAATTGAAAATTTTTCTATTACTTTATTTGCATTTTCGTATGTTCTATTATAAATCTTTATACTTGATGGTTTTTTAAGAAAAATACTTGGAATTATTCCCTTTGATGCCCCTCCAGCACCTAATATAAGTATTCTTTTATCCTTTATATAAAAATCTTTATTTTTCTCAAGATCAGAAATAAATCCTATTCCATCTGTTGAATCACCAAAAAAAATTCCTTCATTTTTATAAATCGTATTTACTGATCCGGTTATTTTTGCTAATTCAGAACTTTGTTGAACATAGTCGAAAGCATTTTGTTTAAAAGGCAATGTTACATTGCATCCTAAGCCACCTTCATCAAAAAATTTATTAACTGCCTCAGGGAAACCATCTAAATTAGCTTTTATTTTGATATATGATAAATCTATACCTAAATCTTTAGCAAAGTGTTTGTGAATTTCAGGTGATAAGCTGTGGTCTATTGGATTTCCAATAACAGCATATTTTTTTAATTCTTGTTCAGCCATTTAATTATTTCAGGTGTATAGTAAGTGAGCACTGCATTACATCCTGCTCTCTTAAAACAGTACATTGCTTCAAGAACTGAAGATTCCTCATCAATATATTTTTTTAATGCAGCACTTTTAATCATAGAATATTCGCCACTTACATGATAAGAAAAGACTGGGACTGAACACTCTCTTTTAATCTTAGAAACAATATCTAGGTATGGCAAGCCTGGTTTAATTATCACCATATCTGCGCCTTCATTAATATCAAGTTTTATTTCTAATGATGCTTCTGTGATATTTGCAAAATCCATTTGATAGGTTTCTTTTGATGACTCAGAAAGATTTTTTCTTGAGTCAATAGCGTCTCTAAAAGGCCCATAAAAATTTGATGCATACTTTGCGGCGTAAGATAAAATTTTTGTATTGTAAAATTTATTTTTTTCCAAAGCCTGTCTAATTTCTAAAACTCTTCCATCCATCATATCTGAAGGAGCAACTATATCTGAACCTGCCTCGGCATGAGATAACGCCTGTTTTTTTAGAACCCCAACGGTCTTATCATTTATGACATAACCATTTTTATCAATCAAACCATCATGCCCACTTAACGTATATGGATCTAGTGCAACATCCGTAATAATTCCAAGGTTAGGGTATTCTTTTTTTATAGTTCTAACTGCTGTTTGCACTAAGCCTTTTTGGTTATATGCCTCTTTAGCATCTTTAGATTTCTTTTTTGAATCAATGACAGGAAATATTGCGATTGCATTTAAACCATTCTTATGTAGTTTTTCAATTTTTTTTATAAGAACATCTACAGAATACCTGCTTTTCCCCGGCATAGAATTTATAGGTTGCTCTTTATTTTTGCCTGGAAGAATGAAAATTGGATAAATTAAATCATCTATTGAAAATGAAGTCTCTCTAACCAAATTTCTAATAAATTTAGCAGATCGATTTCTTCTCATTCTTGTATTTGGATAGCTTTTCTTCATAGCGTTTAAGCTGAAATTCACTCTTAATAAGCCTATAATATAGATATGTTCAAAGTAATCAAATTAGAAACTTTAGGATTAATTTTAACAACCTCTTCCTTGGTAGTGGCTTTTATTTACTTTGATTTAATTAAAAAACTTGATGCCTGTACGCTATGTGTTTTAGATAGATATCTTATTGCCTTTATTGGTATTGTATTTTTTATAATATTAATATCAAAAAGAGGGTTATTTTTTAAAACTCTTGTCTCGTTAAATATATTTTTTTGTGCTATTGGAATAGTCAGCACAATCAGACATATTTGGTTACAGATCTTTAAAGACGAGAGTGCCATCGATGGATTTGGTTGTGGAGGAGGATTTTTTTACTATATATCTACTATGCCTTTTCTAGAAGCAATTAAGAATATTTTTGATAATCCTACACCATGTAATGATATAAAATGGCAACTTTTTGGTTTATCAATACCGATGTACACATTTATTTTATTTTTAGTTTTAACTATAATATTATTTAAATTATTTTTTGATAAGAGAACAGAAGTATGAATAAGCAAATTCTTTTTTTAATAATTCTTTTAACCGCTGGTATGGTAAAAGCCGGAAATCATGCGGAACCAACAATTGAGCTTCAAGGTATTGAAAACGGAAAGACGTATGAATCACCAATTAAGCTTAATTTTGTTGTTAAAAATATTAAAGTCCTTCCAGCGGGTGTAAAGGAAGAAAATAGTGGTCATCATCACATACTTTTAAATTTATCAGAGCTACCAGACCTAAATAGCCCGTTGCCTATGACAAAAAATATAATTCATTTTGGTAAAGGACAAACATCAACCTCTTTAGATCTTGAGCAGGGTGAGCATACAATTCAGTTACTTTTTGCTGATTATAGTCACACACCGCATAAGGTTCCTTTAATGACTGAAAAGATAACTTTTTATATAAAATAGAAGTTTCATAGGTGTAAATTGCACAATTCAATAAAAATTTTTTTAATATCTATTATTATTTCGTCTCATGCATATTGTGATGAGTTTTTAATAGTGCAATCAACCACATCAACAGCCGATTCAGGATTTTATGATTTTATATTACCAGCTTACGAAGAGAAAACAGGAATTGATATAAGAGTTGTTGCTGTTGGTACTGGTCAAGCAATAAAAAATGCTGAAAATGGTGACGGAGATTTATTGATTGTTCATTCTGAGGAGGATGAGTCTATATTTATTAATAAAGGATTTGGAATAGCCAGAAAAAAGTTTATGTACAATGATTTTATTATCGTTGGTCCTGATAATGATCCTTATGATATTAGGAAGGAAAAAAATATAAAAGATGTTTTCAAAACTATTAAAGAAAAGAAGCTTTTATTTCTAACCAGAGGAGATAATAGCGGAACTCATAAAAGAGAGGTTTTTCTATGGAATCACTCTGGTATAAATACTGAAAATATTGATCCCAAGTACTATATAGATGTTGGTAAAGGAATGGGTGCTACTTTGAATATGGCTGCAACCATGAATGCATATACTATTACAGATAGGGGAACATGGTTAAGTTTTAATAATAAACAAGACCTTGGAATATTATTTTCAGAAGTCCCACCTCTGCATAACCAATATAGCGTAATTGTAATTAATCCGGCCAAACATCCACACGTAAAATATGATGAAGCAGAAAAATTTTCTAATTGGTTAACTAGCAAGGAAGGTCAGGAGCTAATTGCGAATTTTAAAATAAATGGTCAACAACTATTTTTTCCTAATGCCAAGTAATTTTAATACCATTTTTTTGGTATCAGAAAATTTTTGTACAGATTATCTTCTTCACTTCCCTTTACAATCTTATAATCATAATCCCATTTTACAAGTGGTGGCATTGACATAAGAATTGATTCTGTTCTTCCATTCGACTGAAGACCAAATAAAGTACCCCTGTCATAAACAAGGTTAAACTCAACATATCTTCCTCTCCTATAAAGCTGAAAATCTTTTTGTTTTTCACTAAATGGAATTTCAAAACGTTTTTTTATTATTGGCTCATATGCAGTTAGAAATCCATGCCCGACATCTTTTATAAAATTAAAGCACTTAGAGAAATCCCATATATTTAAGTCATCGAAAAAAATTCCTCCAATACCTCTTGATTCTTTTCGGTGTTTAATAAAAAAATAATCATCACAATTTTTTTTGTATTCCTCATAAATATTTTTACCATAAGGTTCACACAAATCGTATGCCGTCTTATGCCAATGAATTGCATCTTCCTCATAGCCGTAATATGGCGTCATATCAAAACCACCACCAAACCACCAAATTGGATCAGAGTCTTTTTTAAATGCAACGAAAAGCCTCACATTTAAATGAACAGTTGGAACATTTGGATTTTTTGGATGTGAAACCACAGAAACGCCCATTGCTCGGTAATTCCGCCCCTGTAAATCTGGGCGAATATTTGTTGCAGCTGCAGGTAATTTGTCTCCTAAAATGTCAGAAAAGTTTACACCTACTTTATCAAAAACGCTTCCATTCTCTAGCAAGCAAGTTATACCTCCTCCACCTTCACTTCTATCCCATTTATCATCGATAAATTTTGTATTATCGAAAGTTTCGAGCATTGAGATAATTTTACTTTGTAAATTTAGCAAGAATTCTCTTACTTGCTCTATTTCTGTTGGCTTAATTTCTGACACCTATCCTCCCTCTCTCAAAATTTCTTTTGACAATAAATCTACAATACGACTTGGTTTTTTGTTTTCCCCTATATTTCCCTCTATAATATAATCAACTTTTTCTCCAAAAACACTAACGCAATCAGAAAAATTAGTTATTGGCTTTTGACCAGATATGTTTGCGCTTGTTGAAATAATAGGAAATTCCAAACATTTGCAAAGTATTCTCGAAACTTCATGTTTTGTTATCCGAATGCCAACTTTCTTACTACCACCAGTTATTTCACCTAATATATTATTGCTTGCTGGACATAACCATGTTGTAGGAATTGCATCACTATTATTTTCGACAAAAAGTTTAAAATAATTATCGTCTATTAGTTCTCTAACTTTTTCGAGATTATCTGAAATAATAATTAGCCCTTTTGAGACATCTCTTTTCTTAATTTTTAATATTTTTTTTATTGAGTCTTTGTTATTTATATTACAACCAAGACCGTAAACTGCCTCAGTAGGATAAGCAAAAACTGCGCCAGCTTTAGCCGCCTCAATGAACACATTAAGCTTATCATTATTTTTTAAATTGATAATCTCAGACATAAATAAAGGGTAATTTAAGTATTTTCAGCTTTCTTTTTAGTAGATTTTTTCTTTACCACTTTCTTTTTTGCTACCACCTTCTTCTTTGCCCCAAATCTTCCCCTTTTTACTGGAGCATTCTCAATCATATGAATACACTCTTCTAGAGATAACTCTTTTGGCTCTTGATCTTTTGGAACCTTAACATTTTTTGTCCCGTCAGTGACATATGGTCCAAATCTACCATTTAAGACTTGTATGCCCTTCTCTTCAAAATTTTGTATTACTTTATTTGCTTCAATTATTTTCTTTTCTTCAACTAAAGGTAATGCTTGCTCGAAAGTAATTGTGTATGGATCATAAGGATCTTCTCCTTCTTTTTCTAAACCCTTAAGCGACAAATTCTTTTTTTCACCATAGTTTAAATAAGGCCCAAATCTTCCAAGACAAGCTGTAATATGTTCGCCATCAGGTGTTTCGCCAAGTAATCTCGGTAACACAAATAATTCCAATGCCTCCTCAAGAGTAATGGATGTTATATCCTGGCCGATTTTTAAAGAAGCTGATTTTGGTTTTCCAGCCTCCTTAGGATCATCTTTTGTGCCTATCATTGCATGTGGGCCGAACGGCCCATGTCGAACGCTTACAGTTCTTCCACTTTTTGGGTCAGTTCCCAACACTCTCTCTTGTTTCCTCTCTTCTGGGGAAAGTTTTTCAGTTTTGCCAACCATCTCAGTAAGGTACTTGTAAAATGAGTCGGTAGTGGGGATCCACTCCACCTCACCTCTAGCAATTTTATCAAGTGTTTCCTCAAGCTCAGCAGTGTAATTATATTTTATAAAGTCATTAAAATTTTTGTCTAAGAAAGCGCAAGCTGAGGCGCCTTTACCTGTGGGTGTTAAAGTTCTATTTTCAATTTCAACATATTCTTTCAATCTGAGCGTTTCAATTATCGCCGCATATGTTGATGGTCTTCCTATTCCTTCCTTTTCAAGATTTTTAATTAAACTTGCTTCAGTATATCTTCCAGGTGGCTGAGTAAAATGTTGAACCGCATCGACTTTATTAAGTTTTATAACATCTCCCTCTTGCATAGGTGGAAGAATTTTTGATTCTGCATCTAAATCTTCGTCGTCAGACCCTTCTAAATATACTTGCATAAAGCCTGGATATTTAATTGATTGTCCCGAAGCCCTAAAAGTTTTTTCTTTAGTGCCAAGATCTACTGATACAGAATCTAAAATAGCGTCATTCATTTGAGAAGCAACCGTTCTTTTCCATATCAAGGAATATAATTCATATTGATCGTTATTAAGATATTTTTTTACATCTTCGGGTTTTTTTGTTACTGAAGATGGTCTTATTGCTTCATGGGCCTCTTGAGCGTTTTTTGAAGTATTTGAATATACTCTCTTTTCAGCTGGAAGAGAATCATTTCCATATAGATCAGGTATTATCTCCCTAATCTCATTAATTGCTTCTTGTGCTAAATTAGTTGAATCTGTTCTCATGTAGGTAATTAGACCTATTGGACCATCACCTAAATCTATACCGGTATAAAGTTCTTGGGCAATTCCCATTGTTCTTCTGGGTGCAAATCTCAGTTTTCTTGACGCTTCCTGCTGTAGCGTGGAAGTAATGAAAGGCTTTGCAGGTTGCCTCTTTCTTTCTTTTTTTACAACTTTCAAAACCTTAAAATTTTCATCAGGTATTTCAGAAATTTCTTCTTTTATCCTAATTGCTTTTTTTTCATCATCGATATCAAACTTTGATAACTTTTTACCGTCCAAGGTATGCAAAAAAGAATCAAAAACTTTTTTCTCTTTAGCAAAATTAGCATTTAACGACCAGTATTCTTGGGGGATAAATTTTCTTATTGCTTCTTCCCTTTCAACAATCATTTTTAATGCAGGACTCTGCACTCTGCCTGCCGAACCTTTTCTTATTCCAATCCCCCATAGTAAAGGAGATATACCCATTCCAAATAAATAGTCAATTGAGCGACGAGCAAATTGAGCATTTATCAAGTCATAAGAAAGTTCTCTTGGATTTTTTATGGAATCTAATATCGCTTTTTTTGTTATTTCGTTGAATACAATTCTAACAACTTCAATGCCCTCTAATGATTTCTCTTTTTCTAAAATATCAATTAGATGCCAAGCGATTACCTCGCCCTCTCTATCTTGGTCAGTGGCCAAATAAAGTTTCTTTGCATTTTTTAGAGCTTTTTTTATATCTCTAATAATATGTTCTGGTTTATTATGATCTCGATCAATCAGCTCATAATTCATTTTATAATCATTTTCTACATCTATACCCTTTTTTGAGGGTAGATTTCGCAAATGACCTACCGTTGAGATGACTTTAAAGTCGTTTCCCAAGTATTTTTCAATTGTTCTTGACTTTGCTGGCGATTCAACAATAACTAAATTATCACTCATAATGGAATCTAAACCTTAAAAATTTAAAAAACCTAGTTAATGAATGTATGGTAAAGCTTTATCTGAATTTAGATTTTGCAACCAAGTATAACTACTTTCATTACCAGGAGTATTAAATAAAATCATTAACACCACCCATCTTATTTGACTTAAATCAACATTATTTGTGTCTAGCGCCATTATTCTGTCTATAACGTGCTCTCTAATTTCGCCATGAAAAATACCAAGCCTTTCAAGGAACATTAAAAAGCTTAATCCCTCGTCACCAATTTTTCTATGCTCAGCATCACTAAAAAGCCTGAAACTATTTTTTGTTGGTTTATTTAATAAAGAGTTTTCGTCTGCACCTGGAAGACCTTCGAGCCATTCAAATGCTCTTTCAATATTATCGTCAGCGAACCCAGCATCAGATAAATTTTTGTGCAGGGATTCTTTATCGAGCTCTACCTCTTCGTTATCATCTACATAGCTTTGGAACATAAACATTAAGACATCTAATATGGTTTCTTTCATAGCGCTTCCTTAAGTAATTGATTTATAATGTAAAAATAAATTATAATATTGTTAATATTGCACCATCTTTTTAACATTAATACATTGTTGTTATTTAGTCAAAATTACAATAAGAATTAATATTTTTGGTAAGTTTTACACAACGTTCTATACAATAGTATAATTAGATTTATTAATCTTTTTTTGGAAGTTAATTATGAAAAAGTTAGAGGTTTTGCATTTCCCTGATCCAAGATTAAGGAAGATTGCGCAACCAGTAAAAAATTTTGACAAAGATCTCAAGAACATTATTGATAGGATGTTTTTCACAATGTACGAAGAAAAGGGAATCGGTTTAGCTGCAACACAAGTGAACATTCATAAAAGAATTATCGTTATTGATGTTTCAGAGAAAAAAAATGAAAAATTATACTTAATAAATCCTGAGATTCTTTCTCTATCTGATGATAAAGACTCTATGGAAGAAGGTTGTTTATCAGTGCCTGGATTTTACGAATCTGTTGAACGTCCGAAAAAGATCAAAATCTTGACATACGATTATGATGGTAAGGAAATTGAACTTGATGCTTATGGATTATTATCTACATGCATTCAACACGAGATTGATCATTTAAACGGTAAATTATTTGTTGACCATATCTCGTCGTTAAAAAGAAGTCGTATCGAAACAAAAATTAAGAAATTAAAAAAAGACGGTTTGATAGCATCTAGAAAAGAAACTCCAAATTACAAATCAGCGGTTTAAAAATTCTACCATGAACAAGTTAAATATTGTGTTCGCTGGAACGCCAGAATTTGCAGAAAAACATCTATTAGCATTAATAAAATCAAATCATAATGTTCGTGCAGTTTTTACGCAACCCAGTAAAAGGTCTGGTAGAGGATTAAAATTCAAGCATAGCCCTGTAAGAGAAACGGCTTTTGAAAATAATATTGATATAAGACAGCCCGAAAAAATTACAATTAAAGAGATGGACGCTCTTAGTGAACTAAATCCAGATATAGTTGTTGTGGTAGCATACGGATTAATTCTCACAAAAGAATTTATTTCAATTCCAAAATATGGTTGTATAAACGTTCATCCTTCTCTGTTACCAAGGTGGAGAGGCGCAGCTCCGATTCAAAGATCGATTCAAGCAGGGGACAAACTTTCAGGTATTACAATTATGCAAATGAATGAGGAACTAGATAAAGGAGACATAATTTATCAGGAGCCAGTGACAATTTCTGATAACGATTCTTCTGTAACAATGCACAAAAAATTTGCAGAAGTAGGTGCTAGCGCGCTTCTTGTAATACTTGATTCAATAAAAGACAACAACATAATGTTACATGCTCAGGATGATAAATTAGCAACTTATGCGCACAAAATTAAAAAAAATGAAGCGAAAATTAATTGGGAAGACTCTGCTGAGTCAATTCATAAAAAAATAATGGCATTTAATATTTGGCCAATAGCTGAAGCATCTCTTGCAGGTGAAAGGGTACGAATACACGATAGTGAATTTAAAGAACTTGATATAAATGGGATACCCGGAAGTATAAAATCCTATGCAAAAAATAACATTGAGGTTTTTACAGGAAATGGATGTCTAATAATTAAAAGACTCCAAAAAGATAATTCAAAAGTAGTAAGTTCTGAGGACTTTATAAATTCAGTAGATTTACAGGGTAAAAAATTTGAATAACAAAGATTTATTAAACTTAGTAAATATGAACTATAATGTAAAAATATTATGAAAATTATAATCGTTGGAGCTGGTCAGGTCGGCAGCTCATTATCAATCAATCTTGTGAAAGAAGGTAATGATGTCACGCTAATAGATAAAAGCGCAGACTTATTGGAAAATATCGCAGAAAAAGTTGATCTTCAAACAATTCATGGTAATGGAGCACACCCAAGAATTTTAGAGGCTGCCGGTGCAAATAAAGCAGACATGATAGTAGCTGTGTCAAAGAGTGATGAAACAAATATGATAGCCTGCCAAGTTGCATATACTGTTTTTGGAGTTGAAAAAAAAATCGCACGAATTAGAGATCTTGAATATTTAAACTATGAAAATTTGTTTGCTGACGAGTCAACTCCAATTGACTTTACAATTAGCCCAGACTTAATAGCATCAAGTTATATTAAGAAGTTAATTAAATATCAAGGGACCAGACAGGTTTTCAATTTTTCAAATGATAATGATTGTTTTATAAATATTGTTTTTAAAGAGAAAAATAACGAAGAAAACTCAATAATGTATTTTCAAGAATCATGCGAAAAATTTAATGCAAAAATTTGCGCCTTTATAAGAAAGGATAAGCTTTATTCAATTGAAGATGGAGATATTATAGAAAATAATGATGAGCTATTATTAATATGTAAAGAGGAAAATATTGAAGATATCATGAAGCTGTTTGGGAGAAATAAAAATAATAAAAGAATTATGATAGCTGGTGGTGGGAATATCGGTAGACATTTGTCAGAAAATATTAGTGAAGATTATCAAGTGAAAGTTATAGAATCAAACGAAGAAAGGGCAGAGTTTTTGTCTGAGATAATTGATGATGTGACAATAATAAATGCTGATTCTTCGAATGAAGATATCTTGCTTGAAGAAAATATTGAACACATGGATGTTTTTTGTGCCCTTACAAACGATGATGAAGCAAATATACTTTCAGCAATGTTAGCTAAGAAACTTGGCTCAAAAACTGTTTTATCAATCATAAATAAAATAAGCTACTCAGATCTTGTTGAAAATCAAGAAATTGACATTACTGTATCACCAGAGGATTTAACAATGGGAGCTCTTTTAACACATATAAGAAAGGGAAGTATTGTAAAAGCTCACTCATTAATGCGAGGAAATCTAGAATTATTAGAACTTGAGCTTAGAGACAAAGAAGACTCTAAAATTATAGGAAAAAATATTGAGCAAATTAATATTTCAGAAAATGTAATTATATGCTGTATCATAAGAGATGAAAATTTTATATTTGATATATCAAATCTTTTATTGGAAAAAAATGATCGTTTGGTTTGTTTAGTAAATAAAAAAGATGTCAAACAAATTGAAGAATTATTTGAATAGACATAATGCAAATTAAATCTGTAATCCGAATCCTTGGTCTTTTGCTAATGTTATTTAGCTTAGCAATAATTCCTCCAATAATTGTAAGTTTAGTTTTTCAAGATAATGAAACATGGTCTTTTTTTTACGCTGGTATATTAATTTTTGTATCTGGACTGTTGTTATGGTTACCTGCTGCTCAAGCTAAAACAGATCTTAAGCTTAGAGATGGTTTCATAATTGTTGTCTTATTTTGGTTTGTTTTAAGCTCTTTTGCATCACTTCCCATGATACTCAGTGATTCTTTAGAAATATCAATTACAAACGCAATATTTGAATCAGTTTCTGGCTTAACAACAACTGGGGCAACGATTTTGAATGGAATAGATGCTTTGCCAGAATCAATTTTATTTTATAGACAATATCTTCAGTGGCTGGGTGGATTAGGAATCATAGTTTTGGCAGTAGCAGTGTTACCAATGCTCGGGGTTGGTGGGATGCAACTATATAAAGCAGAAGTTGCAGGGCCGATTAAAAACAAAATCACTCCGAGAATTACTGAAACTGCAAAATGGCTTTGGATAGTTTATTTGACAATGACTATTTTATGCGGGCTTGGATATTATTTCGCTGGTATGACAATATTTGATTCAATTTGCCACAGCTTCTCAACTATTGCCATCGGAGGATTTTCCACACATGATGCAAGTTTTGGATTTTATGATAATCAGTGGATTGAGTTAGTTGCAATAATTTTTATGCTAGCAGCTGGTTTGAATTTTAGCTTACATTATTTAGCATTTAAAAATAAATCGATTCAGGCGTATAAGGACGATAATGAGTCCTTCTCATTTATTTTCATAACTATTTTTATATCAATTCTTACGATCCTATACATATATCAGCTAACATCTGAAATGAATACTAGAGAAATTATAAGAAATACTTTTTACGCTGTATCTATATCAACTACAACTGGATTTACTAATGCGAATTACTTTAATTATGTTGGGTTTTTGCCAATCCTACTAATACTTTTTAGTTTTGTTGGAGGCTGTGCAGGTTCAACTGCTGGGGGGATGAAGGTGATAAGAGTTATCTTATTGTTAAAACAAGGCTATAGAGAACTAATACGTTTGATACATCCTAATTCAAAAATCAAGGTAAAAGTTGGTAATTCAGCTATAAATGAAAGAACACTGGAAACAATCTGGGGGTTTTTTGCTATTTATGTGTTCGTTTTTTTTACAGTAATGCTATTACTAATGTTATCAGGATTAGATTTTTTAACTTCATTCTCAGCAGTAGCCGCAACAATAAATAATCTTGGTCCTGGGCAAGGTGAAGTTATAAATAATTACTCGAACCTAACGGATGTTAATAAATGGATCTTATCCTTCAGCATGATAGTCGGAAGGTTAGAAATATTTACACTTCTAGTAATTTTCACCCCAGATTTTTGGAGAAAATAAAAAAAATTTTATTAATAAATAGTTTCTTCTACCCCAGTTCTATTTCTAAATCTTTCATATGACCAAAGATATTGTGAGATGTTTTGATCTACTAATTGCTCAATAATTTTATTTAAAAAATCTGCAGCATCTTTTTCATTAAGATCATAGAACTTTCTATCAACTCTACCAACAAAAATGTTAAAGCCATTTGAGTTCATAAGTCTTTCAGAAAATAAATATATAATAGGAACTTTATTTTTTTTGCCGAGTTTGTAAATAAGTGTTGTTGTGTTTACAGGCACGTTATAAAAGGTTGACATTATTCCCTGATTAATTTTTGGGGTGTGGTCTGGTAAAATTCCTATTCCATAATTTTCGCGCAGCGCTTTTAATAATCTCTTTACTCCGGAATTATCAGTTTCAACTAATGAAGATCCCATTGTTTGTCTTCCTTCAAAAACGAACTCGTCTAAAATTTTGTTTCTTAATGGCTTGTACATTGTAAAAGTTTTAATTTTACTAGCTGCGTAAAGACCACTTGTTTCCCAAGAACCATGGTGCGGGGTCATAAAAATTATCCCTTTTTTCTCACCTAGAGCATCATTAATTAAATTTTCAGAGTAAACCTTATTAATTAATCTATTAAAATTTTTTTGGGATTTTCTATAGACATATGGCGTCTCAAGCATAGATTTTGCGTATTCTACTAAGGATTCTTTTGTTTTTTTTAAATACCACGCTTTTGACTTATTTGGGAAGCATGCTCTTAAATTTTTATATGTCACGTGATATTTTTTACTATTTTTTGTAAAAAAAATTTTTGATAGAAAAAAAGCGATTTTATGTGTAATTGATAAACTACAAAAACTAAGCAAAAATAGGCTAAATTTTTGTATTGTGCTTATTATCATCATTTAGTGTATATTGTGTATAAAATTTTAATTATACTCGACTTTTACACAGTTTTTTTAGATATATTATGAAAGAAAGAACATCATCAATTAAGCGAAAAACAAATGAAACCGATATCGAGTTAGACCTAAATATCGACGGGACTGGAAAATGTGATGTTAAAACAGGCATGCCTTTTTTTGAGCACATGATAGAGCAAATATGTAGGCATGGACAAATTGACTTAGTGATAAAAGCCAAAGGAGATCTTGACGTAGACGCTCACCATACTGTTGAAGATATTGGAATATGTTTTGGTCAAGCTTTCAGCCAAGCTATTGGTGGCAAGGAAGGTATAAACCGTTATGGCCACGCATATGTCCCACTAGACGAAGCATTGTCCAGAGTCGTAATTGATTTTTCAGGAAGACCAGGTGTTGAATATAAGGCTGAATATCCTAGGCAATACATTAATGACTTTGATGTTGATCTTATTCATGAGTTCTTTCAAGGGTTTTGCAATCACGCAATGGTAACTCTTCATATAGATAACATTAAGGGAGAAAATGGCCATCATATAGCTGAAACTATTTTTAAAGCTTTTGGAAGGGCATTTAGATATGCTAAGGAAGTTGATTTCGAAAAACATGGAAAAAAACCGCCTTCTACAAAAGGTGTTCTTTAATTCTCGGAATTTTAACGTTGAAAACTATTGCAATTATAGATTATGGAATGAGTAATTTGAGTTCTGTTCTTAAGGCAGTAGAGTATGTTGCCCCAAATGATAATGTGATTGTCTCATCTAGTCTTAAGGAAATTAATAATGCAGATAAAATAATATTTCCTGGGCAAGGTGCTGCAAAAAAATGTATGTCATCAATTAACGACAAAAATTTAGCTTGTGTCATAAAAAAAAATTCTATTGAAAAGCCTTTCCTAGGAATATGCATGGGCATGCAAGTATTGATGGATTATAGCGATGAAAATAATGGTACAGAGTGCCTTGGAATAATAAAAGGAAAAGTAAGAAGATTTCATAAAACTAAAGATGGTATGAAAATACCGCATATGGGATGGAATAGAGTCAAGAAAAAAACCGATCACCCAATATGGAGCGGCATTGATGACAACTCATACTTTTATTTTGTACATAGTTATCTAATAGAGCCAGAAAATAAAGCAAGTGTAATTGGTGAGACCGAATATGGAGAAAAATTCTGCTCAGTAATTGCTAAAGATAATATCGTAGCAATTCAGGGACATCCTGAAAAAAGTTCAGCGATTGGCTTAAAGTTTTTAAAAAATTTTATTGAAATGAGTTAAGTTATGAAAATAATACCTGCAATTGATATACAAAATGGAAACTGCGTACGACTAAGACAGGGTGATTTCTCACAAGAAACCATTTTCAACAACAGTCCTCTTGATATAGCTAAGAAATGGGTAAAAGACGGCGCCCAAAGGCTGCACATTGTAGATTTAGATGGAGCAAGGCTTGGAGAGCCAATTAACATTAATTTGATTTCAAAAATTTGTAAAACGTTCCCAAGTATCCCGGTTCAAATTGGTGGAGGCATAAGAGATATGGAGACTGCTAGGAAATATATTAATGCGGGCGCAAGCTTTATTATTATTGGAACAAAAGCAGTTGAAGATCCTAACTTTGTCAAAGACCTATGCAGTGAATTTCATAAAAAGATAATTATTGGAATAGATGCCAAAAATGGTGAAGTTGCTACAGAAGGTTGGGTATCAAACTCAAAAGTAAATGCAATTTCTCTATCAAAGAAGTTCGAAGATTTTGGTGTTTCAGAGATTGTTTATACTGACATCGAAAAGGACGGGATGATGGGAGGATTGAATATCAAAGCGACAGTAGATCTTGCTAAGGAGATAAATATCCCTGTCATTGCATCTGGTGGAGTAAGTAGCAATGATGATTTAAAAAAAATTATTAACTATGAAAAGTTTGGTATCTCTGGGGTAATTGTTGGCAGAGCTTTGTATGAAAATAAAATAAATATAAAAGAAGCTAAAGAAATTTTACGAAATGTGAAAAATGCCGTTAACTAAAAGAATAATACCTTGTCTTGATGTTGATAACGGAAGAGTTGTCAAAGGAACGAAGTTTGTCGATATAAAAGACGCTGGCGACCCAGTTGAAGTTGCAAAAAAATATAATGATCAAGGAGCCGATGAAATAACATTCCTAGACATAACTGCAAGTAGTAGCAATAGAAAAACAATATTGGATGTTGTGGAGAATGTCGCTTCTCAGGTCTTTATTCCTTTAACCGTAGGAGGCGGTATTAGCAGTGTAAGTGACATTCGTACTTTGCTTAATTCAGGCGCCGATAAGATTACGATAAATACAGCCGCAATAAAAAATCCAAATTTAGTATCTGACGCAAGCGAGGCTGTTGGAAGCCAATGTATTGTTGTTGCGATTGATGCGAAAAGAAAAAAAGTTTCTTCCTCAAAAGAAAGTTGGGAGATATACACTCATGGAGGAAGAAATGCTACTGGCATAGACGCTTTGAAATGGGCTGAAGAAATGGAGATTAGAGGAGCTGGAGAGCTCTTAGTAACCAGTATGGATAAAGATGGAACAAAAGAGGGTTTTGACCTAGAATTAATGCAGGAAATAAATGCAAGAGTTAATATACCTACAATTGCAAGTGGAGGGGTTGGCACTCTTGAAGATATGTATAGGGGAATCGCTGTCGGTAATGCTGATGCAGTTCTTGCTGCAAGCATATTTCACTTTGGTACTTATACAGTTCATGAAGTAAAAGAATATCTTAGTAAAAAAGGGGTTAATGTGAGACAAGTTTATGAGTGAAATTTTAAAAAAATTAGGGGAAGTGCTTGAAGATAGAAAGACAAAAGCGTCTAGCGAATCCTATGTTTCAAGTCTATATGACAAAGGTATTGGGGAAATATGTGATAAAGTCGACGAAGAGTCGAAAGAGCTAATAATTGCTCTAAAGACCGAAAGTAATGACAGAATTGTATCTGAAGCTGCTGATTTGTGGTTTCACAGCCTAATTGCTTTATCAATGAAAAATCTGTCCTCTGATGATATATTATTAGAATTGGAAAAGAGATTTGGTGTCTCGGGACATGATGAAAAGAAAAGTAGAAATACTTAATAATTTATAGGAGAGTTATAAAGATGGCAGGAATAAGCGTTTGGTCTTTATTACTGATTTTTGTAATTGTACTTTTGCTATTTGGCACAAAGAAACTTAGGAATATTGGTGGCGACTTAGGCAGCGCAATAAAAAATTTCAAAAAATCTGTTAATGATGACAAACCAGATAAAGATTAAATAGTGGTGATATAGATGTTTGATTTTGGATTTTGGGAAATAGCTCTTATTCTAATTATAAGTTTAATCATACTCGGTCCAGAAAGGCTACCAGTTTTTGCTTCTCAGTTTGGCTCATTAGTTAAAAAAATTAAAGACTTCGCAAATAATTTAAAAACTAGCATTGAAAACGAATCGAGAATGAATGATTTAAAAAAAATAATCGAGGAACAAAAGGAAGAGCTTTCGGAGTTTGAAAAAAAAATAGACTCAGATGAAAAATAGTAAAAATTCGTTGACAAGTCATTTACTTGAATTGAGGAGTAGATTACTAATTGTCATTTCTTCAATTCTTGTATGCGCTTTGATTCTATCTCCTTTTGCAAATTACCTCTATAATTTACTTGCATTACCTCTTACAGATATTTTACCTAAAGGATCTTCTATGATTGCTGTTGATGTGGCCTCACCATTTCTTGCGCCCTTCAAATTAATATTGCTATTATCTGTAGTTATAACTTTTCCAATTTCTATATATAATTTTTGGGCTTTTGTATCACCTGGCCTTTATAAAAACGAAAAGATGTTTTTGGCACCAATATTGATTTCAAGTACCTTATTATTTTATTTTGGAATTCTATTTGCTTATTTTATTGTTTTCCCACTTGTATTTAATTTTTTTACTAGTATTGCTCCACAAGGAATTGAGATTGCTACAGATATTAATAGCTTCTTAAACTTTGCTATAAAAATATTCTTTGCTTTTGGGCTAGCTTTTGAAGTGCCCATAATTACTTTTTTAATCGTTATGTTAGGAATTAGCTCAACTGAATCTTTATCAAAGAAAAGACCATATATTATTGTTTTCGCTTTTATTCTTGGCATGATACTTACACCGCCTGATGTAATATCGCAAATTCTTTTGGCTCTTCCAATATGGCTACTTTTTGAGTTTGGACTATTATTAGCAAAACTTTTCTGCAAAAATAAAGCTAAGTCAAGCAGGGGTTAATTTGTTAAAATTACTATGTTTAAAATACTGAAAATATAGCAATGACAAAAAATGAAGTTAACAGAGCTCTATTAATAGTACTAGATGGAGTCGGGCTAGGCCCCAAAGGCGATAATAATGGCTGGTCACTTGCCAATACACCTAACATTGATTTACTCTTGAAAGACTATCCATCAACATCAATTCAAGCTTCGGGTGAAAGTGTTGGTCTTCCTGATGGACAAATGGGTAACTCAGAAGTAGGACACATGATTATAGGCTCAGGGAAAATATTTAAGCAAGATTTAGTTGTGATTAATGAATCAATCAATGATGGTAGTTTTTTCAAAAATGAAGCGATTCTTAACTCAATCTTATCTGTAAAAGATAATGATAGCGATCTTCACTTGCTTGGTTTAGCATCACCTGGCGGAGTCCATTCTCATATTGATCATTTAGAAGCAATATTAAAGATGTGTAAATCTTATGGTGTGAATCCAAAACTTCATATATTTACGGATGGAAGAGATGACGACCCAAAGTCTGGAATAAAGATTCTAAAAAATCTTGATGACTCATTAAAGAAGTATGGTGGAGAAATATACACTATAATTGGAAGATATTATGCAATGGACAGAGATCAAAAATGGGATAGGACTGAGCTTGCATGGGACGCAATTGTCAATAATAAAGGACGGCACGCAAAAAATTATGAGGATTTAATAAGTTCTTCTTATGATAAAGGTATTACTGATGAATTTATATTGCCCACTGTATTAGAGGCAGCCAAGCCATTAAGTAAAAATGATTCACTACTTTTTTTTAATTTTCGAAATGACAGAACAAGACAGATAGCAAGAGCATTAAACGTTGAGAGATTCGATAATTTTAGAAGAACAAATAATAACACTGCATACTCTATTACAACGATGACAGAATATGACCCTTTTCTCTCATGTCCTGTGGCATTCAGAACAAAATGTCCGGAAGTTACTCTTGGAAGTGTAGTTAGTGAGCTTGGCCTAAAACAATTTCATTGTGCTGAAACAGAAAAGTATCCTCATGTAACTTATTTTATCAATGGAGGGAGAGAGGACCCTTATCCTGGAGAGAAAAGAGTGTTAATTCCTTCGCCAAACGTTGCAACCTATGATTTAAAGCCAGAAATGAGCTGTAGAGAAGTGGGGGAGGAAGTAATAAGGGCAATTAAGAACGAAGAATATAAACTAATCGTAGTAAACTTTGCTAACGGAGATATGGTGGGTCATACGGCAGTTAAGGAGGCAATCATTCAAGCGATGAATGAACTTGATTCTGTTCTTGGGGAAGTGGTTTGTGAGGCAATTGGGGCAAATGTCTCTACCTTGATTACCGCCGACCATGGTAATTGTGACGAAATTAATAATCCGAAAACTGGAAACCCAAATACTCAGCATTCTCACAATCCCGTGCCTTGTATCATAATTGATAATAACAAGGAGTGGGAAATTATAAATCAAAAAGGAGGCTTATCTAATATCACCCCAACGGTTTTAGCAATGATGGGAATTCCGAAGCCTGAAGAAATGACAAGCGAAAGCTTAATAAAAAAATCTAATTAAAAACATCATCAGGAATTTGGCTACTGCTTCCATCAGAACTGTTTTCATAGGAATCTAGATCATCAAAGACCAAGGTTCCATCTACAATATCTTCATCTTTATCATTCGAGAATTTTATACCTTTCTCTTCCTTTTCAATTATATACTCTTGAGGCTCATCCGAGCCGCCAAAAGTTAAATCGCCCCCTAAATTATTTGGAGAGCTTCTTTTATTTTCTAAGTCTTTGTGAAACGCAACTATTTCTTTAAATGTTTCTAAAGCGTATTCAAAATTAAGCCCCTTTTTTAACGGGATTAAGACCTGGCCTTTATTTTTTGATAATCTTCTAAGTATTTTCTTTTTTAAAACATCAGCATCATACTGACTTAATTCATCCATGCCGCCAACAATTCTTGAGGTAACATTACCTTGTACTAGGATTTGTCGGTTTCCAAAAAATACTTTCTCTTTAAACTCTTTCTCTATAACTTCAACCTCTGATAACTTTATTGTAGTCAATACCTCCGCGCACCCTGCCTTATTATAGTCTGACGAATCCATAGAACCTGGCTTTGCTAATCCCTCTTTTGCGCATTCATAGAGAATAAATGTTAATTTGTCTTTGCGGATTTGAACATTTGTCGCCCCCAAAGAAGACTTGAAAAAAACTTGCCTTTCAATTCTCATTTTTCTTACATATTCTTCGTCTTGCTCATCTGCATATTCCTCGCTGTATGATTTATAAACATCATCTTTAATGCTTGTCATACTGTCGCCGCTACATAGAGCTGTCACTTGTTCTGTTGTAAATCCTTTTTCTAAATAATAATTTATATCTTCTTTGCTGCATTTTGCATTTGCATTTTTACTTAGAAAGAAAATTAACAAAATAAATATGGCTTTATTTTTTAATATAGATTGTTTCATGTGTTTAAATGTGAATTTATTTCTACTATTTTTTTAGATTATTTTACCATTTAATATTCATTGTCTGCAAAAAAAACAGGCGCTATATAAGCGCCTGTTCATATTACAAATTCTAAGAAATCTTAGAACATTGTTAATATACCAAATTGGATAATTTCAACTTGGTTGTTCAAAGTACCAGAACCTAAAGCACTAATACCTGTACCATATTGACCATATGGGTCGTTTTCAACTTCGATGTAAGATACATTCAATTCTGTTGAATCACCTAATGCATAGAACACACCAAATAATGTTGTGTCAGCACCAGTTTGCGCAGAGTTATCTGTAGATAAACTTGTAGCATCCATATCTAACTCATCAGCTTCAGCATACATGAAACGGAAGTCAAAGTTTCCACCTGGCGCATATTTTCCAGAAATTAGGAAAGCGTCACGGTCAAATTTAACGTCTGTGTTAGCAGTACCACCTGCAAATGTTGAGCTACTAAAACCAAAGTCTTGTAACGCAGCACCTGGAGTTGTTGTGTTGTTAAACTCATACTCTACGTTTTCAAACATAGCTGAAAGAGTCAAACTACCGCCATTTCCTAGGTCCATGATGTAACGACCAGCGATACGCCATGATTCAGCTTCAGAATCAGACATTGTTGCACCATCAAGTAATGATGCTGCCCATTCTTCGTGCTTCTGATAAGTTAAAGCACCCCAGAAAGGACCATCGCTGTATGCAATACCCATAGAGTAAATTACTGGGTCAGTTTCAGCACTTCCTCTAGCAGAAGTGTAGTCAGTACCATGATCAGCTGTCATAGCGAATCTGTATGATACTTTTCCTGTTGAACCCATGTATTGTAGGATTTCTTCCTGACGTCTGTTGAAACCCATGTTGTAGATACCACCGTAAGCACTGTAAGATACGAATGTTTGTGATCCAAAGTCTCCTAAGTTATAGAAGATTGTGTATGCACCAACAGAACCCATAATGTTTGTATGAGATGCAGAACCTGCGTCATACCATGGGTCTACCCAACCAGCGACCATTTCGTTGTATGGTAGTAACCAGTTAGCGAACATAATTTCACCAAAAGATCCTGAAATACCAACTTTTGAGTTACGGTTACACCAACCACCTGTACCAGCGTAGTCGTTCATGTAAGTAAACTGTTCACAACGCCATGTTACTTTAAGGCCTTCGATTCCAGTGTCTACGAAACCAAGGAAACCAATGTTACCAGCATTACCATTAATAGCATGTTGGTCTGTATTACCATTAGCACCCTTTTCAATTATTTCGTAAGTATGGTTTTGCCAACCGTAGATTGTGATTGGATCCCCGTAAGGACCAACTCCACCACCACCCCAGCCTGCGTTTGCAGTAACAGGAAGCATGGCCAATGCTCCGGCTAGCATACTTGCTAAGATTTTTATTTTCATTAGGACTCCTAATAATTTTCTTAATTATTGTTTAAGAGGGATCTAAAAAAAACTAAAGTTCTTTCCCCCCACTAAATGCTATTAATATCTTATTTTTATAAATCTGCTTAAACTTCATATGCAAATTTGAACATTCCGTTGTCCATAGCACCTCCCACATTTCTGCAGGATTTGTCAATTTTGACCAATCTTTCCGCCCAAGTCAATAAAAAAAGCACTTAAAAAGGGCAATAATGCATGTAAAATCAATCATATATAAGCGTTTACTAATTAAGTTTATTATTGATTACTTATATGAAGTTAGGTTGTTGAATAAGCGATAAAAATATGGCTAAAAAATTCCAATTGAAATTATCTATTATAGTCTTATTATTTGCACTTCTAAGTTATATAGATTATATATGTGTTATTACCATTTTTAAGGTTTACAAAAGATTCTCAATGAAAGATTTTTTGAAATTTATTGCTTTTTTGCCAATGATATTTGTCGCAGGCTGTGGTGGCTTGGATCTTCCAGATTTGACATTCAGCGATGATGAAAGCCCGCGCGCAAATTTAGAAACGTACTACGAAGTCGTTCTTGACCCAAATTATTCTGGTTATCAAGATGACGATGGTCTTGATAGAAAAGCGATAGAAAAAGGTGCGAAAAACTTCGCTGAATGTGCAAATTCAACAGAATGTAATTTGCTGTGGGATACTGCAAAAACATGGCTCACCTCCAAATCAAAATATAAGGAAGATTTAAAAACAAATTCAAAGAATTTGCTCGAAACAAAACTTAATTTACGCGATAACAAAGATGATCAAATAACTTTTAAAGTTTCAAGAATACCTAAAGGCAAAATGAACGAGATTCAGATTGAGGCAAAATGTGAGAGAAGTTGCAAAAACTTTATTCACAAACATCTGTTTGCTTTTAATAGTTATTTAAAAAATCATCTATTAGCATATCAAAACGGTGTTATAGGTTATGCTCAAGTAGAAAATGAAATGCTTGTTGGATTAAATAATTCTGATAATTTAAATATTGATTTCGATGATATGAGTGAAAATCCGCAAATATCGGTACTAAAAGAAAATGAATCATTGGATAAAATTGAAGTTACTAAATCAGGGAAAAAAAAATATATAGGCAATGTTGCTGAAACTCTTATTGATGATTATTCATGCAATAAAATGAGCGAAATAAATTTAGTTAAAAAAACCAGAAAAAGAGAGTTGTACGAAGTCAATTGTATTAAAGAAGTTAAAAGAATGATATTTGATTGTGGGCCAGATGGTTGTGAAGTTTTACAATGAATTACTTAAAACATAAATCTTTTCTGCTTTTACTCTCAGTCTCCATTTTTACTGGATGCTCATCAATGGAGTCATCTGGGATTAAAGAGTGGCTCAAAGAAGGCACGAAAGAATACCAAGTAGAAGATGAAGAAGTAACTTCATCTAGTAAAAAAGGTATCAAAAAATTACTGGAAAGGAGGGGCTGTATAAGTGGTTCAAGTGCAAGAGTTATAGAGACAGAAAATTCTGACGTTCGTGTTTACGAAGTAACCTGTGTTGAAAAGTCTAACCGATTCATTGTTAAGTGCGACGAGAATTCGTGTTCAGAGTAAAATCTTTAGCACATAATTTGTAAAGTTTAAATTTTTTTAAAATCTTTTATCTTAGATTCTTTATCAATGAACTCCTTAACATGAAAAAAATTATCTGGTTTAGATATGACCTAAGATTAGAAGATAATCAAGCGTTCAATGCATCTACTAAAAACGGTGAAGTTCTCCCAATTTATATTTATGATGAAAATTATTGGAGACTGCCAACATCTAGCAGTTTTCATCTTAAATTTGTTGAGGATTCACTTGAAGGCTTGTCTGCAGAACTTTCAAAGCATAAATCAAAATTACATACATTCTATGGAAATACGCAAGAGATTCTAAAAATCTTAATCGAAAAGTACGGAATTCAAGAGATTTATACAAACAGGGTGATAAAAAATGAGTTCATTACAAATCTTGATAAAAAATGTGAAGACTTATTTAAAAATAAAGATGTGTTTTGGAAAAAGTATGATCAATTTGGTATTCAAATTAAAAAAAGAAAAAGAAGTGAATGGGCTAGTCACTGGAACAAATTTATTAATTTGAATCCAGAAGGCACCAAGGTAAATTGTTCTTTTATAGACATTGAATATCGAGATATTGAAAAAGTAAAGACAAATCAATTAAAGACAAATTTTATTCAAAGAGGTGGGAGAGCAAGGGGGCAATCATTACTAAATAGCTTCTTATTTGAACGTTCAGAAAATTATCAATACGAAATGTCATCCCCACTAACTGGCCAGATCTCATGCTCTCGTTTAAGTCCACATATTGCACATGGAACAATTTCTTTGAGAGAAATTAATTTTCATTTACAAAACTTATTGCAAAAAAATTTAACAATCAATAACCGCAAATCTCTCAAATCATTTAAAAGTAGACTAGCATGGCACTGTCATTTTATTCAAAAAATTTATGACGAACCAAGTATCGAAACACATAATATGAATAGAGCATATGACAGCCTGAATCGTGATAATGATGAAAAGAAATTTAATGCTTGGAAAAATGGACAGACAGGTTTTCCTTTTGTAGATGCCTGCATGAGGTATCTAAAAAATCGGGGCTGGATCAATTTTCGAATGCGAGCGATGCTTGTCTCTTTTGCATCATATCAGCTTTGGTTAGACTGGAGATTTACTAGTAAACATTTAGCTCAGTTATTTACTGATTACGAACCTGGCATTCACTATTCTCAATTCCAAATGCAATCTGGCACAACTGGCATCAATACAATACGGATTTACAATCCAATAAAGCAATCATATGACCAAGACCCAAATGGTAATTTTATAAAAAAGTGGGTCCCCGAATTGAAACTCATGCCTAAACATTTAATTCATGAACCATGGAAAATTTCCCCAATTGAAAGAGCGGGTCTAGACATTGGTCATAGTAATAAATATCCAGGCCCAATAGTTGATAATACTATAACGGCAAGGTCCGCAAGGGAAAAGATTTGGTCAATTAAAAAGACAAATAAAGCAAAAGAGCTTTCAAAGATTGTGCTCGCTAAGCATGCGAGCATGAAATCGCGCTAATATATTATCTGCTTCTTTTACTATTGAGCCAATCTATAATAGGTTCAAAATACTCACGATCAACTTCGGTCATTGCGGGGCCCATTTCATAGATCCCAAGGCCTTTCTCAGCCCCTCGAATAAAGTTTTGACTGTCCCTAATCATTGTAAGAAATGGAATCTTCTGTCTTTCCAAGAAATCATCTAACTCCCAATAAATATTAGTATAGTCTCTTCCTCTATTTGCAACTAAAGCAATTTTTGATTTTTTCTTAACCACTCTAGAATGTTTTTTAATATTTTTTATGAAATCTTCCGCCGCTCTCATATCAATAGGCGATGGCAATACTGGGATGATTACACTCTCTGCCATATTTAAAACTTTGGTTAGAGCAGCTCCTTGAAGACCCGCGGGTGCGTCTATAATCTTATAATCAACACCTCTCTTAACCTTTTCGCCATAGCCTTTTATACCAATGATCGGTGGCTTAGCTGAAGAACGTGCTTTTAGCCAACTTATTGAACTTTGCTGAGCATCCAAATCCACTAAAGCTACTGATTTACCAATTGAGGCGAAGAAACTCGCGAGATTTGTTGCAATTGTTGTCTTTCCTGAACCACCCTTTGAATTTAAAACAAGAATTGATCTCATATTTACATTCACCATTTATTTGTGATTATTGAAATCATATTATCATTAAAAAAACCGAGTTTATAATTTTTTTGAAATAAATTTTCAAAAGCTATTTAATTTTTAAATCAAAAAAAGAGACAGCTGGAGCATGGTCTGAGGGTCTTTCGTTTTTTCTTGGGCCAATATCAATATGGCTTTTTGTACATTTATCCGCCAGAGCATTATTTGCTAAAATTAAGTCGATTCTTAGTCCTCGATTTCTCCTAAAAGCACCAGTTCTGTAATCCCACCAGCTAAATAAGTCTTTTTCTTGCTCAAATAATCTAAATGTATCCCTAAAGCCCAAATCAAGGATTTTTTTTAAAGCACCTCTTTCTTTGCTGCTACATAAAATTTTGTCTTTCCATGCTTTTGGGTCGTATACATCTTCATCTTTCGGAGCAATATTGAAATCCCCCAATACAACATAATATTTTGTTTTTGCTAAATCTTTCTTTATATGATTTGTAACATCTTTTAGCCAAGCAAGTTTATAATCGTATTTTTCAGCTCCGACTTCTTGCCCGTTTACAACATAAAGATTCAATACTGACAAATCTTTTCCGTATCTTGTAAGTAAGAACCTTTTTTGGTCTTGCTCTTTTTGGTTAATCTTTTTTATGGATTCTGTCGGAGGTTTTTTGCTAATTGTTGTAACGCCGTTATATGTTTTTTGGCCAATGAAATCACAAAAAAAGCCTGCTTCTTCAATTTCTTTTAAAGGAAAATAATTATCTTCTACTTTTGTCTCTTGAATGGCTAGAATATCCACATTACTTTTCTTGAGCCAATCGAGCACTTGTGGCAGCCTAACTCTCAAAGAATTTACATTCCATGAAGCTATTTTCATTTCAAACCTAAGCTTTCCAACAGCGGCTCTATTTTAGGTTCCCGGCCTCTAAATTCTACAAAAAGTTCCAAGGCGGGCTTGGACCCCCCGGTTTCAAGAATTTTTTTCATGAATTTATCGCCGACTTTTCTATCTACCAATTTTTTCTCTTTAAACGCCATAAATGCATCTGCGGAAAGAACCTCAGCCCATTTATAACTATAATATCCTGCCGCATAACCTCCTGCGAAAATATGAGCAAAGCTATTCTGGAATTTATTGCTTTTATGTGCTGGGATTAGGGATGTCTCTTTTCTGACGTTTTTCAAAACTTTGTCTGCAAGATTGCGTTTATTTTTCGTTTGATCCATATGTAAAATGAAATCAAAAAGAGAAAATTCTATTTGCCTTATTAAAGACATGCCGGAATTATAATTTTTTGTGGCTAATAGCTTTTTAAACAAGCTATTTGGTAATTTTTGCTTTGTTTTATAATGAAATGCGAATGTGTCCAAGACCTTTTTTTCCCAACACCAATTTTCCATGAATTGGCTTGGTAACTCAACAGCATCCCATTCCACACCGGATATTCCTGATATTCCTGCATAATCAATTTTTGTCAGCATATGCTGAAGGCCATGGCCGAACTCATGAAATAACGTCTCAACATCATAATGCGTGAAGAAAGCGGGACTTGTTTTTGTTGGGGGGTTTGAATTGCAAGTTATGAAAGCAACTGGCGGCTGAATCGAGCCATTTGACTTGATGCGTCTTTGTATACATTCGTCCATCCACGCACCACCTCGTTTTTGTTGTCTAGCATAAAGATCGAAATAAAATTTTCCTCTTAGCTGATTGCTTTTGTCATAAATCTCGTAGAGCCTTACATCTTTATGCCAAACGTTTTTTGTATTTTTTCTTTTAACTTCTATGCCGTACAGGTTCTTAACAAGCTGAAAAAGTCCATTGATAACATTTTCTACTGGGAAATATTTTTTCAGCTCTTCTTGAGAGACGCCAAAATTATCTTCTTTATATTTTTCAGCCACGTAAGCTAAATCCCAAGGCTCAAATTTGTTCATTTTTAATTTATTTTTAGCATATTTTTTTAAAACCAAAAATTCATTTCTAGATTTTCTGATTGCCTTTTTCTTTAAATCATTCAAAAATTTAACAACATCTCCTGGTGTTTTTGCCATTTTTGTTGCCAAGGAATATTCTGCATAATTTTGAAACCCAAGAATTTCTGAAATGAGCTGTCTGAGCTCTAATATCTCTTCAATTATTTTAGTATTGTCCCATTTTCCTTTTACAGGAAACTCGCTTGATGCTCTGCTTGCATAGGATGTGTAAACCTTCTTTCTTAGAGTTCGATCTTCCGCGAAAGTCATCACCGCCATGTAGCAGGGTTGGTCCAGCGTAAGAGTGTACCCACTTTGTTTTTTTGACTTTGCTATTTCAGCAGCAGTTTCAATCGCATTATTTGGCATTCCCTTAAGCGGCTTTTTTGTTTTAAAATTCAATTCCCACGAGTTTGATGAATCTAAGATGTTTTGCTCAAATTTAGACTCCAAAGTGGCAAGTTTCTCCTGACTATTTCTAAAAAGTTTTCGATCATCGCCAGTCAAATGAACTCCAGACAAGCGAAAACCTTTCAGAGAGTCAGACAAAAGTTTTCTTTGTTGTTGGTTTAAATTATTTTTGTGTCTGTTATAAAAATTCTCATATTTTGCATATAACTTACTGTTCTGACCAACTTTTGCATAATGCGAGGTTAGAAGATTTAATGATTTTTCATACTGCTTTCTTATTTTTGGGCTATTCATTACCGAATTTAGGTGCCTAATAGGAGCCCATGCCTTTGATATTTTGTCATCAGATTCTTCAAGTTTTTGAATAAAGTTTCCCCAAGTAAGCCTATCTTTTTTTTCTATTTCTTTAATTAATTTTTTGTTCTCATCCACAAGGTATTTGATAGCAGAAAACATGTGCTCTTCTTTAATTTTTATGAAATTCGGGAGTGATCTTTGCCCCATTAGCACATTTTTTTGGATAGTATTCATACTGACTTATTTACACACTTTTTACACACATCCGGTTGGCTTTGGCAAGCCTCCGTATTTTGCTATTTTCTTCATCGGGCCAGACTGAAAAATTTCATAGAGTTTTGATGCTTTTCTGTCCATGCCAAATTGTTTTGCAAAATCTCGTATTGCAGGGACAGTGCCATTCTCACTATACATTTCTCTTGCTTTAAGGATATAGTTTTTTATCTCATCAGTTATCTCAAAGTCGTCAGCCTGTGCCATTTGATACATTACCTCTTCAGACCAATCATCTATGCTTAGCAAAAAACCATCCCCGTCTCTATTTAATTCCATTTGGTTAACCTCACTTGAGTTTCTCTAAATATCAATATTTCCAGCATACCTTGCATTCTCTTCTATAAATAACTTTCTTGGTGCTACATTGTCACCCATTAGGTCTTCAAAAAGCTGATCTGCAGCTGCCTCATCTTCATAAAAAATTCGTATTAAGGACCTATTTTCAGGATCCATTGTTGTTTCCCAAAGTTGGTCTGGATTCATCTCGCCAAGGCCTTTATACCTCTGAATCATAAAACCTTTTTTAGCTTCATTTATAATCCATTGGTAAGTCTCCATAAAGTCTACAATTTTTAGATTTTGATCATTTTTTATAAGATAAGCGTCTTTGGCTAAATATTTTTTCACAACATCATTAAATTCAGAGAAAACCTTGAAATCTTTGGATGAAAACAAACTGTACTTAATATTTTTTGTTTTTGTTAGCCCAGCTTCGTCAAAAGAGAAATCAAATGAGTCTGAATTATTAGAGTCTAAAGAAAATTCATCAGATGAATATTTCTTAATCCACTTCTTGATTTCACTGGCATCAGAGCCATAAGCCGGTATATTTTTATCTTCTAAAATTTTAACGAAGCGTTTTCCATATTTAATTAATATATTATTTTTTGCGTGCTCTGCCTTCTGACATGAACTGATAAGTCTTTTTAAGTCATTGTTTTCTAATGGTTTTTTGTCTTTCTTTGAGGAGAAAATTTCTATTTCATCCAAACAACTTTTTGTAATAAAGCTCATAAGCTCATCATCGTTTTTTATGTATTTTTCAACTTTTCCTTTTTTGATTTTATAAAGAGGTGGTTGGGCAATATAAATGTTTCCCTTCTTGATGAGTTTGCGCATTTGGTTATGAAAAAACGTGAGCAAAAGCGTCATGATATGTGCGCCGTCAACGTCAGCATCGGTCATTATTATAACCTTATGATACCTTAAAGATGCATAATCCTCATCCGACATTTCTGTAGAGCTAACGCCACACCCAAGCGCAGTAGCTAATGTGGCTATTTCATCTGACGAAAGAATTTTATCAGCTCTTTGTTTTTGCGCATTTAATATTTTTCCCTTCAATGGAAGTATTGCTTGTGTTCTTCGGTCTCTTCCCTGTTTTGCAGAGCCTCCGGCGGAGTCACCCTCTACTAAAAAAATTTCTGACAATGCTGGGTCCTTCTCTTGGCAGTCAGCAAGCTTTCCAGGTAGACCAGCCACATCCATAGCCTTTTTTCTTCGAGTCATTTCTCTAGCTTTCTTTGCGGCTTCCCTTGCTTTAGCAGCCTCACTAACTTTTGCCATAATCTGCTTAGCGTCTTTTGGATTTTCTTCCAAGAACCGCTTTAAACTTTCTGCTGCTACAGACTCAACTATTCCTTTTACTTCAGAAGAAACGAGCTTGGCTTTTGTTTGAGAGGAAAATTTAGGATCTGGCATTTTAACAGATATTACTGCGGTTATTCCTTCCCTAGTATCCTCCCCGCTCAAGGATATCTTGCTTTTTTTGGCGGCAACGTCTTGTTCGGCGTAATAATTTAGGGCCCTTGTTAAAGCTCCTCTAAATCCAGCGATATGTGTCCCCCCGTCTGACTGGGGGATGTTGTTTGTGTAACAAAATATATTTTCGCTATAAGATCCTGTCCATTGAACAGCTATTTCGAGCCCAATATCTCCTTTTTTTGTGGAAAAATAAACTATATTCTTATTAATCTTTTCCTTCTTTTCGTTAAGGTTTTCCACAAACGCCTTGATGCCGCCATCATAATGAAATTCCTCGGTCACATCGGTCCTATGGTCAGACAAGATGATTTTTATGCCCGAGTTTAAAAATGAAAGCTCTCTTAGCCTTTTAGCCAATATGTTGAAATGAAACTCTGTGTCTGAAAAAATATCTTTGCTAGGAGTAAAAGTAACTTTTGTCCCAGTTTTTTTGGTTTTCTCCCCTTTTTTTAATTTTGTTTTCGGCTCGCCCATTTTGTATGTCTGCCTGTGAACACTTCCTTCTCTAGAGATTTCTAATTCAAGATTTTCAGAAAGCGCATTTACTACGGATACTCCGACTCCATGGAGCCCTCCTGACACCTTATAGGAATTATCATCAAATTTTCCACCAGCATGTAAGACTGTCATAATTACCTCGGCAGCGGGCTTTTTCTCTTCTGGGTGCATATCAACTGGAATGCCTCGTCCATCGTCTTCCACAGTAACCGAGTTATCAGCGTTAATTTCAACGTTTATCCTGCTGCAATGACCTGCTAATGCCTCGTCGATAGAGTTATCAACAACCTCAAACACCATGTGATGCAAGCCGGTGCCATCATCTGTATCACCTATATACATTCCAGGTCTTTTTCTAACGGCCTCAAGTCCCTTTAAAACCTTAATATTAGAAGAATCGTATTTTGTCATTGAGCTATTTCTCCATGTTCCACGTGAAACACATTGGCCTCCATTTCGTTCAAAATATCTGCCAATACAGAGTCATTCAAAGCAGTTAAAAATATTTGGGACTTCGTTTCAAAAAGCCTCTCTAGAATCTTTTCTTGCATTTCAAGAGTTAATTCTGCTGATAAGTCATCTACTAGCATTATACTAGGAAACTTTTTAACCTCAAAGAACCCTTTAGACTGTGATAATAACATAATATTTGCTATGAGTTTTTGCTGGCCCCTTGAACATATTCTGTGTGCTTCTTCATTATTCAATAAAATACTCAAATCAGCGTTTTGGGGCCCTCGGCTTGTATACCCTCTATCTAAATCTATGTCTTCCTTGTCTTGCAGCGCAGCTAGCAAGCTCTTTCCTTTTTCCCAGCCTCTGTCGTATTTAAAAAGAAGCTCGTAATCTGGCATTATAAAATCTTTTGAGTAAGCAAAATGTGGCATTAAAGCATCCAAATAGCCTTCCCTCATGCTTGTAATCTTTTCCCCTAAATAAGCTAACTCCTCCATCCATTTAGCCTGGTTTTTATCCTTTGCCTTTAGAGCTTCGTTTCTTTGTCTTAATGTTTTATTGTACTTTAGAAACTCTTCTCTAAATTGATGTTCCACGTGAAACAGCCCCCAATCAATAAAGGCCCTTCTTTCTGCCGGCGCTCCCTCAATTAAAAAGTGGCTGTTTGGATGAATTACTTGGACTGCAAGTCCCTCAGCAAGAGCCGATTGTCTCTTTTCTTCTTTCCCATCTATAACTATTTTTGTTTTGCTCTTGCTTTTATGTATCTCAAGTTTTTTTCTTTTTTCTCCAGCTGTTGCCCCTATATATAATTCATCATTCCCCTTTTTAACAAGGCTCTCTGTCTTGTTTGTTCTAAAGCTTTTGCCCCTTGATAATATGTCTACAGCTTCCAGAATGGTGGTTTTGCCCGCAGCATTTTCACCAATTATTACATTTGTTTTCTTGTTTAATAAGAGATCTGCTTGGGATATGTTTCTAAGATTTTTTATAGACAATCTTTCTATAAACATTCTAGAGCCTCAAGGGCATTACAACGTATCTTGAATCAGGGTCATTTTCTGGAGTTAATAAAGCGCTGCTATTAGAGTCTTTGAGCTGGATTTGAAGGTTTTTCGTCCTAATTGCGCCAATAACATCTAAAAGATAATTAACATTAAACCCTACTTCTATGCTGTCTCCAGAGTAATCGGCTTTGATATCATCTGAAGCTTCTTCTTTTTCAGGGTTGTTTGCGCTTACTTTAATTTCTCCATTTTCAAAATGAAGCCGAACTCCTCTGAATCTATCATTTGAAAGAATTGAGACCCTGGTCAGCGCCTCTTTAAAAATTTTACAATCAACCAAGATCTGCTTATCTGTGTCTTTTGGAATAACTTTTTCATAATCAGGGAACTTTCCGTCGATAAGCTTGGTTATAGCCATTGCATCGCCGCTATCAACCTGTATATGGTTTTTTGAAGCGGTAATTTTTAATTCTTTGTTTTCGTCAATTTGTTTATCGATTTCCAGAACCCCCTTTCTGGGAATAATGACGCTTACATCATCTTCTGTTGTGGCTTTTATTGTAGATCCTGCTTTTGCAAGCCTGTGCCCATCTGTTGCCACTCCATATAGCTCTTTACTGGATATCTTCATAAAGAGGCCATTTAGGTAATACCTTACATCTTGCTGAGCCATTGCAAAAGCTGTTTTGCTAAAAACTTCTTTAAGGTCAGACGAGTCTAAAGAAAATTCCACAGAATTTTCGTCTTTGTTTTCCATTAGTGGGAACGTTTTTGCATCTAATGCTGAAAGAGTGAATTTACTTTTTTTTGATTCAATTTGAAGTTTTCCTTCATCTTTTTTTTCAATTTCTATCAGCGCCTTGTCAGGCAAACCCTTGCCGATATCAAAAAGCTTCCTGCCAGGGATTGTAATGTCGGCAGCAAAATCAATGGTCTCTTCAAAATTTATCTTCGATGAAAGCTGGACCTCTAGATCAGAAGCGACGACATGAAACCCGTCATTATCCTTTTTTAAAAGAACATGGCTAAGGATTGGCATAGATTGTCTTTTCTCAACAACCCCGATCACCTTTTGCAAAGCTTTAATTAAGTTTTCTTTAGTTATTATTAATTTCATATTATTTATATTAATTATTATTAGTTAAGCGTAAATCTGTTTATATGTTATTAATCTTTAGCAAAAACAATACTTTATGGACATATTAAATTGTGAACAACTTTTTTGATTATGTGGTTACATATTTATATTCAAAGTTATGCATAAAAAATACTGCAATATATACAGGTTCTCCACAAAAATCTATGTGCTTAAAGCTCTTCTTAAATTTATTAAGTCCTCCTTAATTTTATTATCAGTTAAACAAACCTCAGATATCTTTTTGCATGCATGCAGCACTGTTGTGTGATCTCTTCCGCCAAATGCATCCCCGATTTCAGGCAAGCTATGATTTGTTAATTCTTTTGCTAATGACATAGCTAATTGCCGTGGTCGTGCTAACGATCGGTTTCTCTTTGCCGAAAGTAAGTCTGCCATTCGAATTTTGTAATAATTTGCAACAGTTTTTTGAATATTTTCGATCGATACCATGCTGTTTTGAAGAGATATAAGGTCTTGCAACGCTTCTTTTGCAAAAGCAAGAGTTATCTCCTTTCCGGTAAATTGTGCGTTAGCAACGACTCTTCTTAATGCTCCTTCAAGCTCACGAACGTTCGATTGTATGCATTTAGCAATAAAAAAAGCAACTTCTGTATCAAGGCTTGTTCCAATGCTGGCCGCCTTTTTTTGAAGAATAGCAACCCTTGTTTCAAGTTCAGGAGGCTCTATAGACTGAGTTAAGCCCCAGCCAAATCTTGATTTTAATCTATCGTCAAGCCCATTAACTGCCTTTGGGTATCTGTCGCAAGTCAAAACAATTTGGCAGCTCCCCTCTAGAAGAGCATTAAAAGTATGAAAGAATTCTTCTTGCGAGCGCTCTTTCCCTGCAAAAAACTGAATATCATCAATTAATAAGGCGTCAGCCGATCTGTAAAACTTCTTAAATGAATCAATTTTGTTATGTTGTAAAGCTCTGACCATGTCGGCAACAAACTTTTCTGAGTGTAGATATAAAATTTTTGCTTTTGGGTTTTGTCGAAGGATGTTATTTCCTATGGCATTCATTAAGTGGGTTTTGCCCAAGCCCACTCCCCCGTATATGAAGAAAGGGTTATATTGTGTCGTGCCGGGATTGCTAGATACTTGAAGCGCTGCCGCTCTAGCAAGCTCGTTAGATTTGCCTGTAACAAAATTATCGAAGGTAAAGTCTACTAAAAACCTCCTATCAGAGTCAAAAGAAGTGTGCTTATCTTCTTCAATAATCGCATTATCTTCTTTAATCTCCTTCGAAATTCCCCCAATAGCGATGCTAAAATTATATTCAGATCCTTGTAGCTTCTTCACAAAATATTCACTTAAATTTTCATTTGCCCAGTCAACCGCATACTGGTTTGGCGCCTTAATCATAAGTGTTTTATCTATTGTGGTCGCCTGCAGCGGCCTAACCCATGTGTTAAACTGCTGTTCGTCAAAATCATTTCTAAAGTCAACAAGACATTCTTCCCAGAAACCTGGCTGCATTTGTATCACCCCAAATTAATTCTTATTCTTCAATCTTAATTCATATTATACTTATCCACAGTAGAAATAAATCAACAAATCTGTGTAAAATTTGTGGATAAGTTATGTAAAAAATTGTGATAAAGTATCTATTGACAAATTAAGCCTATAGACGTAATGTCGCGAGCAGAATATTAAAGGATTTTTACATGAAAAGAACGTTCCAGCCTAGCAAGCTTAAAAGAAAAAGAACCCACGGCTTTAGATCGCGAATGAAGACTAGCGGCGGGAGAGCTGTAATAAATGCAAGAAGATCTAAGGGAAGAAAACGTCTTTCCGCTTAATTCTAGTAATATTTCAGGTAGCCGTGCAAAGAAAATGAGGCTAGATAGCTCTTTGGATTTTAGTAATTGCTTTTTGCAAGGAAAAAGAACATCAACGCATGCTTTCATGATCTATTATTTAGAAAATGATTTGGAATATGGTCGTCTAGGCATCAGGATTGCGAAGAAAAAGATAAAAAAAGCGGTTGAAAGAAACAGAATTAAAAGAATTGCGAGAGAAGTTTTCAGAAATGGTCACTTTAAAGGTATAGATATAGTTCTAGTTTTGAGAAATGAGAAAAAATTTGAATATGAAAAGTGTTATGAGCAAATTAATGAGATTTTTAAAACCTTAAAAAGTTTATGAGCTTCCTGTTGATTAAAATTATTAGAGTTTACCAAATAATGTTGAGCGTTTTTGTTGGCCAACACTGTAGATTTTCTCCCACATGTTCAAATTATGCTATCGAGGCTATAAAATATCATGGCCCTATGAAGGGTGGAGCAATGGCAGCGAAAAGGGTATGTAGATGTCACCCATGGTGTGAAGGTGGTGTTGATGAGGTTCCAAAATGAATAGTAGATTTTTGTTATACATGGCTTTTTTTCTGGTCCTTTTCATGATTTGGCAACAATGGCAAATGGAACAAAACCCAAATATGACTGCCAATCAAGAATCAGTTAACACTGAAAACTTTATATCGCCTGATGATTTCCCAGAAAAAGACGCAATTAGCAAAGATCAAAAATCAAATAATGCTGAAGATAGGGCTAGCTCATTGTTAGAGAACGAAACAGGCGAGCTTGTAGTTATTTCTAATAAGGATGTTCGAGTTTCTGTGGATTCTGTTGGTGGAACGATAAAAAAAATTGAGCTTTTAAATTATTTTCAAACAACTCAAGAGAATAGCGAAAACATAAGTTTGTTAGATTTTGAAAAGGACTTTTATATTGCAGAATCGGGACTAAAGCATGTTTATAAAGATAAAAAATCTAATAAGTTAAAATTAGCCCCTGGGCATCGCGATGTCTTTTCAGTCTCAAAAAAACAAACCGGCTCAGTTGTTTTAGTATGGCAAAATGCCGAAAAAGATATTTATGTCACAAAAAAAATTAGTTTAGAGGATAGAGGTTACAAGGTAAATGTCGAACATGGCATTGTTAATGATTCTAAGCAAGTTTGGGAAGGCAATCAGTATAGACAGCTAAGAAGAAAAAGTCTGGGAGAAAGCAGGTCTTGGGTAACGCCCACCTTCACAGGCGCGGCATATTTTGATGGAGCGTATAATAAATTATCATATGATGAAATTGCAGAGAAAAAACCAAAGTTTGATGTTTTGGGCGGATGGATTGCAATGATGGAACATTATTTTGTTTCTTCTTGGGTTTTCGATGGAGATCAAAAAAATAGATTTTACACAAAACATAAAAAAATCGATGGGGTGAGGAGTGATTATATTATCGGCGCAGGGTCTACAGTAATTAGTATTTCTCCTGGAGAAAAAGCAAGCATGATTTCAACTCTTTATGCCGGCCCAAAATTGCAAAACGAGCTCGAAAAAATTTCAGAAGGCCTAGATCTTACGATTGATTACGGAGTTCTGACATTTCTCTCGAAACCATTATTTTGGTTATTAGATAAAATATATAGCTTTGTTGGCAATTGGGGCTGGGCAATAATAATTCTGACTTTACTAATCAAGCTTGCTTTTTATAAACTTTCAGAAACAAGCTATCGTTCTATGGCGAAAATGAAACAATTCTCCCCAAAAATTCAGTCCATTCGAGAAAGATATGGGAACGACAGGCAAAAGATGAATCAGGCCATGATGGACATGTATCGCCAAGAAAAAATAAATCCTCTTGGAGGATGCTGGCCAATACTAATTCAAATCCCTGTTTTTATTGCTTTGTACTGGGTTTTGCTAGAGAGCGTAGAATTGCGCCAAGCAGATTTTATTTTTTGGATTAACGATCTTTCGGTTAGAGATCCATACTTTGTTCTCCCACTGTTGATGGGTATATCAATGTACTTTCAACAAAAACTTAACCCTGCTCCACCAGACCCTATGCAAGCCAAAATAATGCAAATGCTGCCAATAATCTTCACGGCTTTCTTTGCCTTTTTCCCTGCTGGCCTTGTCCTTTACTGGGTGGTCAATAATTTGTTATCAATCGCACAACAGTGGAAAATAACTAAAACAATTACGTCTCAGTAATTATCGTGAATAGCGGAGAAACTATTGTCAGTCTTTCAACTCCGATGGGGCTGGGAGCTATTTCGTTAATAAGATGTTCCGGCCTTCAAACGAATAAAATTATAGAAACTTTCTTTTCAAAAAAGTTTTCACCAAACGAAGCAAATTACCTAAAGTTTAAAAAAGGTGACCAAGTTCTTGATGACGTGATTGCCATTTTTTACAAATCACCAAAATCCTACACCGGCGAAGACATGCTTGAAATTATGTGTCATGGCGGCTCTGTTATTTATCAAATGTTAATTAGGGAAATCTTAACAATAGATGGTTGCCGCCTAGCAAAGCCAGGGGAATTTAGTGAGAGATCATATATGAATAACAAAATGGGCATTTTCGAGGCAGAGTCTATATGTGCCCTTATAAATGCTAAAACAGAGTCGGCTGCATTAGCTGCTAGAGAAGCATTATCAGGTAAATTTAGCCAAGACGTTTTCGATATTGACCAAATGATTTTAGAAACCAGAGTCCAAGTCGAAGCTTTGCTGGATTTTTCTGACGAAGACATCGAAACCGAAGGACAAGAAGAAATACAAGATTGTATCGAGGACTCAAAAAAGAAAATACAAGGGCTTATATCAAAATTACAAAATAACAGGCTTCTTTATGAAACAAGCAAGGTTGCTGTTTTAGGAATGCCAAATGCCGGTAAGTCCTCTTTGATTAATTTTTTAACTGACGAAGATGTGTCAATTGTGAACGAACAAGCAGGAACAACTCGAGATGTTGTTTCAAAAATTTTTAGTCTTGATGGAATACCAGTAACGATTTTTGATACTGCCGGTATAAGAGAAACGGATGATAGCATTGAGAAGGAAGGCTCTATAAAAGCCATGAGGCAAGCCAAAGATGTAAACTTAGTGATTTACCTTTATGATTTCTCAATTGGGATTAAAGAAGACGATATGACTATTTTGCGTGAGTTGGAAAAAGAAAATATCAGATTTCTTGTCGTAGCAAATAAAATTGATTTAACGAAACAGGATAAAGTTGCCTACAAAAGTTTTGCAGAAGCAACCGAATTATTTATTTCAATTAAAGAAAATAAAAACCTAAATGATATGAGGATGCTTTTGATTGACCAGCTTAAAAAAGTAATTAGCGAAAGCACCTCAGGCCAATACCACGCTTATCATTTGAGATGTCTTACAGCAGCATTACAAGAAATGGATAGCTTAAATGTGAATCTTAATGAATTAGAATTGGTTGCTGAAAAATTAAAGAGCGTACAAAACTATATTTCTGAAATTTTAGAAAACAAAGATGATGACAGAGTTTTGTCGGGAATTTTCTCAAATTTTTGCATCGGAAAGTAATATAATAAATATATGAAAGAATACGACGTAATTGTAATTGGTGGAGGACACGCAGGCACAGAAGCATGTTTAGCAAGCGCAAGGTGTGGCGCAAAAACTTTATTGGTTACGCAAACTTTTAGCACCGTTGGCCAAATGAGTTGTAATCCATCAATTGGTGGCATTGGAAAAGGCCATTTAACAAGAGAGGTTGATGCGCTAGGGGGAGTAATGGCTAGAGCGGCTGATGCGTCAGGGATTCACTTTCGAACTTTAAATAAGAAAAAAGGCCCCGCTGTATGGGCAACTAGAGCTCAAGCTGATCGGAATTTATATAAAGCTTTTATTCAAAATGAAATAAAATACCAAAAAAACCTTGATTTTATCGATGGCGAAGTAATAGATGTAATTATAAAAAATAATGAGATTCGGGGTGTCGAACTTCAAGGAAATCAAACCATATGCTGTAAAAATATTATCTTAACAGCTGGCACATTTCTATCTGGAATAATTCATGTTGGTGACAAATCATATTCTGCGGGAAGACTTGGGGAGAATGCGTCAATCAAATTGGCAAATAGAATGAGAGATTTAGATCTTATGATGGGACGCTTAAAAACAGGAACCCCGCCAAGGCTTGATGGAAAATCTATAAACTTTGATGTAATGGCAGAACAACCAGGAGATTTTCCTAGGCCAGTTTTTTCTTTTTTGGGAAAAACTTCCGACCATCCAAAGCAAGTGAGTTGTTTTATTACTAGAACAAACGAAAAAACTCACAAATTGATTCGAAACTCACTTAAAAAATCTCCGCTTTTCAATGGTGTCATTACTGGCAAAGGACCAAGATACTGTCCTTCTATAGAGGACAAAGTAACTCGTTTCCATGAAAAAAATTCACACCAGATATTTTTAGAGCCCGAAGGACTCAACACAGACTTAATTTATCCAAATGGCATATCTACAAGCTTGCCCGAAGCAGATCAAGAAGAGTTCATCAGATCGATTCATGGCTTAGAAAAAGCAAAAATCACAAAATTTGGCTACGCAATAGAATATGATTTTTTTGATCCTCGCGGGCTAACTTCTTTTCTGGAAAACAAAAAAGTTAGAGGATTTTTTATGGCTGGGCAAATTAATGGTACTACAGGTTATGAAGAGGCGGCATCTCAGGGTATTGTTGCGGGAATAAATGCAGCTTTAAAATCTCAAGAAAAAGAAATGTGGAGCCCGAGACGTGAGCAATCATATATCGGTGTAATGATTGATGATTTGGTTACTCAAGGTGCGTCAGAACCATATAGAATGTTCACTAGTAGAGCCGAACACAGACTTTTTCTGAGAGAGGATAATGCCGATCAAAGACTTACAAAATTAGGCTGGGATTTAGGATCGGTTTCGAAAGAAAGGTTCAGTGCTTATTCAAAAAAAATTAATTTGATTGAAAAAGAAATAGAAAAATTAAGACATGTAACCTTTTTTGAAGAGGGCAAGAAAGTCTTTGCGGGTGATTATTTAAAAAGACCAAATACTTCATATGACGACTTAGCGAAACTTTGTCCAGATCATAACTTGATAAATTCATCCATCGGAGAAAACTGTGCTGTGAATATCCGCTATGAAGGTTATATCGCAAGACAAGAGACAGAGATTATCAGAAATAAAAAGGATGAAGAGCTTTCATTGCCAGAAAAGATAAATTACGAAAAGATATTAGCGCTATCTTCAGAAGCAAGGGAAAATCTTGCAATTGCAAGACCACAAAATTTAAGACAAGCAGCAAAAATACCTGGAGTAACGCCGGCAGCAATTTCAATTTTGAAAGTCCAAATAAAAGCTATAAATAACAGTAAAAAAATTGCCAGTGATGGTAAATAAAGATAAATATAAAAATTTTTTCGATGTATTAGAGAATAATTTTCAAATAGCAGAATCCGTCTCTAAAAAATTTGTTGAATTTTGCGAGATAATCCAGCAATCAAATGAGCATTTTAACCTGACCTCGATAAAGAAAATGGATGATATGCTTATTAAGCATGTATTAGATAGTCTTTCGATTCAGCATCTAGTTTCAGGAAGAAAAATATTAGATATTGGCACAGGAGCAGGATTGCCTGGGGTGCCGCTCGCATTGGCAAATACAGAATCAGATTTTTTTTTACTAGATTCAAATAACAAAAAAATAATTTTTTTGAACCATGTTAAAATAAGTCTTGGAATTGAAAACATTTTTCCAGAACACGAGAGGGTTGAGAATCTTGATGGCAAGAAAAGCTTTGATACTATTGTCTGCAGATCTTTTTCCTCGCTTGCTAAAATTTATTTAAGAGCTAAAAATTTAAAAAAAAATGAGGGGAAAATTATAGCAATGAAGGGCAAGTTCCCGAAAGACGAACTCGCAGAACTGAAAACTCTTGACTCAGAGGTTAGGCTTCATGTGGAGAAATTAAAAATTCCAGGGCTTGAAGCAGATAGACACGCTGTAATAATATATTAAAAAAAGGACAGATTGTGACAAAGATATTTTCTATATGTAATCAGAAAGGCGGTGTGGGCAAGACAACCACAAGTGTTAACTTATCTGCTGCATTATCTTTAAATAATAAAAAAGTATTATTAATTGATATGGATCCTCAAGGGAACGCAACTATGGGCTCAGGAATTGACAAGTATCAGCTAGAGTATTCTCTTGCCGATTCGTTGTTACAGAACAACAGAAACATTAATGAAATTATTTTAAATTCACAAGAGGGCTTTGATGTTATCCCAGCAAATCAAGCTTTAACTTTTGCAGAAGTGAAGCTTTTAGAACTCAAGGATAGAGAGTTAGTTTTAAAAAAAATTTTAGAAGAAATAAAAAGTAATTATCAATATATTGTAATAGATTGCCCTCCCTCATTGAATATTCTTACTGTTAATGCGTTAGCAGTTTCTGATTATGTAATTATCCCAACACAATGTGAGTATTATGCTTTGGAAGGACTAACAGCTCTTTTAGAAACAATTGATAAAATCAAAGTTTCTGTAAACGAAGGACTTAAAATTGGTGGAATTTTGAGAACAATGTATGACCCAAGAAACAATCTAGCCCAAGATGTATCATTTGAGCTAGAGAGTCATTTTGGCAAAAATGTTTTAAATACTATTATTCCAAGAAATGTTAGTCTTGCGGAAGCGCCTAGTTATGGCTCTTCTATAATAAGCTATGACAAGGCCTCTAAAGGCTCAATGTCTTATTTGGCTTTAGCTGGGGAACTTGTTAGAACTTCAAAGTAGGAAAGAAAGATGACAAAAAAAAGAGGCGGATTAGGAAATAAAGGGGTAGAAGTTTTATTAAGTTCTTCAAAGTCTTCTAAGTCACCCCCTAAGGAAACCTCCTCAGAAATTGATGTAACAAAAATAAAACCTAGCCCGTACCAGCCTAGAAAAACATTTGATGAGGATAATCTAAAATCTCTTGTGGAATCAATTAAAGAGCAGGGAGTGATTCAGCCAATTTTAGTTAGAAATACGAAAGACAAAAAATATGAGTTAATTGCCGGAGAAAGACGCCTTAGGGCAGTTAAAATATTAGGGCACAAAAAAATACCTTCGATCATAAAAGAAATTTCAAATGAGTCTGCAGCTATCTTCGCTCTTTTGGAAAACGTGCAAAGAGAAGATTTAAACCCCGTTGAAGAAGCTCAAGGTCTTGAAAAATTAATTAAGAAATTTAAATTTACACAAGATGCGTTGGCTAAGAAAACAGGCAAATCTCGCTCACATATAGCTAACTTGATAAGACTTTTGTCACTAGATAAGTATGTTGTTAAATTATTATCTGATGGAAAGATAGACATGGGTCATGCAAGAGCCTTGATATCCTTAACTCCAAGCTCACAAAAGATATATGCTGATAAAGTTGTTTCTCAGGGTTTGACTGTTAGAGAGATTGAGAAAATGATATCTGATAAAGGGGAGTCTTTTTCAAAAAAACCTGGGAAAACCAAAAAAGATCCACATATCATTGATATTGAAAACAAATTGAAGGAAAAGCTCGGTGTTGCAGTGAATATTTCTTACTCATCAAGCAGAAAAAATGGAAAAATAACCCTTAACTATAGTAATTTAGACGTTTTAGAGGGCTTATTAAAAAAGTTAGGATATAAATAATCTTCCTTTGTTTTCGAAAAAAAGAGAAATTATATACATATATATCAAAAATATCGATATAGTTATTAAATATATTGATAAATTCACTTACTCTTAATATACTTCTTATCCGAAGAGATTATGTTTTTAAGAAAACTATTTTTTGAACTCTCTATTTTTGTAGTTATAGCTTCAATTTTATGGTTTTTCTCAAATATTGATGTAGCGACGTCTTTTCTTTATGGAGCGAGTGTAAGTTTTTTATCCAATTCGTACTCAGCATATATGCTGCTTTTTTATAAAGCAAAATCCATAAAGCAAGAGACAAGACGTTTTTATATTGCAGAATTTGGAAAATGGTCTATTTCAGTAACATTGTTTGCTTTAATATTCCTAAATATTGATGTTTCAAACCCAGTTATTTTTTTTGGGGCATTCATTTTTGCAAATTTAACAACTATTTTTTTACATAAACTAAAAACTTAGATAACAACTATGGCGGCAGGGGAACAAACTAGCTCAGAGTATATTAAGCACCATCTTACCAATCTTACCTATGGTAGAGACCAAGACGGTGTTTGGAGATTAGCAGAAACAGCACAGGAAGCTCAAGAGATGGGTTTTTATGCCATTCATTTAGATTCAATGGGCTGGGCAATTGGACTTGGGTTAATATTTATCATTTTATTTAGAATGGTTGCAAAAAGAGCAACAACCGGCATACCTGGCGGCTTACAGAATAGCGTAGAAATGATAATTGAATTTATTGATTCAAACGTGAAAGATACTTTTTCTCATACTAATAAATTAATTGCGCCTATGGCCCTTACAGCTTTTATGTGGGTTCTTCTAATGAATCTTATGGATTTAGTGCCCGTAGACTGGGTGCCACAGCTAGCAACTTTTATTGGTTCACACTTTTTTGGAATGGACCCACACCATGTGTACTTTAAAATTGTACCAACTACAGACCCAAATGTGACTATGGGGATGTCTCTTTCGGTATTCTTTCTTGCTTTGTTTTTTAGTATTAAGAATAAGGGTGTTGGAGGTTTTGTTGGCGAACTAACGCTTCATCCTTTTTCATCAAAGAATTTTCTAGTAAAGATTATATTGATACCAATTAATTTATTTTTGGAAGGTGTATCTTTACTGGCAAAACCAATTTCTCATGGCTTAAGATTGTTTGGAAATCTTTATGCTGGAGAAATGATATTTATTTTAATAGCTCTGTTACCACTATATATTCAATGGACGTTATCGGTTCCTTGGGCTATTTTTCACATTTTGGTAATTGTTCTTCAAGCGTTTATTTTTATGGTTTTAATGATCGTATATATGAACATGGCGCACGAAACAGGAGATCACTAAATTTTTTTAACGACAATTTATAAGTAGAGGGTAAATATGGAAACATCAGGATTAATATATATAGCAGGAGCATTGATGATGGGCTTAGGCGCATTAGGTGCCGCAATAGGAATCGGAAACTTGGGTGGTAAGTATATGGAAGGTATTGCTAGACAGCCTGAGCTGATACCAATGCTAAGAACTCAAATGTTCATCGTTCTTGGCTTGGTTGATGCGGTTCCAATGATATCTGTTGGTATAGCGTTTTACTTGTTATTTGCTGTTGCATAAATAGCAGTTATTTTAAAAGGGAGCGAAATTTGAATATTAATTTAACGTTAATCGGACAAGCAATTTCTTTTGCTATATTCGTATGGTTTTGCATGAAATTTGTATGGCCTCCGATTACATCAGCTTTAGAGCAGAGAAAGAAAACTATATCGGATGGATTGTCTGCAGCAGAGCAAGGTCAGCAAGCACTTGAAAATGCAAAGGTTGATGTTGAACAACAGCTTTCAGAGGCAAAATCAGAAGCCAAATCCATAATTGCAATGGCTGAGAAAAGACAAGGAGATATTTTAGACGAGGCTGGTGTCAAGGCATCGGAAGAGGCAGCAAAAAAGATTAAGCTTGCTGAACAAGAAGTTGAACAATTATCGATGCGCTTGAAAGAATCGTTAAAAAAAGATTTATCAAAACTAGTAGTTGAAGGTGCTGAGATGATTTTGAAAAAGGAAATCGATAAAAAAGCACACGACAAGGCGATTAAAGATTTAATAAACAAAATTTAGGACACTTATGTCAGAACTATTAACAACAGCTAGACCATATGCAAAAGCATTATTTAAAAGTGCTAAGGAACAAGGCATGATTGATGAATATTTCATTATGCTTAAGAACTTATTAGCTGCTGTTGAAGACAAAAACTTAACGAAGATTCTAAGCAATGATTCTTTTGATAGTAATGACAAGTCAAATATTTTAACTGATGTCTTAAAAGATAATATCAACGAGTCTTTTATAAGATTCATTAAGTTACTAATTAACAATGACAGGCTAGAAGTAATTAATGAAATTGTAAGTTTATATGATCACCTTCTGCAGGAAGAAAAGAGTCAGAAAACTGCAATTATTGAAACAGCCTTTGAATTGAGTGCTGATCAGGTTAAAGAAATTAAAAACGCTCTTGAAAAAAGATTTGATAAGAAAATTGAAATAAAGCAAAACATTGATTCAGAGCTCCTAGCTGGTGCAATTGTTAAAGTAGACGATTTAGTGATAGATGGGTCTTATAAAGAACAGTTGAGAAAATTAGAATCTCAATTAATTTGAAACAAGAAGAGGAATAGATAATGCAACTTAGTCCAACAGAAATAAGTGATTTAATTAAGAAAAGAATAGAAGGATCTGATCTTTCTGCTGAAGCCAAAACCCAAGGCACTATTGTGGCAGTAACTGATGGTATTGTAAGAATTCATGGTCTTTCGGATGTGATGGCGGGTGAAATGATAGAGTTTCCAAATAATACCTTTGGCTTAGCTTTAAACTTAGAAAGAGATTCAGTTGGAGCAGTTATTTTAGGAGATTATCAGCATCTCTCTGAGGGTGACACAGCAAAATGTACTGGAAAGATTTTAGAGGTGCCTGTAGGTGAGTCATTGATTGGCAGAGTCGTAAACTCTCTTGGTGCACCAATAGACGGGAAAGGAGAAATAGGCGCAAAAGAATTTTCGCCCATTGAAAAGATTGCGCCCGGAGTTATTCAAAGACAATCAGTAGATCAGCCTGTTCAAACAGGACTAAAGTCAATTGACGCAATGGTGCCAATTGGCAGAGGACAAAGAGAATTAATTATTGGTGATAGACAAACCGGGAAAACCGCAATAGCGATTGACACAATAATTAATCAAAAGGGCACAGGTGTAAAATGTATTTATGTTGCTATAGGACAAAAAGCCTCATCAGTATCAAATGTTGTAAAAAAACTTGAAGAACATGGAGCTTTAGAACATACGATTGTTGTGGCGTCAACAGCATCTGAATCTGCGGCAATGCAATATATTGCTCCTTATGCAGGCTGCTCAATGGGAGAATATTTCAGAGACAGAGGAGAAGATGCTCTAATAATTTACGACGATTTAAGTAAGCAAGCTGTAGCATACAGACAAGTATCTTTATTATTAAAAAGACCTCCTGGAAGAGAAGCGTACCCAGGAGATGTATTTTATTTGCACTCAAGATTACTTGAGAGAGCTTCAAGAGTTAATGCAGAACACATTGAAAAAATTACTAATGGAGAGGTTAAAGGAAAAACTGGTTCTTTGACAGCTATGCCAATCATTGAAACCCAAGCTGGGGATGTATCAGCATTTGTTCCTACAAATGTTATTTCTATTACAGACGGCCAAATATTTCTGGAAACAAACCTTTTTAACTCTGGACTAAGGCCAGCTGTTGATGCTGGTTTATCCGTTTCTCGAGTTGGTGGAGCTGCTCAGACCAAATTAATTAAAAAGCTCGGTGGAGGAGTAAGACTTGCTTTGGCGCAATATAGAGAACTTGCAGCTTTTGCGCAATTTGCATCCGATTTAGATGAGCAAACCAGAAAACAACTTGAAAGAGGGGAAAGAGTAATGGAGCTAATGAAACAAACTCAATACTCGCCTCTTAATATATCTGGAATGGGGCTAGTACTTTTTGCTGCCAACGAAGGATATCTTGATAATGTTGAAGTTAATAAAATTAAAGATTTTGAAAAAGCGCTTTTAGGTTTTGCAAACTCAGAATATTCAGATTTTATGAATAGCATAGAGGAGTCAGCTGACTACAACGATGAAATTGGGGCAACTTTTAAAGAGCTTATGGATAAATTTGTATCATCACAAACTTGGTAAATTAAATGTCAGGCGGAAAAGAAATAAAAGGACAAATTTCGAGTATTAAAAATACTCAAAAAATTACTAAAGCTATGGAAATGGTGGCTGCAAGTAAAATGAAAAAAGCACAAATGAGAATGTCTGCAGCACGACCTTATGCAAAAATGATTAAGAATGTTGTTGGTCATTTAGCTTCTGCACATCCAGAATATAAGCATCCTTTTTTAGTAAAAAGAGATTCTGTAAAAAGAGTTGGTTTAATTGTTATAAGCACTGATAGAGGACTATGTGGAGGTTTAAATACAAATCTTTTTAAAGAGTCATTAAAAAAAATAAATGAATGGAACAAAATGTCTGTAGAAGTTGACGTTTGTACAATTGGATCAAAAGCTGAAAAGTTTTTTAAAAGGCTGGATGTTAATCTGGTTGCTCAGGTTTCTCATCTTGGAGACAGTCCTGAAATTAATGATGTAATTGGTTCTATAAAAATAATGCTTGATAACTTTACAGATGGAAATATTGATGAGCTTTATTTAGCTGAAAATAAGTTTATTAATACAATGTCTCAAGAGCCAGGTGTTATACATCTTTTGCCAACTGAGCCTAACAAGGAAGATGAACTTACGCATCATTGGGATTATATCTATGAGCCTGAATCGAAAAGCGTAATTGATAATTTACTAATAAGATATATTGAATCATTAGTTTATCAAGGCATTGTTGAAAATGTAGCATGCGAGATGTCAGCAAGAATGGTTGCGATGAAAAGCGCATCAGATAATGCAAGTAATTTAATCGATGAGCTTCAACTTATTTATAACAAAGCTAGGCAGGCCTCTATTACGCAAGAGCTGTCTGAGATTGTAGCTGGAGCAGCTGCAGTATAGTAATTAACGGAGACAAATATAAAATGAGCACAGGAAAAATAGTACAAGTAATCGGGGCAGTAGTTGATGTTGAATTCGCAAAAGATTCAATCCCTCAAGTTTATGATGCATTAAAAGTCGATGATGCAAACCTTACCTTAGAAGTCCAGCAACAACTTGGGGATGGCATTGTTAGAACAATTGCAATGGGATCTTCGGATGGCGTTAAACGTGGCTTTGATGTTACAAATACAGGGGCGCCGATATCGGTTCCAGTTGGTGAAAAGACTTTAGGTAGAATAATGAATGTGCTTGGCGATCCAGTTGATGAAGCTGGGCCGATTAATGCTTCAAAAACAATGCCAATACATAGAAAGCCACCGTCATACGAAGAGCAGGCAGGCGGCAATGAGTTATTGGAGACCGGTATCAAAGTAATCGATCTTCTATGCCCTTTTGCGAAGGGCGGGAAAGTTGGATTGTTTGGTGGTGCTGGTGTTGGGAAAACCGTCAACATGATGGAATTAATTCGAAATATTGCAACAGAGCATAGCGGTTATTCAGTATTTGCTGGAGTAGGCGAAAGAACTAGAGAAGGTAATGATTTCTTCCATGAGATGAAAGAGTCTAAAGTTCTTGACAAAGTATCTCTTGTATATGGGCAGATGAATGAGCCTCCAGGAAACAGATTAAGAGTTGCGCTCACTGGGCTAACAATGGCTGAAGATTTTCGAGATGATGGAAAAGACGTTCTTATGTTTATAGACAATATTTATAGATACACATTAGCAGGAACAGAAGTTTCAGCTTTATTGGGAAGAATGCCATCAGCAGTGGGATATCAGCCAACATTAGCTGAAGAAATGGGAGCCCTTCAAGAAAGGATTACTTCAACACAATCAGGCTCTATTACATCAATACAGGCCGTTTATGTCCCTGCGGATGACTTAACTGATCCATCGCCTGCAACCACATTTGCGCACTTAGACGCAACAGTAGTTTTGTCGAGACAAGTTGCTGAACTTGGAATTTATCCAGCCGTTGATCCACTTGACTCAACAAGTAGGCAGCTTGACCCGTTGGTTGTTGGTAATGACCATTACGATGTCGCAAGGAGGGTACAAAATACTTTACAAAAATATAAGGAATTGAAGGATATTATTGCCATTCTCGGTATGGACGAACTATCAGAAGAAGACAAATTGGTGGTTGCAAGAGCAAGAAAGATACAAAGATTCTTATCACAACCATTCTTTGTCGCTGAAGTTTTCACTGGAAGTGCAGGAAAATATGTTTCATTAAAAGACACAATCAAAGGCTTCAAAAGTATTATTGAGGGCGAGTATGACCACTTACCAGAGCAAGCTTTTTATATGATTGGTGGAATTGAAGAAGCGGAGGAAAGAGCTAAAACTCTATAACTAATATGTCCACAATGCATCTTGATATAGTAAGCGCAGAAGAAGAAATTTTCTCAGGCACTGTAAAAAATCTTTCTGCCGCTGCGATGATGGGAGAAGTTGGAATTTTCCCAAAACATACGCCGATGATAACTCCATTAAAACCCGGTGAAATCAAAGTTATAACTGAAGACGACGAAGAAAAGGTATTTTTCATATCCGGCGGTGTACTCGAAGTTCAACCAGAGATAGTTACAGTGCTTGCTGATACTGCAATAAGAGGTGAGGACTTAGATGAGGCAAAAGCAGCCGAGGCAAAAAAAAGAGCGGAAGAAGCATTAGCAGATAAAAGTGATAATATTGATGCTGCAAAGGCTTTAGCAGAGCTTGCGCAGGCTGCAGCTCAGCTTAAAATGATCGAAAATCTTAGAAAAAAAAGCAAATAGATATATAGATTTTGCGCATATCTCCCAAAACATAGTAGAATACTGCTATATAATCAAAAATGTATAATTTAATGAGTTTGAATATAATAATTCTTGCTGCTGGAAAAGGTAAAAGAATGCATAGCAGTCTTCCAAAAGTAATGCATAAAGTTGGAGGCAAAAGTATGTTAGAGCATGTTTTAATTTCTGCAAAGAAATTAAACCCTTCTTCGATCAATGTGGTGTTAAGTCCTAAAATTGAAAGTATTAAAAAATCCTTTGGCGGCTATGATATTGCTTGGCATAGCCAATCAGAGCAAAAAGGGACAGCTGATGCAGTAAAGATTGTTCTCCCATCTCTAAAAGAAGATGAAAAAGTTTTAATTTTATATGCTGATACGCCGCTAATTGATTCAGATCTCCTAGACAAATTCATTAATTATATGCCGAAGAGCGATGTTAAAGTTTTGACTGTAAATTTACAAAAACCATTTGGATATGGCAGGATAATTAGAGAGCAAGCAGAAGTAGAAATAATTTCAAAAATAATTGAAGAAACAGAAGCAGATGATTTGCAAAAAAATATCAAAGAATGCAATACGGGAATAATTTTTAGTGATGTTTCAACATTAAATTCTCTTATAAGCGAAGTAAAAAATGACAATTCAAAAAAAGAATTTTACCTTACAGACATTGTTAGTATTGCGAATTTAAAAAATATGATGGTTGTCCCACTGCTGTCAAAAGAAACAAATAGTTTGCTTGGAGTAAACGATAAATTACAACTTGAAGAAACTGAACAGATTTATCAAAGCAACAATAGAAAAAAATTTTTGCGTCAGGGGGTTACAATGCTTGATTCAAAATCAGTATTTTTTAAGGGAGATGTTGAAATAGGAGAGGATGTAGAGATTGAAGCAAATGTTATTTTTGAAGGAAATGTAAAATTAGGCGATAAAGTCCAAATTAAATCAAATACCATTATTAAAAATTCAGTCATCAGCAGTGGCACAGAGGTAAAACCATACACAATAATTGAAGATTCATTAGTTGGAAAGAATTGTAATATTGGGCCCTTTGCCAGAATAAGGCCAAACTGCACTCTCGAGGAGAGTGTTGGTATTGGTAACTTTGTTGAAGTAAAAGCATCAAATATAAAGAAAAATACAAAGGCAAATCATCTCACTTACCTTGGAGATTCAGACATTGGCGAGAATGTGAATGTCGGTGCGGGGGTAATTACATGTAATTACGATGGAGTCAACAAACACAAGACTGTCATCAAAGATAACGTTTTTATTGGCTCTGATTCACAATTAATCGCACCTATAATTGTAGAGGAAGGTGTTACAATAGCGGCAGGATCAACTATTACAGATAATTCAGAAAAAGATAGTTTATTGATAGCAAGATCCAGACAACAAGAAAAGAAAAACTGGAAAAGATAAGATAAAATGTGCGGTATTGTTGCAGCAGCATCACAAAATAACGTGGTAAATATATTAGCTGATGGGTTAAAACATCTAGAATATAGAGGTTACGATTCAGCAGGCATAGCTGTTATTGAAAATGAAAATATACATAGTTATAAAAAAGAAGGACATGTTTCTGAACTAACTAGTATTCTAGGTAAAGATCTAGCCTCGAATATTGGTATAGCACATACAAGATGGGCTACACATGGAAAACCATCTGAAGCAAATGCTCATCCCCATATATCTGAAAATAGTATCGCAATTGTTCATAATGGTATTATTGAAAACTATATTGAAATAAAAGAAAAATTTTTTAAAAACATTAAGCTAGAATCCGAAACAGATTCCGAAGTATTAGCACATCTTATAAATTTTTATGCAAAAGATAATAATATTCTAGATGCTGTACATTCTGCCTTAAAAGAAGTTAAAGGCTCTTATGCAATCGCAGTCTTAGATAAAAATAATTCTAGCGAAATAATAGTTGCGCGCCATGGCAGTCCTCTTATTATTGGTGTTGGTGAAGATTCTAATTTCATTGCGTCTGATGCTCATGCTTTAATTGAACATACAAATCAATTTATATATTTAGATGATGGCGATATGGCTTCAGTGAGTTCAAGCGAAATAAATATTTTCGATAAAGATAAAAATTCCGTAAATAGAGAAATAAAAAAAAGTAACATTTCATTAGGAAGTAATTCAAAAAATGGATTTGAGCACTTTATGCTTAAAGAAATTTTTGAACAACCAGAGGCGGTTAAAGCAACAATTCAAGACCGAATAATAAATAACTCTGTACCTAAAGAGATTTTAGGGCCAAGTGCTGAAAAATATCTTGATGGTTTTAAGGTGGTTCAAATCATTGCATGTGGAACGAGTTATCATGCAGCCTTATTAGCAAAACATTGGTTTGAAAAACTTGCTGGAATTCCCTGCCAGGCAGAAATCGCAAGTGAATTTAGATATAGGAAGCACGCTGTTCAACCTGGAACATTATCCATATGTATTTCACAGTCTGGAGAGACAGCAGATACTCTTTCGGCATTAAGACAAATAAAAGAAGAAAAGAATTATATTGGCACCATTGCAATATGCAATGTGCCAGAAAGTTCAATTGCAAGAGAATGCGATTCAACTTTAATAACACATGCGGGTCCTGAAATCGGAGTTGCATCAACAAAGGCTTTTACAACACAATTGGTTGCCTTAATGCTTTTAATAATTGTACTCGGGAAAAATTTTGAAATTTCGGAAGAAATTGAAAAATCACTATGTGAACAATTACAAACTTTACCTGAAAAGATTAAAAGCACCTTGGATTTAGACCAAGAAATAGCAGAACTCTCAAAAATATTTTCTAATAAGGAGCATGCTCTATTTTTAGGTCGAGGCTCACATTTCCCAATAGCCAGAGAGGGCGCTTTAAAACTTAAAGAAATATCTTATATTCACGCAGAAGCTTACGCTGCAGGCGAGCTAAAACATGGGCCGCTTGCTATTGTTGACGAAAATATGCCAGTAGTAGCGGTTGCTCCAAATAATGTTGTTTTAGAGAAACTGAAATCAAATCTTGAAGAAGTTAAAGCACGTGGTGGAAAACTTTATATATTTGCAGATAAAAAAGCTGGATTTAAAAGTGACGAGATTTCTCAAGTTTTTGAAATCGATGCACCGCTAAATCCTGTCGCTCCGATACTTTTTACCATTCCTTTGCAACTTTTAGCATATCACTGCGCCATTATTAAAGGTACAAATGTTGATATGCCTCGCAACCTTGCCAAATCGGTTACAGTGGAATGAGTTTCATTGGACAGGATGGGTAGAAAAAAATGATGAATAAATTGATAAAAATATTTTGCAATAGTTGTCTTGTTTTTTTAACAAGTATTTCTTTTGTTTTTGCAGAAGAGAATATATCTAATACATCTTGGTATATTTCTCATAATGATGGTCATGAATATATTTTTCAATTTAATCCAGATGGAACTTGCCTCTATTTCCAGAAAAATTCTCCCACTGGAAATACTGGAAAAATCTATGATAACTGCAAATGGGTTAGGAAAAATAAAGTTTTAGTATTTGATTCTAATAATTATTATGCGGTACACATAGGCAGAATAGAAGGAAGAAGTATGACTGGTTATCGCGTATCAAATCACGACGTAGTAAAAAAAAGTACTTTTATTGGAAGAAGGATAGATAATTAAATGAGTAAACACAATACATTGAGACCGATGAACATCCTGTCCAATCAAACGAAATCAGTCACGGTGGAGTAGTTAACTTCCGACATGATGGGTCAGTCCTAATTTTACAACCTCAACAATAATCCGTAGTATTAAAAGTATGAAAATTAAATTACTCACAGTTTGTTTACTCTTAGTCACCTTGCAGGTGTTTGCAGAAAATAGATTTAATTGGACGCTAATATCTACCAGCACTGCTGATGATGGAAATAAATTTTATGGTGATATAAATAGCATCAGAAAGAACAAATCAGGAAATTATGTTGTTTGGATGTTACTTAATAACGTTGAAGGAGATTCTGTTGTTACTTCTGAAGAGTATGATTGTACTCGATTAAGATTTAGATGGGTATATGTTGAACTCTATAGTCATCATTATGGAAAAGGAAAAAAAAAATTTACTGCTGACACAGAAGAATTAAAACCAAAAGGTTATACTGATTGGATTTATCCTAAACCCAATTCAAATAATTACCATAAAGTTAATTTCGTTTGTGAAAAATGATGACGATAACCATCATGTCCATACAAACGCAATCCGTAACAGTGGAGTAGTTAACTTCCGACAGGATGGGTCAGTCCAAATTTTACAATTTCAAAATAATCCGTATTATTAAAAAAAATGAAAATTAAAATATTTATAACTTGTCTATTTTTTTTATTTTCCGCCAACAGTTTTGCAGAATGGACGGAAATAGGCAGAAATGAAAAAAATGCTTTGTATATAGATTCTGAAAGAATAAGAAAAGATAATCTTGGGCACATATATGTTTATGTTTTGATGAATCACCTTAACGATGATGACCCCCGCTCTACAATTGCCTATTTCCAATGCGATTGTGATAAATTCTCATTTAAAATTTTGAAGGAGTTTTATCATAGAAAACTAATGGGTGTTGATAGATACGATGATTACGCTGAACCAAAACCAGAATGGAATTACATTTATCCTGAATCAGGAAATGAACTGATTTTAAAGTATGCATGTGAAAATCTCTAATGACGATAACCATCCTGTCAGAAGTAGAATATTCGGTAACAGTGGAATGAGTTTCAATGGACAGGATGAGTCAGTCCTAATTTTACAATCTTAAAATAATACGTATTATTAAAGTATGAAAATAAAAAAACTAGTAATTTCTTTAATATTATTTTGTAATCTTGCTTATGCCGCATCTGAAGAAAAGCAAATGGAATGGATTAATGAATGTATTACACACACACCAAACAATATCTCATATGCTAGAGCAGTAGAATATTGTGGTTGTGCAACTAGAAAATTAATGGATCGATTTACAGAAAAGCAAATAGATAACTCTTCTGCAGAAGATATCGCAAAGAATAAGTTAATGTCTGATATTGTTGAAGAATGTAATGCTGTAATAGAATGAACAAATTTTTCTACTAATAAATGAAAACCAAACTACTCACAATCTGTTTACTTTTATTTTCTTCACAGTTGTTTGCAGAAAATTTATTTAATTGGACATACATAGCAACGAGTGATGATGGTACTAAATATTATGCAGATAAAAATAGCATCAGAAAGAATAAATCAGGAAATTATATTGTTTGGATGTTAGATAATTCCAGTAAAGGAGATTCATTAATTGCATCTGAAGAGTATGATTGTTCTAATTTAAGATATAGATTGGTATATGCTGCACTCTATAATAATCATTATGGAAAAGGGGGAAAAATAGGTTCTTATGACACAGAGCAATTAAAGTCAATAGGCAAATATAATTGGGTTTATCCTACACCGAAAACACCTAATGACTCTAAAGTTAATTGGGTTTGCAGAAACTAAAGATTAAAACAAAAAAAAGAATGGGAAAAGAAAAAGAAAAAATTTATAATATTTAAGATTTTAAAAAAATTATTGCTAAAAACTTATGGATTTTAAAACTGCTGTCAAAACATGTCTTATTGAAAAATATACAACTTTTTCTGGAAGAGCATCTAGATCGGAATACTGGTATTTCACTTTATTTACAACCATAGTTTTTATATGTGCGAATATTATAGATAATGCAATAGATCCGTATAGCATATTTGGAACATTCTACTTACTTTGCTTAGTGCTTTTAATTACGCCTATTATAGCATGTGGTGCTAGAAGACTTCATGATATTGGAAGGTCTGGTTGGTGGTTATTAATTTATCTTACAGGTATTGGTTCAATCCTCATATTTATTTGGTCAATTATAGCGGGAACCAAAAACGATAATGAGTATGGTATAAGTACTTACATTGGTAAATAATTGCACTACCACCTCCAACTCACCTTCCATAACGGTGGAGTAGTTGCTTTTGGACAGGGTGGGTCTGTTATCTCAGGGTCAGTTCCCTATCTATGTTTTACCAATATAGTGTTTAAATTATGCAATACTTCGAAAAATTGCTATAAAGAGATTAATGAAAAATAAGTTTTTTTAAAGAAGGATCAAAAAATGATAAGTATGAAATGGGTACTTTATATTATTGGTGTATCAAGTTGGATACTATTTTTATATCAGAATACTGCAGAGAAATATGGATTCATGTCTGGCACCTTCTTTATGAACGGATACGGATTCTTAACAGGATTAATATCAGTAATTGTATGCATTTTTTTGATGAGTGAGTTTTATGATTATTTAGAAATACTAGGAAGTTATTTTTTATTTCTATTAATTGCTGGTGCTTTAATTGGCGGATTGAAACATCATGCACAGGGTTTAGGTTTATTTGGTCTTGTAATAGGGTACGTTTTATTTTTTATAAATAAATTTATTTAACATGTTAAGAAAATGAAAACCAAACTACTCACAATCTGTTTACTCTTATTCACTTCGCAAGTGTTTGCAGAAGAATGCAAAGGAACAGATAAATCTAAGTGGAATAGTTGCATTGGCATAATAGATACTTTTGAAAAAATAGAAGAAACAGATACAACGGAGGTTTGGGGTAGTGAAAAAATAGAAGGAAGATATGAGGGTGGTTTTGAACAAGGGTTATTTACTTCACAATTTGAAGAAAAAATTATTCATAAAAATATTATTGTAAACGGTAAACATTTCTCAACCAGCAATCGTGGTTTTATGACTGGAAATTTTAAAGATGGAGTGCAAATAGGTTTATGGGGAGAATGTATCACTACCAATAACAGGTACAAACAATATAATCAGTTTGAAATTGGTAACTATAATAAACACGGGATTCGTGATGGAGTTTGGGGACGTTTTTATTATGAAACAACTGCTTTTGATGGAAGTTTTGAAAAAACAGGATGTCATAAAAAAACAGTAGAATTATTTCTTGATAAAGAAAATTTATGCTCACAAAAGAAAAACAGTCATTTTGCAAGTTTTGAAACATATCTTAATGGCGAGAAAGTATCGGATTTTAACAAACTTTCTTGCAGAGGTCCGTCTGAATTTATTAATGGTTGGTTGGATTATATATCTACAATTGATGAAGAAAAATTATATTGTGAAGATACTTCATGCAAAAAACCAAGTAATACCGACCCAGAATATGCAGAATGGATAAAGAATTTTGAATAACTGCACTATCACCTTCAAGTCACTTCTATCACAGTGGAATGAGTTTCATTGGAAAGGATGGGTCAGTCCTAATTTTACAATCTCAAAATAATCCGTATTATTAAAGACATAAAAATATAAGAATTATATGAGACAAAGATGGGATTATTTAGTTCAAAACAAAACATTAGTAACGAAGGGGTATTTAAAAGTATTGTTGATACTATTGGATTTTTGAACTATTTTTTTACAGAAGTAGAAAAAGAAGATTTTACTAAGAATACCAGTGAAGGCGTAAAATTTTTTGGAAGATTTTGTTATAATTTTGATGACATGTTTTATTATGCACTTGGTCGTGCAAATATCAAATTAAATAAAGAGCAAAAGCATAATGTGAAACTTGCATGTGGTTTAATCAGGGATTCACTTTGGGAACCAGAAATAAATGAGATTAAAAATTGTGTTGAGAAATTCTCAGATTATCATAAACAAGCAAATGGAAAGTTGATTGCAGGATCTGACCATCCGATGTTTAAGGACTCGGCAACAAAAGTATTTAGAAAAGAACTCGCAGAGCATGGCATTACTTTTGTTGATTAGCAACACTATCACCTCCAAGTCACCTTCCGTAACAGTGGAGTGATGTTAAACAGTTGGTTATGTAATGGGTAAATCGTAAAAATAGAATTCAGTAAGTATAAGGGTTTTAAGATGTCAGTTTTAGGGTAGTTTAGAGAACGATTGGAATGAGGAAAAACTATAAAAATATTTCAAAAATTGCTATAAAGAGAATATGAAAAATAATATGAAAGAGTGTGAAGGGTGTGGAAATACAGTTGCAGTATATGCTAATAAATGCCCTAACTGCGGTGCATATACACATAAAAGTTTTCAAATAATAGAACTTATTTTTGCAATCTTGACAGTCTCCTTCATTGTATGGTGGTTTATATTGTAATGAAATATTCCATTACAATAAAAAATATCCACACCTACAAAATAACAATTACCCGTATCACGAAAAAATGAAAACCAAACTACTCACAATCTGTTTGCTCTTAGTCACCTCGCAGGTGTTTGCAGAAGAATGGGCGAATATTTATACTAATAGCGGTGATAAACTTCAAATAGCATTGCCTGACGGGTATTGTGATATTACTCAAACAAATGAAGGTAAATTTATACTTAATCACTTGAATAAGACAAAACGAAATCTTTCTATTTATAAAAATTTTGAAGCAAAAATTGTATATAATTTATGTGGAAAAAAATATGATTATCCATGGGGTTATATATTTTTTAATAATCAAAAATATTCTTCTTCATACACACAAACAGATTTAAACAAACTTGAATCTTCCTCTTTCAATAAAACTTATATAAATGAAATAAAAGAAAAAACAAATAAAAGTCATGATATTAATAATCAAGATATAAAAATAGAGTCAGTAGATAGACCTGAATTAGTTTGGGAGGACAAAAATGCACTGATTTTTTATACCAATATACAGGCAAATATTGAAGGGCAGAAGTTTATTGAAGAGGTAACAGGTAGCACTATTTTATTTAATGGTTACCAATTTTCTATGTACATTTATGACAAAAAAGGCGCGCAAAATTCTCTTCATAATTCTCAGTTACTTTTAAATGCTGCTAAATCGACTAAAAGTAGGTAAATTATATACTTACTAAGTAGTTACTAAGTAAATATGAAAACCAAACTACTCACAATCTGTTTGCTCTTATTCACCTCGCAAGCGTTTGCAGGATGGACTGAGGTTGGTAAAAATAGCAGTGGTACAATTTTTTATGTAGACTTTGATAGAACTAAAGAGCATAACGGTTATAAATATTTTTATATGTTAGGTGATTACTTGACACCATATAACAATGTTTTATCAACTGAATATTATATTCAACTTGATTGTAATAAATATAGATATAGACATATCAGTTTTATATTTTATGATCAATCCATGGGTAAAGGAAACGGCAGAGTAGATAACGAAATGATGAAGTGGGAAAATATAACTAAAGGTACTATGAATTATACTGTTAGTAAAAAAGTTTGCGATCGCTAAAACAATATTAAAATATATCAGTGTTTGATGCATAATTACACTATCACCTCCAGCACAAATTCCGTCACCGTAGAATAATTTTGTATGGACAGGGTGGGTCAGTCCTAATTTTACAATATTAAAATAATTGGTATTATTGAAAGAATGAAAACCAAACTACTCACAATCTGTTTACTCTTATTTACTTCACAGGTGTTTGCAGAAGGTAAATGGACTTCAACAAATAAACCTAATTGCTTAGTATGGGATCCGGCACCTAGAGACGAACAGACTGTTACATGGTCAGGAGAATGTAAATCTGGGAAAATACATGGCAAAGGTTTATTAACATGGAATTTTAAAACAAATGGTACACCTCAAACTCAATTAAACGAAGGTGAATTTAAAAATGGACGATTTTTTGGTCGATTTAAATATACATTTGAAAATGGTGATATATATATTGGTGATGTGCATGAGGAAACTGGAGATATGCACGGACGAGGCACTTATAAATATATCAATGGTGATAAGTACGTTGGTGAATATAAGAATGGTCTACTTCACGGACGAGGCACTGCTACCTTAGCAGATGGAGCAGAATATGTTGGAGAATTTAAAGAAGACAATATGCACGGACGAGGCACTTTTACTTTTCCTGATGGAGAACAGTACATAGGCGAGTGGAAAGAAAATGTTATGCACGGACGAGGCACTTATAATTATGCCAATGGTGATAAGTACGTTGGTGAGTACAAGAATGACAATATGCACGGACGAGGCACTTTTACTTATCACAATGGTGATAAGTACGTTGGCGAGTGGAAAGAAAATGTTATGCACGGACGAGGCACCTACACTTTTGCAGATGGAACAAAAAAAATTGGTCAATTTAAGAATGACGAATATATCGGCAAATAATTAAATCATCATTACTTGTTAATTATTCCATTCCTATAGTAACTTCAAAATAAATTTCTGGAATAAGGAAGAACTATAAAAATACTTAAAAAATTGCTATAAAGGAAGTATGAAAACCAAACTACTCACAATCTGTTTACTCTTATTTACTTCACAGGTGTTTGCAGAAGAATGCAAAGGAAATTATTGGGATAATTGTTACAGCGCATACACTTTTACCGGTAAGTATGCAGGTGATAAATACATTGGCGAATGGAAGGATAACAAAATGCACGGACTCGGCACTTATACTTATGCCATTGGAGATAAATACGTAGGTGAGTTTAAAAACGGAGATTTTCACGGACTTGGCACTTACACTTATGCCAGTGGAGATAAATACTTTGGTGAATATAAAAATAATAACAGACATGGACAAGGCACTTACACTTATGCCAGTGGAGATAAATACTTTGGTGAATATAAAAATGATGAAAGATATGGACAAGGCACTTACACTTATGCCAACGGAGACAAATACGCTGGTGGATTTAAAAATGGCAAGTTTCACGGACAAGGTACTTACACTTATGCCAACGGAGACAAAGAAGTTGGTCAATGGGAAAACGACGCATACGTCGGCAAATAATTACTCTGTCACCTCCAACTCACCTTCCGTCACCGTGGAATAATTTTGTATGGACATGATGGGTCAGTCCTAATTTTACAATCTCAAAATAATCAGTAATATCAGTAGTATGAAAACCAAACTACTCGCAATCTGTTTACTCTTATTCACCTCGCAGGTGTTTGCGGCAGATGTATTTGTATGTTCTTATAAAAATTATAAAAACGAGACACGTACATACACTTATATCAGAAAAGATGATGGTAAATTTGTTACCTTTTTAGACGATGTTGAAATTCCAATGGTAAAAACATATGAAGATAATACATACTTACATCTTGTAGTGTCATTTGAAAATTATTTATTCGCTAGGGTAATTAACAAAATAACTAAAAAGGTTGAGCAAGTGGGTATAGAAGAATCTAAAACATCAACTGTAGATAAAGTTTATGGAACTTGTAAGGTTAGATAAAAAAACGTAATCTACTTTATAATAACAACTGAGGTACAAAAGTATGAATATGATTGAATCTGTGACTACATGTTTAAGTAAATATTTTACGTTTGAAGGAGTTGCGACAAGACCAGAATATTGGTGGTTCCAATTATTTTATTTCATAGTGATAATAGTCGGTATTGTGCTTGATGGTAATTCTACAAATTCCTGGGATCGAAATTATTACGGATATTGGGAACTAATATTTACATTATTATTTTTTATACCAGCAATTTCAGTGAGTTGTAGAAGACTTCATGATTTGGGTAAGTCAGGATGGTGGCAATTAATTGGGATTACAATTATTGGTCTTATTCCATTGATTTACTGGTTTTGCAAAGAGGGAGGAGTTACAAGCAAATATTCTAGTGAATAATTGCACTATCACCTCCAACTCACATTCCGTAACAGTGGAATGAGTTCGTTTGGAAAGGGTGGGTCGGTCTGAATTTTACATTTTTTAAATATTCCGTATTATTTAAATATGAAAATTAAACTACTCGCAATCTGTTTACTTTTATTATCCTCGCAAGTGTTTGCGGATCCTGATTATAAGTGGAAGTATATGGCAGAAGGAAAGACTTATTTTTGGTATTGGGATAGCAAAAATTTGACTGAAAAAAATGATAATTATCTTTTGTGGGTATTATATGATAATAAATATATAGAAAAAGGTATAGGTTCTCAGGTTGCGCTAATTGAAATTGATTGTGCTTACAACAGATATAAGAATATTTACATAGAGTCTTATGATGGCCAAATGGCAAAAGGGAGAATGCTACATAAAATGAGTTCTGAAGATTTGCCAGATCATGATTTATGGAAATGGACTTTCATGATAAAAAATAAAAATATCCATAATTTATATTTTCTTTCTTATTGTGATAAAAGGAAATAATTGAATTTTAAGTGAATATAAGCCCCCTGTTTAAACAAACGAAATCAGTCACAGTGGAGTAGTTGCTTTTAGGAAGGATGGGTCCGTCCTAATTTTACAATCTCAACAATAATTCGTATTATTGAAGTATGAAAACTAAATTATTGATAACCTGCTTGTTATTTGCACCCTTATTAAGTTGGGGAGTAGATATGATTTCACCAATAAATTTTAATCCAACCCCTGCGAACAAGAATAAAGTAATTTCGTTTATTAAATATAATGTTAAAGAAACATATTCAAGAATTGGAATGGACAGTGAGTCAACTTTAAGAATGATGGAAGAAGAAGAGTTGAGGTGTTTTAAAGAACTTACAAAAGTACAAGATATCAATTTATTAAAGAGAGTTAAACGACAACTTTGCAACATCGGTATGTGCACTTATTCTACTATTCTCATGATGTACAATGAAGAAGTCAGAGCGTCTAAAAAAAATCTTGAGTGGTAAAATATAATAAAAAATGAAAACCAAACTACTCACAATCTGTTTACTCTTATTTTCATCACAAGTGTGTGCAGAGACTTGGTCATGCACTTATGAGTTTAATGGCGAAACAAAAATCAAAGTTTTTTCTATTAAAGAAAATAAAGTTTATTCTAATGGAGAATTATATCAAAGTGCTAAAATACTTCTGAATAATAAAAATGTCATACACATATATACGAGTTATCCTCATATTGGTGATGTAACATTTTTTGCAGAAGTTTATAATAGAACCAACAAGAGATTTTCAATGGCAGCGATTAGTGCAATTAAAAATGAAAAATATGCTATTATTGAGGGTGATTGTATAATTACTAAATAAAAATAATAAAAAGAGGATATCATGGAAAAGTTTTTAACGTCACTAGGCATAGCAGGTGTTATCTTTTTTCTTCTACTTGGCATTGCTCAAATATATGTGGGATTTCTTGGTATAGAATACTTTTATGGTTCAATTTGGGCGTGGGTTGCCGTTTTTTGCGCATTTTTTCTACGTATCGTATTTCCTTGTACAATCGGATCTTATTTTGGAGCATTATACGTTTTAGAATGGGAGTGGTATTTTGCGCTAGCATTCGCATTACCAGGTATTCTATTTATCCTTCCAGCGACAATAACTGCATTAATTTCATCATTCAACAAAAATTAAAATCAGTATTATTTACTTTTTTGGATTTGAAAATTAAATTTAGGGAGATGGTTTTAAATGGATAAAAGCATTTTTTGGATAGCGCCATTAGTTGTTTTGGGAGTTGGACTTCTTCCAATGCCCTATGGTTATTATTTTCTATCTAGGTTAGTAGTATGTGTATGTGCAATTTATTATGCTTTGCAATTTAACGAGCATCGAGAGACAACATTAGTCTGGGTATTCAGTTTTTTTGCTATTTTATATAACCCAATTATACCTATTCATCTTGGAGCAAAAGGATTATGGATTGTTGTAAATTTAATTACTGCTGGAGTATTTTTTGCAAATAAGGATAAAATCCAATTGGGATAATATGCTGAAGACGATAACCATCCTTTCCATATAAAAACATTCGGTAACAGTCGAATAAATTATTAGAAGTGCAAAAAAGTTCATATAGAACCTAATTAAAAACTAGTCATCTTTTGGCTCGTTTTTAATTTTCCAACCATTTCTTTTTAAAGCTTCCACCAATGCTTTTAATCTTTCTTCACGAGAAGAATCATTAGATAAATCGATTTTTTCAAAAAAGATATTCTTGAGACCCGTCTCTTTCTCTCTGGATTTTATATATTTTTTTTCTATAAATTTAGAAAATGGAAAAACTTTAGAAATTTTTTTCATTCTAACTCCGCTTTAGTACTTTAGGCGATATGCCAAGGTGTACAAGTTGATTGATTAAATACCTAACATCATTATATTGCTCAAGGCTGCATATGTCACTTAAATAAATAATTACAAGATGATCTCAAATCCCTCAAACATTGGGCGACCTATGTAAAGAGGCTTATTTTTACCAGCATTTCTGTGTGCTTTTTTAAACGATTCAGATTTAGTCCATAAAATGAAATCATCTTTACTATCCCAAACTGAGTGGGATGAGTATAATGTGTACTCTTTATTTGATTCACCTTTTAAGAGATGAAATTCGTTAAATCCTTTGACTTCATCCAAATAGGTTTCACGAGTTCTCCAGACTTCCTCGAATTCTTTTTCTTTTCCTAATATAATTTTAAATCTATTCATTGCAATATATTTCATCTTTCAAAGATAACATGATTTAATTTCTGTTAAAATATTTTAGATTATGAAAACCAAATTACTAAATGAAAAAGAATTTAGGGCAATCCAAAAAGCGCGAAAGTTTGTTATTTTCTTTACTTTTTTGACATTTTTATTTCTTTTTATGCTCGTGCCAATAGAGGCGATTATTGAAGAAATTATCCTTCGAAAATGGAAATGGATAATACTATTCTTATTTTGCTTACTTGGTTACTGGTTGAGTTATACGCGTCAAACATTATCTATTTTGTCGGCGTTGCCTTTTATTATTTTACTCGGGCAAGTATGGCAGTTTACTATTTATAATTGAAAAAATAAGTTATTACTTGAAAATTTATTTAGCCCTCAAGCTTTTTCTTGATTTCTGTAACCTCAGATTTTATGTCTCTAAGCACGGCTGTGATCCCGCAAGCTATCATAGTCAATACAAAACCAACTGCTAAAACAAGCAAACCCAGCTCGAAGCTTGGCATATTAAATGAGGCAAGGAGTGTGATAAATAGTAAGACTAAGGCAATTATCCCATTTAAAGCCCCAAAAAGAGTTGATACAATTTTGTTGATCTTATCCATAGTGATATCCTAAAGTTATAATCAATTTATTATACTAAAAATAAACGGAGGAGAAAATAATGTTAAATGTATATTTGTCAGGAGAAATACATTCAAACTGGAGACAAGAGATTATTGATTTGTGTAAAGCAGAAAATTTAGATATAAATTTCACTTCACCAGTAACCAATCATGAAGCATCAGATAATTGTGGAGTTGATATCTTGGGTTCCGAAGACAATAATTATTGGAAAGATAACAAAGGGGCAAAAATTAATTCTATTAAAACAAAAAAATCCATAGAAGATTCCGATGTCGTTATTGTTAAGTTTGGAGAAAAATATAAACAGTGGAATGCGGCTTTTGATGCAGGATTTGCTTCAGCTCTGAATAAATCAATGATTGTTATACATGGAGATGAGCATCAGCATGCTTTAAAAGAGGTTGACGCAGCCGCTTCTGCCGTTGCCAAGGATCAAGGTCAGGTGGTGAGAATTCTGAAATACATTATCCAAGGGAACCTATAATTTTAAATTAGGTGGCATCAAGGAGATATTTTCAATTTTTTCAAAATAGTTTATAGTTAAAGATATGAAAAATATAAAAAAATTATCATTAATAATTTTACTTTCAGTTTCAATAACATCTTGCGGCGGCTCTGATGTAATAGTGCAAATATATGGTGCATACGAATATAATTGCACAACAGACGAATATAGAGTTTTAAGTAATAATATGATTTTACCGTTTATGAAGAAAAATAAGTGGTATACAAAAGAAGAATTTCACGAAGCACATGTTGAGCATGCATTAGAACCATACAAAAACTTACCTATGAGTGATAGCTCTCTTGCGAAAATAACACCAACTAGAGAAATGAGTGAAGCTTACTTGGGAGAAATGACCAAGGACATAGATTGCGAAAATCCGCAAGATATTAAATTCTAAGTCAAATACAAGTTTCATTATGAAAATAAAATCAATCCTATTATTTTTATCAATCTTATCACTGCAGGCCTTTGCCACGAACGGAGAAATGTATGAGCTCAAATGTGACAGCGGCGCTATTCCTGGGCAGATAAAACGCTGGCATTTTAATCATAAAGATGTTTTCGAAATTTATACTAATGGTTATCGAAGAGTTTATGATCTTCAAAAAAAAGAAAATCATAATATATTTGCTAGTGAAGATGCAGAAAATGGAATGTATTATGTAACGATTAGACTTGACAAAGATGAAAGGAGCGTATTAGTCGTTACCCCATTAGCAACATATATTGATAGTAATTGCCAAAAAATCAAATAAATAATTATAACTGTTCTTTTCTGATTAAAGATTTAATTTTATTCTCACTATATTCCTCTAAATCTTTAATATGAAGGGTTAAGGCGTAATGTGAATGTTGCGCTTCTATAATAAATAAAATAATTGCTAAAATTAGAAATACTACCGAAATAATAAAAAAATTAAGAGCAAAGTTATATAAGCCTACGAATACGCAAAAAATGGTAATTAAATTAAATAGAAAGGATACACTGGAAAAGGTTTGCATCCATCGAAGTAATAACAATCTTTCAGACAAGATTTTGATCCTTTCTGCTGAGAGGTAATTTATTGAGTCGTCTTGAGCTAGAACATGAAGCTTTCTTATTAGCATAGCTAAAGCTGTATATTTATTAGAAAAAACCAAAAGAAGTATTGGCATTGCTGGAAATAATAATGCGGGATACCAAAAAAAATTGCTATCAATGTTCATACATTTGTAAATGCATATATTGTGCCAACATAACAAATGTTTTTGAAATTTTTAGAAGGATTGTACAAGGATGTATATGTTAAAATATCATGTTACAAATTTGAGGCGCAAAATTGGCATACGTAAATTTGAAGAAAACTACCCTAATCTTTTTTTTGGCTATTATCCAAGTTCAAATAAGTTATAGCGATCATAATCTTTATGAATTTGAAAAATACTGCAATATAGCTTGGGACGGCGATATTGGTAAGGTCGAGTGCGCTGAATCTGTATCTTATGGAGTTTATCTTGAGAGAAATTGCGAGACAAGATGGGATATGGATGAAGGTGTGTTTTATTGTAGAGGCAGTCATTTTCGATCTATTAAGAAAAGGTGCACTGCTGATGATCGTGGAAATATCAAATGTTAAAAACAATTTATTAAGTCTACTGTAAAGATGATATTATCTTAAAAAAAGTTTTAATATGATGAAAGATTATAAGATTATCTATATGTTATTTATTTTTGTAATACTAGCTTTTGCCAGCTTTTATTACATGGATCGCTATTTAAATGATATTCGCACAACTACTGAAATGGAAAAGGGAAAGTGAGCGCAGATTTAAGTGATAGTATAAAAAGACTCGCAAAAAAAGGAAAAGAAAATGGTTTTGTTCTAATCTCAGAATTAGATGAAATTATTAAAAATCTTAAAGTTGCAGATCAACAATACATTAAAGACGGTCTAGAGGAATTGGAGATTCAGATTGTAAAAACACCAAAAGACTACGACGAATACAAGTATATGACAGGAGAGCAAGCAATTGAATTTTTACAGAGTCTTAGCGATGGAAAAACAAAGGCATTTGTAAAAGAGGAAGATTAAATTGCCTGTCTTTATCCTTAAGATTTAACTTTATAATGAAATTATTTTTACTTAGGCACGCAAAGTCAGCATGGAGATCTTTTGAAAATGATCATGACCGTGCTTTATCTGAAAGAGGTTTAGGAGATGCCAAGACACTAGCTGAGCATATTTCTAATAGTCAAATCAGTTTTAGTAAGATACTTTGTTCAACCGCAAGACGAACCAAAGAAACTTTAAAAATTATTAAAGAAAATTCATCATATGCTTTCAAGGATATTAATTATACAGAGAATTTATATCATGCCTCTGAATCAATAATGAGAGATATTATTGAAGAAACGCAAACAGATTCTTTATTAATTGTATCTCATAACCCAAGTATATCAGGCATGATTTCATATTTATCAGGGTCGCAAGTATATAATTTCCCAACATGTGTGTTCGCTTGCTTTAGTTTGGATGAGAAAAATATAGATAAAGACGTAAAGACAGAATATATAATTAGGCCTAAAGAGGGGAAAATAATCAGTTTAATTTAAATATGAAGTTGGTATGAAAACGAAATTTTTTTTTATAGTAATCGTATTGTCTTATTCGTGTGCGTTTGCGAAAGATTGTGAAGGCGAATTGAGTGATCAATGGAGCGACTGCGTGGGCACTATCAATTCATGGTACGGCACTTATATCGGAGAATTTAAGAATGGAATGAAACACGGCAAAGGAACGATCCATTACTATAACGGGGATAAATTTGTAGGAGAATTTGAGGATGGTGAAAAAAATGGCAAGGGAAAGTTTACTTATTCGAGCGGGGAAACAAGTTCAGGAATGTGGGAAGATGATCTGTTTATAGGAAATAATGAACAATAAAAATATTAGCATGTATAAAGTATAAAAAAGTAAAGAATGTCCCTATGATTTCTTCCTTAAGACCATAGGGCATCCATAAAGAGCAACTAAGCGTCTTTTTCAGAATCTTCCATAACTTCTGATGACTCTTCTTTGCTATCTTTTTCCATTTTCACAGATTCTTTAGTCTCTTCTGCATGATCATGGTCTGCTGCACGGTCTGCATCATCCTTATGTGCCCCGCTACAGTGACCAGCAAAAGATACTGCTGAGAAAAAATATAAAACTAATAATAAATATCTCATGATATGTCTCCTGTAAATTTAATTAGGCGTCTTTTTCCGCTTTGTTCATTGCGTCAGACGATTCATCTTTACTTTCTTTTTCAGTTTTAGCGGACTCATTTGATTCCATGTAACCAGCTTGGTCGGCCTGACGATCTGGACCATTATGACTAGCACCAGAATTACAATGATTTGCAAATGAAATCGCTGAGAAAAAGTAAATTACAAACAATAAATATTTCATGTAAACCTCCTAAAAATATTGAAGGTTTAGTCTATACAAAATATCTTTTATATCTATATGTAAAATATCTGTACATATTTATATGTGCAAAATATATACATTTCCACTTTTTACACACTTATGAAGCACTATATCGGTATTTCTTGATATATTGCTTTTATGAACTTAATAAAATCTCACTTAAAAATTATTATTTTTTTAATAGTCTCTGCGCAAGCCAATGCAGATGTGCAACCTGCTGACAACGATAAAATTATATCACTTATGAAACAAGGTGTACCACTGATCGACATTCGCACGAACTTAGAGTGGCAAAATACGGGCATAATAAAAAATAGCAAACTACTCACTTTTTTTGACAAAGACGGCAAATCAGATTTTAAGTCTTGGATGAATAAATTGAGAGAAATGGCAAAAAAAGACCAACCACTCATTATTATTTGCAGAAGTGGTAGAAGAAGCGGAATTGTTTCAGATATGCTTGTAAACGAAGAAAATTATTCAAAAGTTTACAATGCAAATTCTGGTATCATGGCATGGATCAATAGTGGTCTTGAAACAACTACGGAAGGGCTTATAAATGAAAACTAAAATCTTATTCCTTGCCTTTTTAGCATTATTTTTTTCAAAATCGAGAGTGGTCTTTTTTTCTTACAAAAACTGCGAATAATCGTTAAATAATATGCTTAAGAAAAAAACAAACAAGCTCTCACAAGAACAGATTAGTGACATTATTTCATTGGCATTATCTGATGATGTGAGTTTTGATAATATTAAGAAGATGTATGATATTAATAGCGATGAAATTAAAAGAGTTATGAAAGATAATGTTTCCTTTGGATCATATAAAAGATGGAGAGAAAGGGTCAAAAAATTCACCGAAAGAAGAAAACATTATAAATAATTGGCTATGTTTATGTTAAAACAAATTTTAAAAATTTACTTATTCTTTTTTATTATGACCAACCAAGTTAGTGCAGAAGAAATATTTAAAGATGATTTTGAAGACTCTTCAAAATGGAAATTTATTGCAGACGATGTCATGGGTGGATTATCAACTGGTAGTGTGGTTTATGAAATGGAAGAAGGAACATCAATCGCTTATCTTAATGGAGAAGTTACGACCGAAAACAATGGCGGTTTTATTCAATTACAAAGAAAATTGAAAGACGTTGATTTAGATCAAGCAAGGTTTATAAAAATTATTGCGAGAGGGAATAATCAAAAATATTTTATTCATTTACGAACCACAGGAACTATACTTCCTTGGCAATATTATCAATCCTCGTTTACAGTAAAAGAAAATTACCAAGAGTTTATTCTGCCACTAAATGAATTTAAACGATCTGGATCATTCCTATCAGATAAAGTAAAACCAAGAACCATCAAATCTATAGGAGTTGTAGCATTTGGTAGAGACCACGTGGCCAACCTATATGTTAAAGAAATTTCTTTTATAAAATAAAAAATTAAATGTTTAATAACCTAAAAAAAATAATATTAATCCTACCTTTCATAACAATGTTAAGTTGCTCAGAAAGTCATATTTTTTCAGATAAAAAAAATTTGAATGCTGCACTTAATGATTTATTTAAAGGCGATTTCTATTCTTGTAATTTAATTGATGATAATGATTTAGAAAATAAAAAAAATTCAAATACAACAGTAAATTTAATCTACACCGATACCATGATTGGCTTAATTTATAAAAGAGATAAATGGGACCATGGAAATAGTATTTTTATAAAAAAAAATGAGAATGATAATGAGTTTGTTTTAAGTAGTTTTTATTCAGAAAGCGATTTTGATAGAAGCATTCTTAATATTAAACACACCGCTTACTTTGACAAGGAAAATTTAAAGGTAAATTTATTTGATTTAGTAAATCATGATAATTATGGATGTATGAAGCTTGAAAAAATATTATCAGAAGCAATGAAAAAAGAAATATTAAAAAATTTTTTACTACAAAAAAACGCTGACAGGCAATAAATAAAAAAAATGACAAATCAATTATAATTCAATAATATATATTTGATTCGATAAAACAATTAGAAAAGTTACAAGGAGATTAATATGGCAGGGGCATCAGAAGCTGGAGAAGTTGTAAAAGCAAAATTTAGCTTCAGTAAAAAAGATAATAAGAGGCAGAATGATTATTGCTTAGGTGGAGAAATTTGGAAAAATGTTCCAAATACAGACTTTGCCTACTATTCAACCCATGGTAGATTTTCGTCTTCAAAAGACGTTGGTTTCCCTGGAAATGGATGCATTCTATGTACTGAAGATGAGCTTAAAAAAGAAGTTAATGAGTGGGCAGATCCTGATAATTCTGGTAAAGATTTCTTTACTTTATGGATGGCTCAGGCAAAGGAGAGCGAAGAAGAATAATTTTTGAATTCAATAATGCTTAGAAATACCTTTTTCATCTTATTAACAATAATCAATCTAAATTCTTTTGCAAATGATTTTCAAAGCAATTTGCACGCAAGTTATATTTTTTATTATAAAAATATGGCAGCTGGCACAATGGATTTAAAAATGCAGAATGATAATAATGATTTTATTGTTAGCACAACATACGATGGAAATTTCATAGCATCATTAGCAAGCAAAGGATTTCGAGAAGAGAAAGTATATTTAAAAAGAAAAGATGGAAATTTGATTCCTAAAAGGTATACGTATATTGATGAAAAAGAATCTTACGAAGTTATTTTTGAAGGAAAGAGAGCAAAAATAATCAGTGATTCTTCTGAAACCATCAGTCTTGAGTCAAGAAACTTAATATATGATCCTATATCGATGTTGGTTTTACTAATGCAAAATTCTAATTATGCTGATCAAGCATATAGTGTAATTTCCAAAAAAAAATTAAAGATATATGATTATAAATTTCGAAATGATGTTATATATTCAATTAATGGAAAGAACTTTAATTGTTATTCCGCAGAGTATACTTCAGGAAATAAAACTAATTACTTCTTCTTCTCTAAAGATCATAATAATTTGCTAATTTCAATGAGAATAGATAAGAATAAAAAGGAAAAAATTAGAATTGATTTATCAGACATACACAGTTTAAATTAGGCCTTTAAAATTATATGGATCCATTATCACAAGGAATAGTAGGCTCAGTTGCGGCTCAACAAAAAAATAGTAAAGAAAAAATTTTGCTAATTACTATAATTGGTTTTCTTTCTGGGATGGCTCCTGATCTAGACGTATTTATAAGATCTAGTCATGACCCTCTTTTGGCAATTGAATTTCATAGACAATTTACTCATTCCCTTATTTTTATACCTTTTGGCGGACTTATATGCGGGACTTTCTTTTACTATGTTCTGACCAATAGAAGAGGTATGTCGTTCAAGGAGACCTATCTCTATTGCACGCTCGCTTATGCCTCGCATGGGATTTTAGACGCATGTACATCCTATGGGACTCAGCTTTTTTGGCCATTCAGCGATTTTAGAGTTGCATGGAATACCATATCTATTGTTGACCCAATTTTTACTATTGTACTATTTATGTTCGTTTTTTTATCAATTTTTAAGAGAAATATGATATTTGCTAGGATTGCATTTATTTGGGTAATAACATATATGTCTATAGGACTAATTCAACATAATAGAGCTGAAAATATCGGACTTCTTAATGCCAAATCTAGAGACCACATTCCTTTGAGAATCGAGGTGAAACCGAGTTTAGCAAATTTACTTGTCTGGAAAGTTATATACGAGACAGATGAAAAGTATTATGTTGATGCTATAAAAGTAGGGTTTAATACTAAAGTTATTGAGGGAACAAGCATAGATAAACTTAATGTTGAAAATTCTTTCCCGTGGCTTGACCTTAATTCACAACAATCAAAAGATATAGAACGTTTTAGCTGGTTTTCAGGAGGCTACCTAGCAATATCAAAATATAACCCTAATAGGATTATTGATATAAGATATTCAATGCTTCCAAATGAAATTCACGGACTTTGGGGTATTGAAATTGAAAAAAATATTGAAAAAAACCAACACGTAAAATACTTTTTTAACAGAGAGAATAATTCTGAAGCGCTAAAAGAATTATGGAGTATATTAATAAATTAATTTAGAAGGATTTAAAATGGATAAACAAGTAATTGCAATTGGCGGGGGTGGTTTTGGAAGAAATCCAGGCTTGGGGATTATAGAAAAATATATTTTAGACCAATCAAAAAAAAAGAATCCAAATATATGTTTTATTCCCACTGCGACAGGTGATGATGAATCATATAAAGTTAGCTATTATTCAACTTTCAGTAAACTCGAATGTAACCCAACTCATTTAGACTTTTTCAAGCGTACACCCAATCTTGAAGATTTAATTCTATCGCAAGATGTAATTTTTGTTGGAGGAGGAAATACAAAAAGCATGTTATCTGTTTGGCGAGAGTGGGGCTTACACAATATTTTGGAAGTAGGTTACGATAATGGAATAGTAATGAGTGGTGTTAGTGCCGGTGCAATATGTTGGTTTAATCAAGGCATTACCGATTCATGGGCAGATCAATTAAATATTATAGATTGCCTGGGATTTATTGAGGGTAATTGTTGCCCTCACTATGATGAAGAATCTGAGCGAAGACCATCGTTAATCAAATTCTTAGAACAGCAGAAATTAAAAGATTGTTATGCTATAGAGGGAGGATGTGCTTTGCATATTAAAAATGATAATGTATATTCAGCAGTATCTTTCCAAGGAAGTAAAAAGTCTTATCTGGTCGATTTAAAAGATGGGGAGATTAGAGAAAATATTTGTTCAACAATAAAAATACCTTAACCATGAGGGATAGAAAATGAGTATACCTATTATTATTATGGCCTCAACAACTATGTTGTTAGCAGCATACATTGGCATTGTTGTTTTTAGAATTAAAAATAATAATTTAACAACTTCAAAATACATAAACCTAGCATTTTCATTTGCATTAATTGCTTTTAAATCTTACATTCAAACTGGCAAAGGTTTTGAACTATTGAGCGCCATAGGGCAGTCAATTGGATTTGTATATATGTTTATTGTTCCAGCATTTATAGTTGTTTTTTTGGCAAATAAATTTAAATTTAATATGGATGAATTTATGAGTGCGTGGTTCTTTACGCAGATATGCTGTCTTTTTGTTATATCCACTCATTAAGTTCATTTAATAATATTAAAAAATGGAGTAAATAGTGTCAGAGAGTATATTTTATAGTTTTAAAAAATTTGACGAAAATGAATTTTTCTTTGCCCTCAGAGATGGCTATCCTGTAACACCTCTTCATACTTTAATTGTTCCGCAAAGGCATATAATTTCTTATTTCGAACTGAATCCTGTTGAGCATCAAAATCTTTTTCCGTTTTTAGAGAGGCAAAAAAACAAAATTTTAAGCGAAGACCCATCAGTTACTGCTTTTAATATTGGTATTAATGATGGTCCTGATGCTGGTCGTAGTGTACATCACCTTCACATTCATTTAATCCCAAGAAGACCAGGGGACATTGAAAATCCACAAGGAGGTGTTCGTGGTGTTATACCAAGTAAACAAAAATATACAAAAAAGGATCTTAAAAAATGAGTGAAACCCCGCAACAGGAAAAAACATTATTCATGACAAGGTTAATGACACCAGATATGTCAAATTTCTCAGGAAAAGTTCATGGAGGAACAATACTAAAATTACTAGATGAAGCAGCGTTCACATGTGCATCCCGATACTGTAAAACATATGTGGTTACAAAATCATTAGATCAAGTTGTATTTAAAAAACCGATAGAGGTTGGGGATTTAATGACCTTCAAATGTAATATTAATTATGTTGGAAAAACATCTATGGAAGTGGGAATTAGGGTTGAGGGAGAGAGAATAAAAGAGAAAATTGAGTATCACGCAATCTCAAGCTATTTTACGATGGTTTCAGTAGATGATGAAGGAAAGCCAATAGAAGTACCTAGATTACAACTGAATTCAGAAGTTGAAAAAAAACTTTTTGAAGCGGGGAAAATGCGTTTTGCTATGCGAAAAGAAATTCAAGAGAGAAATAAAAAACTTCATGTGAGTCTTGATAATTGGATTAACATTTGGAAATAATACTTTCATATACAAAAAATTTATTCTTTACCAAAATTATATTAATAATTTTAAAATCTAATAAAATCATATATTTATAACAAAATTCAATCTATTAATGATGAAATTTCTCCATTATGCTAAAATAGCTGTGGCTAAATCATAAAAAACTATTTAAAAATTCATGAGTGATTTTCTTAAAAATTATGATGCGATTACAGATTCGCAACTAAGGTCTTGCGTCAAGCTACTAGGCAAGTTGCTTGGTAATGCAATTAAATTGCATGCTGGAAAAGATGTTTATGCGGTTGTCGAAAAACTTAGGAAAGGGTTTATTAATTTACAAGAAAACCATGATAAAAAACAGCATGATCAATTAATAAAATATATTGAAAAACTTGATCCAGAAACACTTAAAAACGTGGTTAGATCTTTCTCAAAGTATTTTGCTTTGGTTAATGTTGCTGAGGAAGCATATCAACATATTCATAGGGAAAGTTTAATAATATCAGGTAAATCAGGATCAGCATTATGGGAAGGATCCTTTGATCATACTTTGAAAGATTGTAAATCTCATGGAATTACTATTAGTGATTTGCAAAAGCTTTATCAAAGTCTGCAATTTATTCCGGTTTTTACAGCACACCCAACAGAAGCCATGCGAAGAAGTAAAATGGAAGCAACAAGGCGAATTTTTGCAACGATTTTAGAGCTTCATATGTATAGAGGACAGTCAATACGTAAAGAAGAAATAATTAAAAAGCTTGAAGCACAAATTTTAATTCTTTGGAAAACAGATGAAGTTAGAATGAAAAAACCGACAGTGGAAGATGAAGTAAGAAATGGGCTTTATTATTTTAACACTTCTTTGTTTAAAGCAGTTCCACAGATGTATAGAGATTTGGAAAATGCTACAAAAAGAATCTATTGTGATTCTATGAGTGTAAGCTCGATAAAAGTTCCAAGTTTTCTGAGGTTTGGGTCATGGATTGGCGGAGACCGCGATGGAAACCCATATGTTACCCCAGAAGTAACGCAGAAAGCTGTTTATATGCATTCGAAAACAGCACTAAAAGAATATATTAAGAGAGCGCAACAACTATCTAGATTTATGACTCATTCAGATCAGCTTGTAAGGCCTTCAAAGGAATTTTTAGATTCTTTAGAAAAAGATAATAAATTTTTGGAGCAAGCTTTTTATAAGAAGAGTAGCACGTTTCCAAAAGAACCATATCGAAGAAAGTTTAAGATAATCAGTTATAGGCTAAATGAGTCTTTACAAAGGATTATTGATTTACAAGATAGCAAAGAGTCATTAGACAGGCCTAATTGTTATACCTGTGAGAAAGAACTACTTCAAGATTTATATTGTATTCGAGATTCGCTTAATCAAGACGGGGATAGAGTAATTCTAGAATTTGGGCTAGATGATTTTATAAGACTTGTCGAGACATTTGGATTTTTCTTAGTTAATCTTGATATTAGAGAAGAGTCAACGAAACATTCCCTAGTTATAAAAACATTGGTTAAGAATCTTAATAAAAAAGACTACGATTCATTATCAGAGGGTGAAAAAGTAGACTTACTAACACGTATTCTCGATTCAAAAGATACATATTCTAATCAATATGAATTGTTACCAGACGAACAGAAGTTAGTTGTTGATGTATTCAAGACAATGATTTTATTAAGAGAACAAGTAAGTGAGGAAGCTTTTGGGCATTACATCATATCCATGACACATGATGCTAGTCATGTATTAGAAGTTATGGTTTTAGCAAAGATGGCTGGTTTATTAGGAAGGACTGATGATGGGAGATTATTCTGTGATATTTTAATAACTCCTCTTTTTGAAACAATAGATGATTTGGCAAGAATAAAAAATATCTTAGAATCGCTATTTTCAAATGACGTTTATATTAAATTCCTACAATGCCATGAAGATAATTTGCAGGAAGTAATGCTTGGTTATTCAGATTCATGTAAAGATGGAGGGATTCTTGCTTCATCATTTGGACTATATGAAGCTCAACAAGAGATTATAGAAATATCAAAAAAATTTGGAATTGAATGTAAAATTTTCCATGGTAGAGGCGGAACAGTCGGAAGAGGAGGAGGTCCAACACATAACTCAATATTAGCCCAGCCTGCAAAAACAGTTAATGGAAAAATAAAAATTACAGAACAAGGAGAGGTTTTATCCTACAAATATGCTCAATATGAAACTGCCTGTTACGAGTTAGAGATGGCAATTGGAGGGCTAATCAAAGCAAGCCAACATATAGTTGTAGAGCAGAAATTAGATGTCAAAGATTTTGAAAAAACAATGAGAATTATGAAAAAAACTGGTGAAGAGGAGTATCGTGATTTGACTGACAGAACTCCAGGACTCACAGATTATTTCTACGAAGCAACACCAGTTCAGGAACTTGGCGAATTAAATATCGGCTCAAGGCCATCGCATAGAGCAAAGGGGGAAAGATCTAGATATTCAATAAGAGCAATACCATGGGTTTTCGGTTGGTCATTATCTAGGCATACTTTGCCAGCGTGGTATGGGTTAGGCACTGCTCTTAAAAAAATTCATAGTGAAAGTGGCATTGAGGTTTTAAGAAAAATGTATAATGATTGGCCTTTTTTTCACATGATGATAGATAATATTGGTCAAGCTATAGCTAAAGCAGATTTAGCAATTGCTAAAGATTATGCACTTCTCGCAAAAGATCAGAAGCAAGCTGTAAATATAATAAAAAAAATTGAAGAAGAATATATTTTAACTGAGAATTTAATGTTAGAAATAATTGAGTCAGACAGATTGTTGGAAGATAACAAAAAACTTGCATTGTCGTTATATAGAAGAAAACCTTATATGGACCCACTAAACTATATTCAGGTTATGCTTTTAAGAAAACATAGAAGTACTTCTTCCCATGATGACAAAGTATTTAATCCGTTATTGAGGACAATTCATGCAATAGCAGCAGGACTTAGGAATACTGGATAAGCCTTATTTGCAATTTTTCCTTTAAATGTTATATTAGATGTTCCTTAAGGCGCATCAAGCATGCGTAAAAAGCTTACCCAAAAGATAAAATTAGATGGAGATTTTTGCCATGAAAAAAATCTATAGGGGTACACTTTCATCAGATAAAAATGATGAGCCTAAGTTCAAAAAAGAAGGCAAGATTTATAGAGGTAGTTCAGCTTTAGTTGAAAGTAAATCTACACTTGCTGAAAAAAGCGACTTGGTTTACAGAGGAGTATCTGAAAACACAACTTATTATCAATTATCCAAGATTAGATCGTCTCATAGAAAAAGAAAATTGTATCATTCTGGATTAGAAATATTTGGGCAAAAGAAATACTTATATTAATTTTTTAGAGCTCTTTTTTCAGACTCTTCTGGTTCAAAAAGAGTTCTATCTGCTATAAGGCTTTCGATCTTTGCAAAGCCAATAAAAGTTAACCAAAGTGTCATATATGGTTTTTGTAAATCATACGATTCAAAGCCAGTGCCTTCACCATACCCATCACCACTTGCATAAACCACTGTTGCCTCTTTGCCTCCCATCAAGCCACTATACCCGTCTTCAGGTGTATAGCTCCATGAGAGCCCTGGTTGAGTAACAATATCAATGTAATGTTTCAATTTATATGGGATGCTGAAATTCCACATCGGAACACTAAAAATATAATGGTCTGCATCTTGAAATTCATTAAAAATATCAATAACTTTTGCCCATGCATTATTTTCTTCAGCAGAAGCGTCAGTACCAGCGATAGCTGCATATTTTGCATTCAGCATGTCACCATCAAATTCAGGCAAATCATAATTCCAAAGATCAATTTTTTTTACTTCATATTCATTATCTTTATTAAATTTATCAATATATTTTTTTGTTACATTAATAGAATGTGATCTGTCTTTTCTTGGGGAAGCTTCTATATAAAGGATCTTTTTCATTTTTACACCTAATTTATTATTGTTATAAAATTATAATATAAAAAAACTTAGATAATGTAAATAAGAAACATTCTCAAAAAAATATAAATAAAAACAGTAATTTGCAAAGTTTTAGAAAAAAATAATAAATAAATTAACTTGAAATTTTTGAAATGTATATCGCTTATTTTTTTATAAATCTTTTTGGTAGATTAATACATAATTATTTATCAACTTTTCTGTCTTCAAGTTTTCTTAACGAATACAAAGTAAAGGATCTAGTATCTATATTATTTGGTTTATTATTTAATTCAATTTTTTTAGTTAATCTCCATCCAAGCTTTCTGTAATTATTTAGAATAAAAGCACTTTCTTTCCTATACTTTTTTTGTTTCCACCAGGATGAGTTTTTTGTTACTAGCTCAATTTCTTTGTAAATGTACATATTCAGTATTTTAAGTTATTTTAAATATTTGATAATATTTACATAATATATAAACTTTTAAACATAGGTATTAGTTTGGCAAAAATATCACTTTGGATTGTAAGGCTTACATTAGGAATATCTTTCTTCCTTCATGGTTGGGGAAAATTCCCATATCCCCCAGAAAGATTTGCATCATGGCTTGAGAGTATCGATATGATTGCACCAATGACCATTGCAACTCTCGTTGCCGTTGGGGAGATGGCTGCTGGAATTGGAATAATCCTTGGGGGTTTTATTGCTGGGCAAATTGGAAATCTCATCACTCGACTATCTGCACTTGGTATCTTTATAATAATGATCGGAGCATTTTACTTGGCCCATCCAGACTGGTTTATAAATGAGAAGCTTTTTAAAAGCGAACAAATATACATTTTCGTTTTAAGCATATTCTTCTTGATAAATGGTAATAAAAATTTTAAATAGGATTTTTTATTTTTATGAAAACTAAAGTTTATTTTAATAATTCATGTTCAATTTGCCGTGCAGAAATAAATAATTATAAGAAACATTGCAACAATGATATTGATTGGGTTGATATATCAACATGCAAAGATTCTGAGAAACAAACAGGATTAAATGTCGATAATTTATACAGAAGAATGCATGTTATTGAAGATGGAAAGCTTGTTTCAGGATCAAAATCTTTTCTAATAATCTGGGGAAAAATACCAAAATATAAATTTCTTAAAAGATTTTTTGAAAATCCCATCATATTCCCTATATTTAATATTTTTTATGAAATAGTTGCCTACTTTTTATACTTAAAAAGTAAATTAAAAAGATGAAAATTCTTTCAGTCAATACATCGCCACCTAAAAAGATAAATTTCAAGAATAAAATTGTAAACACAAGTATTTTTAAAGAACCAAAGAACAATGAACTAAGTGTTACGAAAAACGGACTTGAGGGTGACAGGCAAGCCGATTTATTAGCCCATGGAGGCATAAATAAAGCTATTTACGCTTATTCCTATAAACATTATGAATATTGGGGTAATTTTCTGAGAAAGGATTTTTCTGAAGAATATGGACTGGTTGGTGAGAATTTAACGATAGATGACTTTGATGAAAAAAATATTTATATAGGCGATGAGTTTAAAATTTCTGAAGCTATTCTTAAAGTTACGCAACCCAGAATTCCTTGTTATAAAATTAGCATTAAGATGAATGAGAAAAACTTTATGAAATATTTCATAGAATATAATTACCTTGGAATTTATATGAAGGTTATAAATGATGGGAAAATTAAAAAAGGCGATGAAATAGAGCTAATCTATCGAGAGCCTAATTCCATGACTATTTATGACATATCTATGCTTCTTTTTTCTGATACTAATATTGAAAAAATGAAAAAAGCAGCCTCACTTGACTTTTTGACAGATGAAATAAAGCAACGTTTTAATGAAAGACTTGCTAAACTAGGACATTACGAAACAATATGATTTTTTTATTATGGAAAAAATAAGAATCTTCTTTAAAGTTCAAACCAATTATCAACTTTTTATGGTTAATCTTGTTTTTGCATTAACCGGAACATCCTCTTTAGTTTGTGCAGATTACATTTTGGAAATTCTATACGTGAATCCAGATACATTTGGGATTGCATCTTATTGGACAATAAGAATTATTCTCATTTTACCAATTTATCAGGTGCTACTTATTTTTGTTGGAGCTATATTTGGTGAGTTTTCTTATTTTTGGGAAATGGAAAAAAAAACCTTAAAAAAATTTAATTCAATTTTTAAAAAAAAATAAAAACAGTAATTAAAAATAAATATTTTTGTTACAATTGACGCAATTTTAATTTCTGAGAGGTTAGGAGAAAAAATGGAAAATATCAATAGGCAAAAAGTTATATCAATTTTAAATGATATAATGAAGTATGAGTTAGCAGGAGTGGTTAGGTATACGCATTCTGCTCTAATGGTAGTTGGCCCTTATAGAGAAAGCTTAGTGACATACTTTAACGAACAATCAACCGAATCGTTAGCACATGCGCAAAGTGCGGGAGAGCTTTTAGTGAGTCTTGGTGGACATCCTTCACAAGAGGTTTCGATAATCGATGAGTCAAATGAGCATAATGTTTCTGCATTACTATCTGAGAGTTTAGACCATGAGAGACAGGCTGTTTCACTTTACAAAGAACTTCTAGAAGAAGTTGTAGATAAAAGTATTTATTTAGAAGAGTATGCAAAAGAGATGATAAAGAACGAGGAGATTCATAGCTTAACAGTAGAAAAAATGCTTAAAGATTATGAGTAAAGCACCAAATAATTTTACCCAAAGAGTCTTATCTGGTGTACAGCCAACAGGTGGACTTCATTTAGGTAATTATTTAGGTGCAATAAAAAATTTTGTACCTCTTCAAGAGCAATACGAATCCTTATTTTGCGTGGTTGATTTGCATGCTATAACAACTTGGCAAGATCCATCAGATTTAATATCTAAAAAATGTGAAGTTGCTGCAGCCTTTATAGCATCTGGCATAAATCCTGATAAGAGCATTATTTTTAATCAATCACAAGTACCTGAGCATACTCAGTTAAGTTGGGTACTAAATTGTGTTGCCAGAATGGGTTGGCTCAATAGGATGACCCAATTTAAAGATAAAGCTGGTAAAAATAAAGAAAACGTAAGTGTTGGTCTTTTTACTTATCCGGTTCTAATGGCGGCAGATATATTACTTTATAAGGCAACGCATGTTCCTGTTGGTGAAGATCAAAAACAACATTTGGAATTAACTAGAGATATTGCTCTAAAATTTAATAATGATTTTAACAAAGAAGTCTTTCCACTTCCTGAGCCAATAATAATGAAAAAGGCTGCAAGAATAATGAGTTTAAGGGATGCATCAAAAAAAATGAGCAAATCAGACACTTCAGATTTTTCAAGAATTTCACTTACAGATAGTAATGAAGAAATAGAGAAAAAAATAAAAAAAGCAAAAACAGATGCGTTACCTATTCCAGACTCAAATAGATCTTTGGAAGATATGCCAGAGGCAAAAAACCTTTTGACTATTTTCTCTGCTTGCGAGGAAGAAGATTTTGAGAAAACTTTTGATAAATTTAAAGGTAAAAATTTCTCAGAATTGAAAAGAGATCTCACCGAAGTTTTAATTAATAAAATTGGGCCAATAAGAGATGAAATGAAAAAATTGAATAATGATAAAAAATATTTGATTCAAATATTAAATCGTGGTTCACAAAAAGCTCAAAAAATTTCAATAAAGGTTCTGAAAGAAGTTTATGAAGTAACTGGATTAACGTTATAAAGATAGATAAGTTGTTAAGTCAAAAGAAAATATTTGCAGAATTAGTTCATAAAGATAAAAAACTTGAACTAATACTTGATATTGATAAAAAATGCCCTTTCCTCGAAAAACGCCAACTTAGTGAAGAATTGCTATTTTTTGAGTTAAGTCAATCTATTGTTGGCCAGCAAATTTCTGCAAAAGCAGCTGATGCTATATGGAATAGATTGATTTCTTTTTCTGGTAAAAAACAATCTTTTTTAAAATTTATGTCAGAGTCAGATTTGAAATGGGCGAGATCACAGGGCTTGTCACAAAGAAAGCATGAATATATAAAAGAAATCGCAATAAAAATACTTTCACAAGAACTGTCCTTGAAATCTGTTGAAAATATGAGTAATGGTGAGGCTATAAATTTTTTATCTTCCCTAAAAGGCATAGGACCATGGACATCCGAAATGTTTCTAATGTTTGCATATAGAAGATTGGATGTATTCTCGATAGGTGATATTGCTTTAAGAAGAGCAATTACAAAACTATATGCTGTTGATAGTAAAAATCATGAAAAAATGATTAAAATTTCACAAATTTGGGCACCCTATAGGTCAATTGTATGTTGGTATTTGTGGGAGTATCTAGGGGTGTAGGCTTTAGAAGTCGTAAGTTATACCTTTTCTTTCCCAATCGCCATATCGGGTAGGTTCAAGTCCTTTTGGGCCATTTTTTTCTTTTGCTCTAAGAATTGCTATTTCCTTTTTCTTACGAGCTTTAGCCTCTGCTAGAGCTTTCTTTGCATTTTCCTTATGTTTTTCGTCCAAAGTTTTGTTCATAAAATTATTAAACCATATATGAGAATTTTAAAAAATATTAAAGTATAATACGTTACGTAAATTATTTTAACAATAGGGAAATTAACATGAAAAAAACAATCAAACTTTATTTATTAATATCTTTATTTTTGGCGAGTAACTTTTCTTTTGCCGGAGATACACATATTGTAAAGATGTTGAACATGTCAGACGAGGGATCTATGGTTTTTGAGCCGGCATTTATAAAGATTAACGCTGGGGATAGCATTACTTTTGAAATGACAGATGCTGGACATAACGCAGCAACAGTCTATGGACCAGCTGGAAGTGTACCTTTTGATACAAAATATAAACCATCTACTACCATAAAATTTGATGTTAGCGGTTTATACCTTTATAAATGTTCACCCCATGCAATGATGGCAATGGCAGGAATAATTCAAGTATCTGATACAAACAATAAATCAGAAATGAAAGAAGCGGTTGATAAGTTCGAGGCAACTGTGATGGTTCCAAATGCAAAAACAAGAATGTCAGATTTATTTAACGACAATGTCAAATAATTAGGGCTATTGATATATAGAGATTCATACTATCTTATGAGTCTCTATATGCTTTCTCAATTCTTTCTTGCCTGCTTTTCTCTTCTGCACAAAATAAAGCGGTAGGTCTCACCAGTAATCTTTCAATACCGATTGCTTCACCAGTATTTATGCAGTAACCATAACTTCCTTCATCAATTCGTTTAATTGCCTCATCAATTTTTGGAAGGAGCTTAGATTCTCTATCAAGAATTCTTAATCTTAGATGAATTTCTTCCTCGACTTGAGCTCTATCTAAATCATCACATTCCCTTGATTGTTTTGATAGCTCTGTACGTTCATTTTCTAAATGTTGTCGCAACTCTTTCTTCATGTTTAGAAGACGTTCCTTAAAGAATTCCAATTGGTCTTCATTCATATATCTACTTGCGGCTGCTTTTTTAATTTTTGCTTCAGTGTATTTCATTATTTATCCTTTTAAATCACCTACTATGAAGAAATATTCTAACGCGCGCTATTATACAAGGGTTTAAAGTACAAACAAGATTTATTTTTCTAAATATAAGCTAATGTTTTTATTTCAATTTTTGCTTAAAGATATAATATTTAAGCCTTTTAGAAGGTTTATAGCCTCTGAGAGTTGGTAGTCATTTTCTATTTTTTTATTTTGCTTTTTAAGTTTGCTATTCCCGTTTTTCTTATCCGTGTTTTTGAGATGACCAAGAAGATCTGACTCTTTAAGAATTTTATCTTTTGAAGCAGAACTAAACTCAAGATTTTCAACAATTATATCTGGCGTAATACCTTTTGCTTGAATAGATCTTCCATTCGGAGTGTAGTATCGCGCAGTCGTCATTTTTACTGCTGTTTTTGATGATATAGGTAAAATTGTCTGCACAGATCCTTTCCCAAAAGATTGAGTACCCATAATGATCGCTCTCTTATGATCTTGTAAGGCACCTGCAACAATCTCGGAGGCTGATGCTGAGCCACCATTTATAAGGACAACTATTGGCTTGCCATCCGCAAGGTCCGTATCATTTGAGACAAATTCATACATTGCGTCTTCTGCTCTTCCTCTCGTAAAAACAATTTTCTTTTTACCTTTTATAAATGCATCACTTACATCTACTGCGGCTCCGAGGACACCGCCAGGATTATTTCTCATGTCTATTACATACCCTTTGATGTTATTTTTTGTAATTGCTTTTAAATCTTTAAGAGCTTCTTTCAAATTTTTTCCAGTTTTACTTTGGAAGCTTGAAATTCTTATATAACCAAAATTATCTTCAATGACTTCGTATTTAACGCTTTTTACTTTTATCTTGTCTCTAGTTATTTTTACTTCGATAGGCGAGCTTTCCCCTTCTCTAGCAATTGTTAGTAGAATAGAAGTTCCTATTTTACCTCTCATTAAATCTACTGCCTCACTAAGAGACATACCTTGCACAGAGTTATTATCTATCTCAATTATTAGATCACCTGACTGTATTCCAGCATTAAAAGCAGGTGTATCATCAATAGGGGTAATAACTTTTACATATCCTCCTTCCATAGTTATCTCTATTCCAAGTCCGCCGAATTCACCTTTTGTGCCTATTTTTAAATCTTTAAAATCTTTTTCATTTAAAAAAGTAGAATGAGGATCTAAGCCCTCAAGCATTCCTTTAATAGCATTATCGAATATTTCTTTATCAGAGATTTCTTGAACATAATTTTGTTTAATTTTTAAATACACTTCAGAGAAAGCTTGAAGCTGATTTAATGGTAAACTTGTTTTTGCAGCATGAACATTTTTATTATTATAGGTATAAAACAAAAAAATACTTATTAGGAAAATTCCTAAAAAAACAGCAAAGTTCTTAAATTTTATTTTTTTCATCACTCTATATTATTAGAATTTAACCAAACAGCCAAATCAAAATTTTTTAAGTTTTAATTGTTCACATTTCGTAATGATTTATAATTTCTTTATTACTTTATTATAATTAACTTATAAAGTTAAAAAAGTATCGTAAATAATTAATTTTTAATTAAATTAATTTATTAGACATATCTAATATTGATTGGTAACATGGTTTCAGAAATTATAACAACAACAAAATTTGATTTTAAGAGGGAAGCTTTATGTCAGAAGCTGCTGGTGAAAGAATAGATCATAGTACTGTTACTCAAGATGATATTGATAGAGCCTCGCGCTCAATAAAGGCAATGTCTCACCCTTTACGACTTAAAATACTTTGTATTTTAGGAGATAGTGAATTCAGCGTGCAAGATATAGTTGACACAGTGGGTACATCTCAAAGTAATATTTCGCAGCATTTAGGAATTTTAAAAGATAAAGGTGTCCTAGAGACCAGAAAAGAAGCTAATAAGGTTTTTTATAGAGTTAGCGACGAAAGAACTTTGAAATTGCTTGAAATGATGAGAGAAGTTTTTTGTTCTTCACATAAATAAAAGAATTATTTGTTATGCAAGACTATTTAAATTTTATTTCAAATAATCCGGTACTTTTTTCTTTATTTTTCGTGATACTTGCTTTCATAATATTTCACGAATTTAGAAATTTTACTCAAAAATTTACATCTATCTCACCTCAGGAAGCTGTATTTCTAATAAATAAGGATGCATTTATATTAGATGTAAGAGAAAAAACAGAGTTAGAGCAAGGTTCAATTAAAAACTCTAAACATATTAGTTATTCATCTTTTAAATCTAGTATTGATAGTATAAAAAAATACTCTAATAAACCTACAATAGTTTATTGCAAGTCAGGTGTGAGATCTTCTAGTATTTCAAATATCTTAACAAAAAATAATTTTGATGAAGTATATTCAATAAAAGGGGGGTTCGAAGCTTGGGTTTCAGAAAACCTTCCAGTGGTGAAAAGTTAAAATGATTGTAAAGATATATTCAACTGCGATTTGCCCTTACTGCGAAAGAGCAAAAATGTTACTTGAAAAGAGGAACATCAAATATACAGAATTTAAGATAGATGAAGATGTGAAATTATTTGAAGAAATGCTTGCATTGTCAAACGGAAGACGCTCGGTACCACAAATATTTATCGATGATCAACATATTGGCGGATATGATGATCTTGTAGATTTTGATCTTGATGGTGGCTTAAAGAGTGATGAGTAAAAAAATAAATTATCTATGAATCTCCCAAAATCCTCTATTGACGCTGTGATAATTGGTTCTGGTGCTTGGGGAAGGGCTCTTGCTTTTACACTTTCGCGTAATGATAAGAAAGTCTTGGTTCAATTTAGAAATAAAAAGCCAAGTAAAAAAGAATGTGATCTCCCTAATATAGAATTTATAAATGATATCAGCGAGATTATATCTTTATCAAAGCCAATTATAATTTCAACGCCAGTTTCATCACTAGAAAGCATTGGCAGAATTTTAAAAAATAATAATATTTTGAATATACCAATCTTACTTACTTGTAAAGGTATAGAGTCAAAATCTGGTCTTTTCCCCACTGAAGTAATGAGTAAATATATTGACATAAATAATCTTGCAGTAATGTCTGGTCCCTCTTTTGCTGCAGAGGTGCTTAAAAATAAACCAACCGCTGTAACGCTAGCTGCACAAAATGAAAAAGTTTTAAAAATTTTTAGTAAGTTATTTCATCATAAGTATTTTCGTGTCTATGAGGCTAAAGATATGCTTGGATGCCAAATTGGTGGCGCTATGAAAAATATATTGTCTGTAGCTGTTGGTATCTCAGACGGTTTGGAGCTTGGTTCTAATGCAAAAGCTGCATTAATCACAAGAGGTATGGTAGAAATTAAGCAAGTTGGAGAAGCACTTAACTGTAATGAGAAAACGATATCTGGGCTCAGTGGAATTGGAGATCTTGTGCTAACAGCAAATGATAATCAGTCCAGAAATAGAAGATTTGGAATAGAGATTGCAAGAGGTATCAGCGTGGAAGATGCAGAAGCAAAAATTGGTCAAGTTGTCGAAGGTATTAATGCTTCAAAAGGTTTACAATTATTAGCTAAAAAATATAATCTAAATTTACCAATATGCAATAAAGTTTTTGATATAATTAATGGCGTAATTGATCCTAAATCCGCTGTTAATGATCTTTTGGTAAGAGAACAAAAACAAGAGTTTATTTAAAAAAATTGTGAAGCTAAGACAAGCTAAGAATGTATAAAAAATTATTCGAATTATATTTTAAAAAAACTGATCCCGAATTAGCGCATAAATTTGCTATTAACATTATAAAAAATCCATTGCTTTTAAAAAATCCTTTTATTCAGGATAATTTTAAAAACCTCAATCAAAAGTTATTTAATTTACATTTTAAAAATCCAATAGGTTTAGCAGCTGGTTTTGATAAAAACGGAGAGATATATAATAAAGTTGGAAAACTTGGGTTTGGCTTTACCGAAGTTGGTACAGTTACGCCTGAACCTCAATTTGGTAACCAGAAACCAAGAGTCTTTAGACTTACTGAGGATCAAGCAATAATTAATAGATTAGGATTTCCAAATGACGGTATGTTTGAAATAAAACGTCGAATGGAAAATTCATTGCCCATGGGGATTTGTGGTGTAAATATTGGCCCTAACAAGCAAAATGCACATGAATCCGCTGATTTCTTAAAATGTTTTGAACAGTTTTTTAATATTACATCATACATTACTGTGAATATTTCTTCTCCGAATACACCTAAACTAAGACTACAACACAAAAGAGAAAATATTAAAAAACTGATTGAAGAACTTCACATAAAAAGAGATTCATTATCTTCAAAAATACCTATACTTTTTAAAATATCACCTGATATAAATATTTTAGAAGTAGAGGAATTGAGTAAAGTTTTTCTTGAGAGTAGCATTGATGGCTTAATTCTTACAAATACAAGTATTTATAATAAAGATAAGCTAAATAGCTTAAATAGAATTGAAGAGGGTGGTTTGTCAGGACCACCAATTGAAAATACATCGAATCTTTTGATTCAAGAATTTTACAAAAATATTGGTAGAAAAATACCAATTATTGGAGTCGGTGGAATTAGAGATGGAAAAAGTGCTTTTGAAAAAATTAAGTCAGGTGCATCTTTGTTACAGCTTTATACTTCAATGATTTATGAGGGACCATTCGTTGCAAATAAAATTAATAGAGAGTTAAGTCTAATTTTAAAAGAAAAAGGTATTGAAAATATTTCTAGCGCAATAGGATTAAACTGTAATTAGATATATTTATTTCTTCAAAGATTTCATTTTATTTGAAATTGTGTTTCTTCCCCACCCTAATATTTTGGCTGCTTCTGTTTTATTTCCTTTCGATAATCTTAAGGCAGATTTAATTAAAGTGTCCTCAAAGATATCATTTATATTTTTTGAAATATCTAAAGATTTATTATCATATTCATTCAAAATCCATGCTTCTAAAACCGAGCTCCAATTCTTTGTCTCAGTTACCTCTATCGCTGGCTCTAAAATCTCTTTAGGCAGGTCTTCAGCAAGAACCTTATTTCCCTTGATCATTATTGATAAGTATTTGCATACATTTTGAAGCTCTCTAATATTTCCTGGCCAATAATATTTTTGAAAGATTTTTTGCACATCTTCGTCTAATACTTTTAAGGATGTTTTGTATTCTTTGGAGTATTCAATTAAGAAACTTTCCGATAATTTTAAAATATCATCTTTTCTATTTCTTAAGCTTGGCAACTCAATTTTTATAGCATTAATTCTATGAAGTAAGTCCTCTCTAAAAAGATCCTTGGCTACTAGAGATTGTAAATTCTGGTGAGTTGCGGTGATTATCCTCGTTTTTACTTTTATTGATTTTGTTCCTCCTACTCTGAAAAATTCACCTTCTTGCAAAACTCTTAGTAAGCGTGTTTGAACATCCATAGGCATGTCTCCAATTTCATCTAAAAATAATGTGCCTTCTGAGGCTTGTTCAAATCTGCCGATTCTTTGATTATAAGCACCAGTAAAAGAACCTTTTTCATGACCAAAAAGTTCTGATTCCAGCAGTTCAGTTGGAATTGCTCCCGTGTTTATTGCAATAAATGGACTATTTTTTCTCTCACTATTTTCATGTATAGATTTTGCAATAAGTTCCTTACCAGTACCAGTTTCTCCAAGGATTAAAACATCAACATTAGTTGATGCAATTTTACCAATTGACTTATATATATCTTGCATGGATTCAGAGTTCCCAATAATTTTTGATGTATTATTTGATAGTTCAATTTTTTTATTTTCATTATCGGAAGGAATATTTCTTGAGCATTTTTTTATTAAAGAGATTGTTTCAACTATATCAAAAGGTTTTGTTATGTAATCATAAGCTCCCTTTTGAAGAGAATTAACTGTTGTATCTAAGTCTGAAAAAGCAGTCATAATAATTATTGGAATTTTTGGATATTCTCTTTTTACACTCTCTAGCATTTCGATACCACTTTTCCCCGGCATTCTAACATCAGATATGATCACACTTGGTTCTCTTTTTTGTATATTTGTTAAGACAGAATCTGCATTTTCAAAACAAGTAACTTCAAATCCAGCTTTTTTAAGGGCTTTGTCAAGTATCCATCTTATTGATTTATCATCATCAATTACAAATATATTTTCTTTTTTTGTGCTCATCTAATAATTTTCTATAGGTAATATAATTTTAAAAATAGTTCTAGCGTCGTCATCTTCATACACAATAATTCCATTATTAAGAGAGACTAATTTTTGAGATATTGACAATCCAAGGCCAGAACCTTTCGGTTTATTTGTAACGAGAGGCAAGAATAACTTACTTTTTATGTCAGGCGATATTCCTATCCCATCATCAATAATGTCTATCATTGCAACTAAATTGTATCTAATAGAACTTATCGTATAATTTCTTTCAACTCTTGTTTTTATTAAAACTGTTCCTCCCTCTACGGTTGCTTCTTGAGCATTTTTTAAAATATTGAGTAAAGCTTGTATTATCATGTCATTATCGATTTTTACCTCGGGAATACTTGGGTCATAATCTCTCACAAAGGTTGTCTCTTTATCTTGGTCTGTTTTAAGAAGTTTTAAAACTCTCTCTATTAATAAGTGTATATTTGTGTCGTTTAACTCAGGTAATTCACTTGGACCAAGCATTCGGTCAATGTAATTTTTTAGTCTATCAACCTCATTTATAATAATTTCAGTATATTCTTTTTGGTTCCTTTTTATCTCTGAATCTAATAATTGTGCTGCTCCTCGAATTCCCCCAAGAGGATTTTTTATCTCATGAGCTATCGATCTAGTTATCATCTGAGTTGCATTATTTCTATCATTAAATCTTGCATTCTTTTCAATACTTTTATGTCTTTGATTCTGCAAAATTTCAAGTAGTACATGCTTTTCTTTATCAATATAAATTGCTTGAACATTGCAATCTACAATGTGTTTGATTTTTGATTTTAATGAAATATCCATATCCCTAGAAATAGAAGATTGACCTAATGCTATCGCATCGTATATTTGATTTATTATTAGATTATTTTTTTTTGCAAAAATATCATTTATCTTTTTGTTTAATAGTTTTTCTTTACTATTTCGAAGAAAGTTTTCGCCGGAAGCATTAACGTGAACTATTTCCATATATTTGTTTGTAATAATCACCGAAGTAGCAATATTATCTAAGATGTTTTCAACATTCATTTCTAAGAGAACTCATGGAATTTATTGTTTAAATAAATTATAAAGCAAAGAATAAATATTTGCACTAATTTTGTGCAAAAAAGTTTTGTAGAAACGCCCTAATATAGGGCGCCTTAATTACAAGCTGTAATACATTTCGAACTCTAATGGATGAGTATTGGCTTGAAATGCCTGAACTTCCTCCATTTTAAGCTCAATATATGCATCTATGGTATCGTCACTCATTACTCCACCAGCTTTTAAAAACTCTCTATCAGCATCTAAAGCCTTAAGTGCTTCATCTAATGACGAACATACATGAGGAATTTTTGCTTCTTCTTCAGGGCTTAAGTCATCGAACAGGTCAATATCCATATTTTTACCTGGATCAATTTGATTGTTTATCCCATCAAGTCCAGCCATCATTAGGGCTGTGAATGTCAAATAAGGGTTTCCGCATGAATCTGGAAATCTTACCTCAATTCTTCTGGCTTTTTCATTTGCTTCAAACGGTATTCTAATACTAGCTGACCTGTTTTTAGCAGAATAAGTTAAAATTGTAGGTGCCTCAAATCCAGGAACAAGTCTTTTATAGCTGTTTGTAGCAGAGTTTGAGAAAGCATTTATTGCTTTTGCATGCTTTATGATTCCACCAATATAATATAATGCAGTTTGTGATAATCCACCATATTCATTACCCAAAAATAAATTTTCACCCCCTTTAAACAAAGATTGGTGAACGTGCATTCCATTACCATTATCATTAATTATAGGCTTTGGCATGAACGTCGCAGTTTTTCCATAATTATGCGCAACGTTATGAACAACGTATTTGAGTATTTGGTTCTGGTCTGCTCTTTTTACCATTGTATTATACTTGGTTCCAATTTCACATTGCCCAGCTGTTGCAACCTCATGATGATGAACTTCAGTTTCTACACCCATTTCTTCCAATACATTACACATTGCTGAACGAATATCCTGCAATGAATCCACTGGTGGCACAGGGAAGTAGCCACCTTTTATACCAGGTCTATGACCGGTATTTCCATCTGCGTATTGTTCTCCAGAGCTGAAGCAGCCTTCCTCCGATTCTACTCTATAGAATGATTCACCTATTTCATTGCCAAAAGTAACGGAATCGAATATGAAGAATTCAGGTTCTGGTCCAAAGTAAGCGGTATCAGCAATTCCAGAATCTTGAAGGTATTTTTCGGCTCTTATTGCGATCGACCTAGGGTCTCTCGCATAGCCCTCTCCAGAGGTTTCTAAAACATTGCATCTTACCGTTAAAGTTGAATCACTAAAAAAAGGATCCATTATCGCGGTGTCTTGGTCTGGCATTAAAATCATATCTGACTCGTTAATTGCCTTCCAACCGGCAATAGATGAGCCATCGAACATCTTTCCATTAGTAAATAGAGACTCATCCACAGCGCTTGCTGGAAGAGTGACATGTTGTTCTTTGCCTTTAGGGTCAGTGAAACGCAAATCCACGAATTTGACGTCATTCTCCTTTATTGTTTTCATTATATCTGACATTGTTCGCTCCTATTTTTATTACATTTGTTTCAAAGTCATGCATATTTTATGCCAAGTTGTCGTTAGACATAAAAATATGGTCAAAATTGTGCTAAATTAGTTTAACTTCTCAATAATATATGAGATTTATATAGTAGTATATTAATAATTCAAAATTATAACTATGCTTTATAATACTACCTATTTTGCAAAAGAATTATTTATATTATGACGTTTCAAGAGATAATATTTAAACTAAAATCGTATTGGGCAGATAAAGAGTGTATTTCTCTGGAGCCATATGATCTTCCAATGGGAGCAGCAACCTTTCACCCCTCGACCTTTTTAAGAGCTTTAGGGCCTGAGCCTTGGAAAGCTGTATATATTCAACCTTGTAGAAGGCCAACTGACGGTAGATACGGGGAAAACCCAAACCGTCTTCAGCATTATTATCAAATGCAAGTTGTTTTGAAGCCTTCTCCTGACAATATTCAAAATATGTTTTTAAGTTCATTAGAAAAAATTGGAATCGACACAAAAACCAATGATATTAAGTTTGTTGACGATAATTGGGAGTCACCTTCACTTGGGGCTGCAGGAGTTGGCTGGGAAGTTTGGTTAAACGGCATGGAAATAAGCCAATTTACATATTTTCAACAAGTTGGAGGAATTGAATGCGCACCAGTTACTGGAGAGCTAACTTATGGACTTGAAAGAATAGCTATGCATTTGCAATCAATTGACAATTTATATGATATCAAATGGAACAAGTATTTAACTTATGGTGAAATATACATGCAAAATGAAAAAGAAAACTCGCAGTATAATTTTGAATTAGTTGACGCCAAAATCTTAGCAAAATATTTTGATGATATGGAAAAGGAATGCATTAAACTGACAGATAATAATCTGCCAATACCAGCATATGATATTTTGTTACAAAACTCTCACATATTAAATCTTCTAGATTCAAAACAAGCTGTTTCTTCCACTGAAAGACAGGCTTATATATTACGCTTAAGAAAATTATCAAACTTAATTGCAAAAAAGTTTTTGGAAAGTAGGGAAGAATTAGAATTTCCATTAATCAAAGAAAAATAATTATGGAAACAAAAGACTTACTTTTTGAAATAGGCGTAGAAGATTTGCCACCAAAAAATTTAAATTCTTTTTTAAAAAAAATAAAAAAAAATATTGAGGCAAATTTATTAAAAGAGAGTATTAACTTCTCAGAATGTAAATTTTTTTATACGAATCTCCGATTAATATTTGTTTTGCAGGATGTTATTACAAGCGTTAATCATGAAAAAAAACTTATTAAAGGACCACCTTTGAGTAGGTGTTTTGATGAAGAAAATAAATTAACAAAAACTGGTTCTGGTTTTGCAAAAAAACATAACATAAGCTTTGATCAATTAAAAAAACTAGAAAAAGATGGCGTAGAATATGTATTTTATGAAAAACCTAAATTCTCCCAACATACAAAAGATTTGTTGCCTTCTATTTTAGAAAATTCCCTAATTGGCGTTGAAGAACAAAAAAAAATGAAATGGGGAAAAGGGAACATTTTTTTTATTAGACCAATTAGATGGATGCTTTTATTTTTTGGTGATGAATGCATACAAACTTCTATTTTAAATATAAAAACAAAAAACTATACATATGGGCCTAGATGGCTTTCCAAAGAAAAAGTTATTATAAAAAATCAAGATCAATTTTTCTTATTTCTTAAAAACAGCAAAATCATATTTGATCAAGAACAAAGAAAAAGACTTATCGAAGAAAAAGCAATAGAGATAATAAAAACAGAAAATTGCGAGGAAATTATTGAGGCTGAATTAATTGATGAGCTATCATGCATGACCGAATCTCCCTTTTTATATCTTGGAAATTTTCCGAAAAAATACTTAGAACTTCCTGAAAAAGTACTTGAGTATGTTATTCAAGATACTCAAAAGCATTTTTTATTGAGAAAAGATGGAAATATAATTAATAAATTCATTGGCTTGTCTAGCATTGAAATAAATAAAGAATTAATAAGTGGTAATGAGACTGTTATAAATCCAAGACTTGATGACGCAAAGTTTTTTATTACTAAAGATCTTTCTAACAATATTTTTAATAAAAAGGAGGATTTAAAAAAAGTTATTTTCCATAAGAAACTTGGAAGTGTACATGACAAAGTAAAACGACTGGCAATATTAGCTGAACATATTAATAAAAACTATTTTATGAATAACGGAAAATACTTTATTGATTTAATAGAAATATGCAAATTAGATCTAATATCTAATATGGTGGTTGAGATGCCAAAATTGCAGGGGTATATTGGAAGTTACTATGCGCAACAGCAAGGTTTTAACGAAAAAATTTCAGACGGGATTAGCCAGCATTACCTGCCTGTAAATCCAGAAGACCAGATACCAAGAAATATTGATGCTCAAATTGTATCAATAGCAGATAAGCTTGATACAGTTGTTGGAATTTTTTTGGCAAATGAAAAACCAACTGGAACTAGAGATCCACTTGGAGTAAGAAGGTCAACAAATGGACTAATAAGAGTTTTACTTGAAGGTAAGGTGCATGCAAATATTTATGATTTAATTGATATATCTAAAGAATTATTTTCTAAAAATTACAAAAATTTAAACCAGGATCTAAACGAAGATTGCAAAAATTTTTTTAAAGAAAAGTTATTCTTTATATTAAAAGATGATTTTAAGTTTAATGATAGTGAAATTAAATCAGTTTTATGGTATAGTGATTATATAGATCCTTATACTATGTTTAGAAAAGTTAGCACTATCCATGCTGCATTAAAAAATAGTGATTTTGTAGCTTTATTTTCAAACGCAAAAAGAATTTCAAACATTTTAAAGAAATCTAAACTCAAAATCTCTCATGAAATTGATGAAAATTTATTAAGAGAATCTAGTGAGAAGATATTATATAATGAAGCTAATAATATTCGTAATCAATTAGATTCGTATTTGTCTACAAAAGATTATGAAAAATACTTAAATCATTTAAATATCTTAAATAAACATATAACAAATTTTTTTGATGAGGTAATAGTAAACGCAGACGAGGAAGATATTAGGTTAAATAGATTATCTTTATTAGCAAAAATAGAAAATCTTTATAATCAAATTGGAAATATCGCAACTCTAAATACGTAAATTATGATGATGGTTGATTATATACAAAAATATATTCTAAAAAAGGTTTTCCCTTTTAAGGAGTGGATTTCTGATTTAAAAAACCCAAAAACTCTTCAAGCTGATCTTATTGCTGGGTTAACAGTAGCATTAGTTTTAGTTCCACAATCTATGGCCTATGCTCAGTTAGCTGGTCTTCCACCATATTACGGCTTATATGCCTCATTTTTACCTGTTGCAATTGCTTCAATATTTGGCTCATCAAGACAACTGGCAACTGGCCCAGTGGCGGTAGTAAGCTTACTAACCGCCGCCGCACTAGAGCCAATTGCTAGTAACGATCCATCAGGATATGTTGCATATGCAATAATGCTTGCTTTTCTTGTGGGAATTTTTCAGCTTTCTTTGGGTTTGCTAAGAATGGGTGTATTAGTTGACTTCTTGTCACAGCCAGTTGTAAGAGGTTTCACAAATGCAGCCGCAATAATTATTGGCACATCACAATTATCAAAATTATTTGGTGTAACAGTCGAGTCTGGAGAACAACACTACCAGACTGTATTGAGTGTAATATCAGAATCCTTACTTAATACACATAACCCAACTTTACTTATGGGAATACTTGCAATATTTCTTATTATATTCGTGAGAAAAGTTTCAGTTAAACTTCCTGCAGTATTAATTTCTGTAGCAATTACTACATTTATATCATGGTATATTGAATTTGAAACAAAATATGGAGGTAAAGTAATTGGTGTCGTTCCAGACGGTTTGCCTGCAATTCAAATGCCTCAGATAGATTTTTCACAATTAATTAATTTAGGAACAGTAGCTATTGTAATAAGTTTAATAGGGTTTATGGAGGCTATTTCAATTGCAAAAGCAATGGCCACGCAAACCAAACAAAGATTAGATGCCGATCAAGAATTAGTTGGGCAAGGCTTAAGTAATATTGCATCAAGTTTTTTTCAAGGCTATCCAGTTTCAGGATCTTTCTCTAGGTCTGCAGTAAATATTACTGCTGGAGCAGTTACGGGATTTTCATCAGTTGTGACAGGAATAGTTATTGGTATAACATTATTATTTTTGACACCGCTCTTGTATCACATTCCACAAGCTACTTTGGCGGCCGTCATTATTACTGCGGTAATTAATCTTATTAAATTTAAACCAATAAAATATGCTTGGCGCGTTCAGAAGCATGATGCAGTAATATCAATTATTACATTTTTAGTTACATTAATATTAGCACCAAAGTTAGAGTTTGGAATCATAGTTGGCATTGTTTTATCTTTAGGAAGCTATTGCTATAGGTCAATGCGACCTAGAGTTATATGTCTATCAAAAAATTCTCAAGGAGTTTTTAGGAATTCTGACACAAATAATATTCCAAAATGTTGCTCTATATCAGTTATGAGGTTCGATGGTTCTTTGATTTTCACAAATGCGGGGCATTTTGAAAATGAAGTTATTGAAAGGGTTGCGACAAAACCCGAGCTAAGATATTTCATTATTGATGCTATTGCAATTAATGAAATTGACGCAACAGGACAAGATATGCTTCATAGTCTATCTTCAAGATTGTATGATCAAAACATTAACTTATTTTTTGCAAGGGTTCATAAACCTATACTAAAAATTTTTGAAGACACGGGCTATTCTAGAGGTCGATGGAAAAATCATTTCCACAGAACAATTGATGATGCAATAGAATATGCATGGTCAGATCTTGGGTGTACAAACGTTTCTCCACCTTTTTGTAAAAGTGAAGTTTGTCCATTTAATCAAGATGCTTTAGGTTTATCCTCAATATATGAGGCAAGTATAAAAAAAATCAAAGTTAAAAAATAACCGTTTATTTTGCTTTATAAGTTAAGTCAATAATTCTATTTCCTTGAGATATTCCTCTTTTCTCAAACTTTGTTAAGATTCTTTCTTTATAGATTGAAATATCTTGGATTTTTTCAAATTTTTTATTTTCATCTAACAACTCAATAATTCTTTCTCCATAATTTTCCCAGTCTGTTACAATTTTTACAAATCCATTTTTTTTTATTTTCATTAACATATTTTCTAAAAAATTAGCATTTATTATTCTGCGTTTATAATGTCTTTTTTTTGGCCAGGGATCAGGAAAAAATAAAGAAATACCGTAAAAAGAATTATTTTGAACATATTTTTTGAGAAAAGATACTGCATCTATATTTGAGACTTTTAAATTACTTAAATTACTTTTTTCTATTTGTTTAAGTATATTTCCAATGCCAGATTCATAAACCTCTAAACCAATAAAATTGATATTTGTATTTATCTTTGCAATATTTGACAAAAGTTTTCCATCCCCAAATCCAATATCTAGTACGCATGGATTTTTATTATCAAAAAGTTTGTACAAATTTATTGTTTCAGTTGGAGTGAAAAAATTGTGGTTATTTTTTTTGTTTTTTAGAAAGTATCTTTGAACATTTGTTATTCTCCCACTTCTTTTAACGAAGCTTTTTATATGCTCTTCATTTCTCATGATATTGCATTTTTTTTATTACTTGAGGGTATGGCAACTTCACTGATTTTCATTCGTTTTGCTTCGAATGCGTTTCTTCCAGCTATTACAGCATACTTCATTGCTTTTGCCATAAGAATGGGATTATCTGACATTGCAATTGCTGAATTTAGTAAGACAGCATCACATCCTAATTCCATTGCGATTGTTGCGTCACTTGCAGTCCCTATACCCGCGTCAACAATAATTGGAATATTTGCGTTTTTTATAATCTTTTTAATATTTTTTGAATCCTTTACTCCTTGGCCAGTTCCAATAGGCGAAGCAAGAGGCATCACAGACACACAACCCACCTCTTCAAGATCTTTTGCTAACTTGACATTATCAGTTGTGTAAACCATGACAGAAAAACCAAGATTAACAAGCTCTCTCGCTGCCAAAAGTGTCTCTTTCTCATTCGGCAAAAGTGTTTCTTTATCGGCAAGAACTTCTAGCTTAACAAGATTATCATTTAATAATTCTCTAGCAATGAGACACACCCTAACAGCTTCATCTACAGAAAAGCACCCTGCAGTATTTGGTAAAATTTTATAATTTTTTGGATTTATGTAATCTAACAAATTTTTTTGGTTATTGTCTTGACCTAGATTTGTTCTTTTTAATGCGACGGTTATCATCTCAGCGCCACTAGCCTCAAGAGCAGCTTTGGTCTCTTCAAAATCTTTGTATTTTCCGCTGCCGATTATAAGCCTGGACTTATATTTTTTTTTATCAATTATCAGCGCCAAGAGTTCACCCCCCGCCCACTGCTGTAATTATCTCAATTTTGTCATTCTCTTCGATTTTTGTATCATCCCAATACATCTTTGAAATAATTGTTCTATTAATTTCAACCACAATATTTTCATCACTAATATTATTCATCCTTAGTATATCTTGAATATTTATATTTTTTTTCACTTCGGATACTTTACCATTTATAAAAATATTCATTTTCCTATATGCTCCTTCATCACATTTACATAATGATTTGATGAAAATAAGATGTACTTCTGCTCTTTCTCTGTTAAGTCCCTTATAGGCTTTGCTGGAGAACCTTTATATAGTATTCCAGACTCTAAAATTTTATTTGGGCTTACTAAACTTCCTGCAGCAATCATTACATTATTTTTAACAACCGCACCATCTAAGACTATTGAACCAGTTCCAATTAAGCAACCGCTTTCAATTTCACAGGCGTGAAGAATTGCACCGTGCCCGATAGTTACATCATCTCCAATGATCAGGGGAATGCCTCCTGGGGTAAATTCGTTATCGCTTGTAACATGTAATATAGAACCGTCCTGAATATTTGTTCTTTCACCTATCGTTATTTTTTGCACGTCGCCCCTTATTGCTGATTTAGGCCAAACAGAAGATTCTTTGCCAATAGATACATCTCCAATAACAATCGCGCTTTCATCTACATACGCTTCTTCGTGTATAACTGGCGTAAAACTTTTAAATTTTCTTATTGTCATTCTTTTATATAATATGGTTTATATTAATAACATATATTAAATTATTTTATTCATGTTGAAAAATAAACTTTGTTTGTATTCAAAACTTATGAGACTTGACAAGCCCGTTGGCATACTTCTGCTAATATGGCCACCTTTTTGGGTAATTACTTTTTCAAATTATGAAAATTTTTATAGTTCAATAAGTTTAGTATTTCTTTTTGGCGTAATATTTTCCAGAACAATTGGATGTGTAGTGAATGACTTTTTTGATAAGGATTTTGATATTAAGGTTTCGAGAACAAAAGATAGACCATATGCTGCAGAATTAGTCTCGAAAAGAGAAGTAGTATCAATCTTTTTGATATTATCAATTTTAAATTTATCGTTGTTATTTTTTTTGAACCAAAAAACAATTTTTTTTGCATTATTAGGTGCAATTTTTATTCTAGTTTACCCCTTAATGAAAAGATTTTTTTTCGCACCTCAACTTTTTTTAGGATGTACATTTGCAATTTCAACTTTGATGGCCCACACCGCTGTAACTAATACTTTTCCAATAGATACAACATGGATATTCTTTTTTGCAACATTAATTTGGGTAACAATGTTTGATACAATTTATGCTTTAGCTGATAAAAAGGATGATCTGAACATTGGTATAAAATCAACAGCAATTTTCTTTGGTAAACAGGACAAATTTATTATAGGTATACTTCAAGGGGTCTTTTTCTCTTCTTTTATTTATTTAGGTTTTATAGAGAGTTATAGCTATATTTTTTATATCTTTATTATTACCGCTTTTGTAATAGGAGTGTATAATCAAATTTTGATCGGAGAAAGAGAGCCAATTAAGTGTATATTGGCATTTAAAAACAATCAGTATATTGGTTTTTTGATTTTTCTTGGTATTTATTTGGAGCATTTATTATGAGCAGCATTAAAAACAATTGGACCTTGCCAGAAGTTCTTAATCTTTTTGAAAAATCTTTTAATGAATTACTTTTTGAGGCCCATGAAACTCACATTAAAAATCATAATAAAGACACAGTACAAGTCTGCACTTTATTATCTGTGAAAACTGGCGGGTGTCCTGAGGACTGCGGTTATTGCTCACAAAGTATACATAGTGATGAGCCAATTGAAGCAACCCCTTTAATGTCACTTGATGAGGTTCGAGAAAAAGCAACTATGGCAAGAGACCAAGGCTCAACAAGATTTTGTATGGGAGCCGCCTGGAGAAGGCCAAGTAATAAAAATATTGATAGAGTTATCAAAATGATAGAAGTAGTTCATGAGTTGGGTATGGAGAGTTGCGTTACTCTTGGTATGCTCTCTCAAGACCAAGCAGAACGATTATCTAAATCGGGATTAAATTATTATAATCATAATCTTGATACTTCAAGAGAACATTACGCAAAAGTTATCAGTACGAGGAATTATCAAGATAGACTAAACACAATAAGATATGTTCGGGAATCGGGAATTAAAGTTTGCTCGGGCGGTATTCTTGGTTTGGGTGAGTCTAGAGAGGATAGAGCAAAACTTTTAATTGAACTAGCAAATCTTGAACAGCATCCAGAATCAGTTCCTATAAATATGCTGGTTCATATGGAAGGCACCAGACTCTATGATAATGAAAAAGTAGATGAGTTAGAGTTTATTAGGACAATAGCAATATCTAGAATTATGATGCCAAAAACCTATGTTAGGCTTTCTGCAGGTAGAGAGTCTATGGCAGATTCAATGCAAGCTTTGTGTTTTTATGCTGGTGCAAATTCAGTATTTTATGGAGAAGAGCTATTAACAGCCCCTAATGTAACAGTTGAGAAAGATAGAGCGCTCTTTAACAAATTGGGAATGAATATCGAAGGTCAAGAAAGTCAAATAGACGAATTAAATAAAATAAAAACCCCCGATGTTGAAAAAAAACAAGATTTTTATAATTTAAAGTTAATTAATTAACACTCGAAAATTTGAAAAAAAATATCAAAAATAAGCTTAATAACCTTAAGGCTTCAGACAATTATAGAGTAAGACGAGCAAAGGATTCAGGCAACTCACATATTTTTCGTTTTAAGGGCAATGATTACTTATCATTCGCAAGTAATGATTATCTTTCATTAGCAAATGATGTAAGAATTGTAGAAAGCGCAAAGAAAGCATTAGATATACATGGTTACAGTGTAAGTTCTTCTGCATTGATTTCAGGCTATTCTAGATCACATATGTTACTTGAAGAAGAGCTTTCAAACTTTCTTGGTCAAGAAAAAACTTTACTCTACTCTACAGGTTATCAAGCAAATTTAGGAGTAATAAAATCTTTGGCAAGTAGAGGTAGTTTTATCTTTGCAGACCAATTAAATCATGCTTCTTTAATTGACGGATCAATATTGTCGAGAGCAAATTTTAAAAGATATGAACATAAAGATGTTAAAGAGCTAGAGTCTTTACTAAATAAATGTCCTGATTCAAGAGAGAAGCTAATAATCTCAGATTCGCTATTTAGTATGGATGGCGATTTCGCGGAATTAAAAGAATTAGAGCAAAGTTTGAAAAAGTATGAGGCAAAGTTATTGATAGATGAGGCACATTCTCTAGGTGTTTTTGGCTATCAGGGGAGAGGACTAGTATTCGAATATTTATTAAATAAAAATGAGAATATATTTCTTACCGGAACATTTGGAAAATCATTAGGAACTTTTGGGGCTTTCTTCTCGGGAAACAGTGATATTGTTGATTATGTCATGCAAAAATCCAGAGGTTATATTTATTCAACCTCCTTACCAATTCACACAATAGAGGCAACTAGAGCATCTTTGAAAATAATTGAAGAAGAGGATTGGAGGAGAGATAAGCTATTCTCATTAATAAGATACTTTAAAAACTGTATTAAAAAATCAAATCTAACTGTATTAGAAAGTGACTCGCATATCCAAGCCTTACTAATTGGAAGTAGTGCAGATGCAATTTTTTTTAGTGATGAATTAATGAAAAGAGGAATTTATTTACCTGCAATAAGACCACCAACTGTAGAAGAAGGAAAATCTAGATTAAGAATATCTTTAACTGTAGATCATGAAGAGAAAGACATTGATTATTTAATAAATATCTTAGATATGATCTCTCAAAATCTTGTACAATAAAATAATGAGTGATAAAAAAAAAATAATTTTAGGAATTACCGGAGGAATTGCTGCTTATAAAGCTGCAGAAATTGCAAGATTGCTTACAAAACAGGACTTCGAAGTTCAAGTGATAATGACCAGGACAGCTGAAGACTTTATAACTACACTAACTTTTGAGACTTTAACTGGAAGAAAGGTATACAAATATAATTCCATAGATGAAGAAAAGCCAATGTTGCATATTGATTTAGCAAAATGGGCCGATTTAATTCTTGTAGCACCTACAACAGCTGAATTTCTAGCTAAAATTCTTCATGGGAGAGCTGATGATTTGTTATCGACAACTTTACTCGCCCACGATAAAAAAGTAGTTATAGCACCAAGCATGAATAAAAATATGTGGGAAAATAGTGCGACCCAAGAAAATTGTAGACAGCTCAAAAGTAGAGGCATAATATTTTCTGGCCCAGAGCACGGAGATCAGGCATGCGGTGATATAGGCTCTGGAAGAATGCGAGAACCAAAAGATATAGTTAAGGATATAAATTCTTTAGAAAAAAGAAAAAAAAAGTTATTTAAAAATAAGAAAGTTGTTATAACAGCTGGACCAACAGAAGAAGCAATTGACCCTGTTAGATACATTTCAAATAGAAGTTCTGGCATGATGGGTTGCGAAATAGCAAACGCATTTCATGCTCAAGGAGCAAAAGTAATTATTGTAAAAGGACCTTGTAAATATTCACAAAATAATGAAATTGAGTCTATAAATGTTAAAACTGCCAGCGAAATGTTAATGTCTGTAGAAAAAAATATAACGAACTGTGATATTTTTGTTTCTGTTGCTGCTGTGTCAGATTTTATAGCAAAAAAATTATCGAGCAAAAAAATAAAAAGCGAAGATATACCAAAATTAGAATTAGAAAAAAATATAGATATCATAAAAAAAATATCAGAAAACTATAAAGTTTTTTCCATTGGCTTTGCTGCTGAGACTGGTGAATTAAAACAGAATGCTTTAAAAAAACTAAAAGAAAAAAAATTATCAGTTATTGCTGCAAATAAGGTGAGTTTTACAGAGGGAATTGACGCTGAGACAAACTCAATAACTTTATTTTGGGGAGATGGTAAAGAAAAGACATTAAGTCTAAAAAATAAGAAGGACCTAGCAATCGAATTTGTTGAAGAAATATCAAACATATATAATTAAATAAAAAATGAATAAAAAAATACAAGTCAAAATTTTGAATAACAAAATTGGCAAAAGTATACCTTTGCCTTCTTACACTACAAGTGGTTCCGCTGCAATGGACCTTAGAGCATGTATAAATGAAAGTATACAACTTAAATCAAAAAAAACAGTTCTGGTTCCGACAGGACTCGCTTTTTATATTGAAGACAAAAAATATGCTGGTATTGTTTTGCCTCGTTCAGGACTAGGTCATAAGCACGGCATAATTTTAGGTAATTCCGTTGGTTTAATTGATTCAGATTACCAAGGTGAATTAATGGTTTCTTTATTTAATAACAGCACAAAAAATTTTGAAATCAATCCTGGAGATAGAATCGCTCAATTTATGCTTATACCGATAATTTTAATAGATTTTGATTTCGTTGAAGAATTCGAAAAAACTGAAAGGGCGTCAGGTGGATTTGGGCATAGTGGGACGAGTTAAATTATGAAATTAGCTGCAAATATTTTTAAAGCCTATGATATACGAGGAATATATGGCAAGGAATTAACTCTTGATGCAATCGGTTTAATTGCTAAATCTATATCAAATTTATACCCAAATGATAACGACACTATAGTCATTGGCAGAGACGGAAGAAATTCTAGTGCAGAGATTTCAAAAGCACTTATTGATTCATTTTTGAAAAATGGGAAAAATGTTATTGACATTGGCGAGGTCCCAACTCCATTGTTATATTTTGCTGTAAATCATTTAAGTTTAAATTCAGGAATAATTATTACCGGCAGCCATAATCCAAAAGAATATAATGGTTTAAAAATGATAATGGATGGCCATACTTTGTCTGGAGGAGAAATTACTAGAATTTATGATGACATCATTGATGGCGCATTTAGCAATTTGAATTTATTGAAAACGTCCTATAAAAATCTAAATATTAGTGATGAATACATAAAGCAAGTAAACCGTAATATATCTATTAAGAAAAAATTAAAGATTGCTGTCGATGCAGGTAATGGAGTAGCTGGACCAATTGCCGTAGAAATTTATCGAAAGCTTGGATTAGAATTGATAGAGTTATATTGTAACGTTGATGGTGATTTTCCAAATCATCATCCAAATCCCAGTGATCCAAAAAATCTTATAGATTTAATAAATGAAGTAAAAAAATCAAAATGTGACCTTGGTATTGCTTTTGATGGAGATGGTGATAGATGTTTAATTCTAGATAACAAAGGTAATATAGTTTGGCCTGACCGCCAGATGATGATCTTCTCAAAAGATATATTGTCTCAAAATCAAAATGCAAAGGTAATTTATGATGTTAAATCATCAAGCTTTCTTGCAAATGTGATTAAGAGTTCTGGAGGAGAGCCTATCATGTGTAGAACTGGGCATTCATATATTAAAAAAATGATGCGAGAAACAAATGCAATTCTTGCAGGCGAAATGTCAGGTCATGTATTTTTTAATGATAAATGGTATGGATTTGATGATGGAATATATTGTGGGGCCAGAATGATTGAGATAGTATCTAACCAAAGTATTGAAAGTAGTGAAATATTTGCAGATTTACCGAATTCTTTTTCTACACCCGAAATTAATATACCAGTTGATAAAGATGGTATTCAGCATGATTTTATGGAAAAATTCAAAAGCTCAGCAATATTTGAAAATGCTGAAATTTCAACAATAGACGGCCTAAGAGTAGATTATGATGATGGATGGGGTTTATTAAGAGCCTCTAATACAACAAGCTGTTTGGTGATGAGATTCGAGGCAGAATCAAAAGAGAGATTATTGGAGATAAAAAATAGTTTCATCTCACAAATAAGAAAAATAGATTCTAGATTAGAGATTCCGAATGAATAAGAAAGAAGCACAGCAAGTAATAAAAATTCTTACAGAAGCTTTACCATATATACAAAAATTTTCTAAAAAAATTTGTATCGTTAAGTACGGTGGGGCTGCGATGATTGAGGAAAGCCTTAAGAATAGCTTTGCTAGAGATATTACACTAATGAAACAAGTAGGTATAAATGTAGCAGTAGTCCACGGCGGAGGCCCACAAATTGATAAAGAACTTGAAAAATCAAACATTAAGAGAAACTTTATTGACGGTATAAGAGTCACCGATAAAGAAACAATTGAAATAGTGTCAAATACACTTGATGGAATCATTAATAAGGAAATAGTTGATCTTATAAATAAAAATGGAGGTAACTCAATAGGTGTTGCTAAAGACAAAAAAGGAACGATATCAGTTGAAAAATTAACTACTAAAAATATAGATTATGGATATGTAGGTGAAGTTGTAAACGTTAACTCTAATTATTTATATGAATTAATGAATTCAAATTATATCCCTGTAATCGCACCTCTTGGCTATGATAGTTCGGGACAAATATATAATATTAATGCAGATACTGCTGCTAGCCAAATAGCAAGCCACCTCTCAGCAGAAAAATTAATTTTTCTAACTGATACTCAAGGAGTAAATGATGATAAAGGAAATCTGATCTCTACACTGAACTCAAAGGAAATAAAAAATTTTATTGAATCCGATATTATAAGGGGTGGTATGTTGCCAAAAATAAATGCATCGCTAGAGGCAGTTTCAAAGAGTGTAAAGACAGCCCATATAATTGACGGCAGAATACAACATAGTGTTTTATTAGAAATTTTTACAAATGATGGAATAGGGACTCTAGTAAAAAAATGACAAATTGTCTTGTTATTGGCGCAGGTATTGTTGGTATGACTACTGCTCTAAAGTTAGCTGAAAATGGTAAAAATGTAACTATTTTGGATTGTAAGAACAAAGGTCAAGCATCAAATAACGCAGGAGGGATTTTATTTCCGCTTAGCCCATGGAACGATTCAAAATTCATGCAGGAATTATGTATCTCAGGTCATGATGAATATAATAAACTTTTCTTAAGATTAAGCGGTGATAAGAAAAAATCAATCAATTTTACTAAAAGTAATATTCTTATATTTGGTAAAAATTTAATTTCAGCCAGCAAATGGTATAGAAATAATAATTTTGTAGAAATAGAATACAACGATGGTCGGATTAGCAATAAAGAAGAAAATATAATAACTAATCATAAAGAATTCATTACAATTAAAGATATAAATTTAGTAGATCCAAGAAAACTTTCAGAATTCCTACATAAAGAACTTAAAAATAAAAATGCGTCTTTCATACAAATGAAAGTTGAAGATCTAAATTTATTTTTAAAACAACCAGAAAATAATAAGTATGATTATATAATTGTTTCAGCAGGTGCCTGGAGCAATGAGGTTCTAAATGACAAAAAAGTTTTTCTAAAACCTATTAAGGGACAAACTATGTTGTTTAGAACAAATAAAAAAATTATTTCAAATACTCTATTATTTGATGATCTTTATATAATACCAAGAGGGGATAATAAGTTTCTTATAGGCTCAACTTTGGAAGATGTTGGTTTTGATGAAAGTATAAGTAATGAGGCAAAAAGCATTTTTGATCATGCTTTGTCAAAACTTTTTTCGCCCAGTATTAAAATATTAGAAAAAGAATACTTTTTTGGATTTAGACCGTTTGCCAATCAAAAACCTTACATATGCAAAAGTAAAAACAATGAGAGGGTAATATATAATTTTGGTCATTATAGATATGGTATTTTAACCGCCATTGCTTCTGCAAAAATTGTAGATAGCATGGTCTCATAGGATTGCCTGTGTAGCTCAGTTGGTAGAGCATTTCACTCGTAATGAAAAGGTCGTCAGTTCAATTCTGACCACAGGCTCAAAAATTAATTTAAATATTCTTTCTTTTATGTCAAAATGCCAAACAAAATAGAGGAGATCTTATGGATATTTTCAGAATAGTTGCACTTTCTTTAGGCATTATTATTTGTGTGCTTACAGTATATTTCGCTTTAGCTGGTATTGGTGTAATTTAACTTTTTGCAATAAGTTCTTTCGGAATTTTAAACGTTATATTTTCCTCAACACCTTCTGAGTTTATAACATTAATTGCCCCAAAGCTTTTCAATTTATTAATAATTGATTGAACTAGAACTTCAGGTGCTGAGGCACCTGCAGTTAAACCAATATTTTTTTTATTTGCTAACCAACTAACATCAAGATCATTTGCACTATCAAGAAGATATGATGGAACACCAGCTCTTGTTGATATTTCTCTTAATCTGTTTGAATTCGAACTGTTTTCAGACCCAACAACAAAAATTATGTCACACTTTTCTGTGAGTTCTTTAACCGCACCTTGCCTATTAGTGGTTGCGTAACATATATCACCTCTTGCTGGCTCTATGACATTCTGGTACTTTTTCTTTATAGCATTGATTATATTTTTAGTATCATCAATAGACAAAGTGGTCTGTGTGACATATGCTATTTCTTCATTTTCATCAAATTTTAATTTCTCAACATCTGATTCGTTTTCAACTAAAGTAATTTCTGAATCAGACTCAGTTATATATCTCCCTATGGTTCCTTCAACTTCAGGGTGGCCTTTATGACCAATTAAAATTGTATTAATATTTTTCTTTGATAATCTTGCAACTTCCATATGAACTTTTGTTACTAGAGGGCAGGTTGCATTAAAAACCTGTAAGTTTTTTTTATTTGATTGATTGATTATTTCTTCAGATACACCGTGAGCACTGTAAATTAAAATGGAACCTTCTGGAACTGTCCTCACATCTTCTATAAATATAACACCCTTATCTTTTAATTCATCTACCACATATTTATTGTGAACAATTTGGTGTTTCACGTATATAGGCGCACCAAACATTTCCAGAGCTCTATTTGTTATTTCTATTGCTCTATCAACACCAGCACAAAAACCTCGAGGATTAGCCAAAATTATGTTCATATTTTTTTTCCACCTGAAAACATATTATATAACAATAATATAATACCAATGGAAATTGCAATATCGGCTACATTAAATATCGGCCATGAGAAGCCTTTATAATAAAATTCAATAAAATCAATAACGTATCCATAATATATTCTGTCATAAAGATTTCCCAATGCCCCCGCCAGAACGAAACTAAAAGGCATATATTCAGAGAAGTTCTCTTTTATCAGAAGATAAATAATTAAACAAATTACCGTTATGCTGAAAATAATAAAAAACCATCTTTGCCATCCACCAGCATCACTCAAAAAACTAAAAGCGGCACCGTAATTAAACGCAAGAGTGAAATTCATAAAACTAGTGACTGGTTCTGACTTATAAAGCAATAACTTGTTAACCGCAATAGTTTTTGTGAGAAAATCTGCTAGAAAAACTGAAAGAATTATAAATATAGAGTATATTTTTTTTTTAGGCATATCTTCTAATTTCTCCACTACCATAAACGTTTGAGATACATCTTACGCAAAGAGTTTTATGATTTTTGTCTGTTCCAACGCTAATACATCTATGCCAACATCTTTCACATTTTTTGTTCTTTGAATTTTCAATTTCAACTTTTAGATTTTCTCCATTTATTTCGTAGATTTGCCCCTCTTTTAAATTATTTTCTCTCTCTAAAATAACCTTTGAGGTGATAAATATAAATTTTAATTCATCGCCATACTCTGATAATAAATTATATAAATTATCTGAGCATAATATTTTTACATCAGCATCAAGAGATGAGCCAATTATATTTTTCTCTCTTTTATTTTCCAATTCTTTAGAAACATGTTTTTTAATTTCTAAAATCTTTTCCCAATTTTCTAGATTTATTTTTGTTTGCGGAATTTCGCTATCATTAATTATCAACCATTTATTAAAGAAGATGGATTTTTGAGAACTTTTTGGCACATGAGACCAAGCCTCTTCAGCGGTATGTGGACATATTGGTGCAATCCAGCTTAATAACATTTGTAAAATAACATACATGGAATTTTGCGCTGATTTTCTTTCTGTAGAATCTTTTTTACATGTATATTGCCTATCTTTAATTACATCCAAATAAAAAGAGCCAAGTTCATTTACACAAAAACCATGAATTAATTGTGAAATAATATGAAAATTAAATTTGTTGTAATGGTCTAATATTTCTTTTTGTAAATTTATTGCTTTTAATACTATCCATTTATCTAATTCAATAGATGTATCTTTTATAGAGAACGTTTCTGGATCATAGTCATCAATATTTGAAAGTAAAAATCTAATCGTATTCCTAATTTTTCTGTATTTGTCAGAGGTCCTATTTAGAATTTCTTCTGAAACTGTCATTTCTGAGGAAGAATCAGTTGATGCCACCCATAGACGAAGTATATCTGATCCTAAACGGTTAATAATTTTTTGCGGTGCTATTACATTGCCCTTGGACTTTGACATTTTATTTCCACGACCGTCAACCGTAAATCCATGAGTCATTGCAGCTTTATAAGGTACTGAATCATTAACAGCTATAGAGGTAAGTAAGGACGATTGAAACCAACCTCTATGTTGATCTGAGCCCTCTAAATATAAGTCCGCAGGAAATCTTAAGTTTGCACTTGTTTCAAGGACTGCGGCATGAGATGAACCTGAATCAAACCATACATCTAGAGTATCTTGGACTTTTTCATAGTCATCAGGATTGTCTATCAAATCACCAATATCTATTTCGAACCATTTTTCTATACCATGTTCTTCTACAAGTTTACAAACTCTTGAAAAAATTATTGAAGAGTTTGAGTGGGGCTCACCAGTTTTTTTGTTTATTAAAAGAGTGATAGGAACACCCCATTTTCGTTGCCGAGATATACACCAATCTGGTCTTTGGCTTATCATGCCCTCTATTCTTGCTTCTCCCCAAGCTGGAAGCCATTCAACTTCAGGTATTTTTTCTAAGGTTTTATCTATTAAATTATTTTTTTTCATTGAAATAAACCATTGCGGCGTAGCTCTATATATCAAAGGAGTTTTTGTTCTCCAGCAATGAGGATAGGAATGTTTAAACTTATTACTACTTAATAATTTATCTTCTCTAGAAAGTATATTTATAATTTGCTCATCAAGTTTATAAACATGAGTTCCATTTAGTTCTTCAGGTAATCCTGAGAAAATACCATCACTTTGTATTGGGTTAACTACCTCTAAATTATGTTTTTTTCCTAACTCAAAATCCTCTATACCATGCGCAGGAGCAATATGAACACAGCCTGTTCCCGAATCATCAGTAACATGGTCACTTGAAATTATATTTATTTTATTATCAAGGAAAGGATGATTAGCTTCCAAATTTATTAAATTTTCACCACTACACCTAGCTAATATTGACAATTTTAGATTTGTTCTTTCTTGGAATTTTTCAAAAAGGCTTTCAGCTATAATATAAATCTCTTTATTATTTGATACTAATATGTAATTTAAATCACTTTTTACAGCTATTGATTTATTTGATGGAAGTGTCCATGGTGTCGTTGTCCATATAACAACAAAAACTTTTTTATCAATATCGTTAATGGCGAATATTCGCTTTACTTCATCTAGCGAAGTAACCTCAAATTTTACGTCGATAGCGATAGATTCTTTTTCTTGATACTCTACTTCTGCTTCAGCCAATGCAGATTGAATTTTCACACACCAATGAACTGGTTTAAAACCTTTTTGAAGGTGCCCATTATTATAAATTTTTTCAAGTGCTTTAAGAGTTGATGCCTCAAACTTCTTGTTGGATGTCAAATATGGATTTTCCCAATCTCCCAACACCCCAAGTCTTTTAAAATCTTTTTTTTGTCTTTCCACCTGGTTCAGCGCATATTCTCTGCACAATTTTCTAAAATCTTTATCAGAAAGTTCTTCACCTTTTTTTATTTTTTTTTCAACTTCAATTTCAATTGGAAGTCCATGACAGTCCCATCCTGGTACAAATGGCACGTTATATCCACTAAGTATCTTTGACCTCACAATTACATCTTTTAAAATTTTATTTACAGCATGGCCAATATGAATGTCTCCGTTTGCATAGGGTGGGCCATCATGTAGGATATATTTCTCACGGTCTTTGTTCGAATCAAGTAGTTGAGAATATAAATTCTCCTTTTCCCATTTTTCTTGAATCAAAGGTTCCTTATTTGGCAGATTCCCTTTCATCGGAAATTCTGTTTTTGGCAGATTTAATGTATTTTTATAGTCACTCATTTTAATTTAAAAATTTCTTTAGCAGATTTTACATCTAAATTTATATATTTTTTTAATTCTTCTACTCCACTAAATTTTTTTGTCTCTCTAATTTTCGAGATAATGTCAAATTCTAGTCTTTGGCCATATAAATCTTGAGAAAAGTCAAATATATTTGCCTCAAACAAATACTTTTGCCCATCAAAAGTTGGTTTGTATCCAATATTTGCAACACCATAATATTTCTTTTTTCTAAATAAAGTTGAAACAGCATAAACCCCACTTAACAAAATATTAGGCTCTAATTTAATATTTGCGGTTGGAAATCCAATGGTTCGTCCTCTCTTATCTCCGTGTATAATCTTACCAGATACCGTGTATGGTCTTCCAAGCATTTTCGACGCTTTTTCAAAATTATTTTGCATAATATAATCTCTTATCGAAGAACTTGATATGCGCTCTCCTGCAATACTATGTTTTTCCTCAACGTTTAGAGTGAAAGATCCTTTGTGGGCATAATCTTGCAAATCGCTGACACTACCAGACTGGTTTTTCCCAAATTTAAAATCATGCCCAACAGTAAGAGAGGATATATTCAATTTTTTAATCAATATTTCCTCAATAAAGTCTTTTGAACTCATGGAAATTAGTGAGTCATTAAATCTAAGTAATATCATATAGTCAACATTCAATTCTTTTAGAATTTCTATCTTTTTATATATTGTTAATAACTCAAAATTTTTTCTCGCAAAGAAAATTTTAGGCAATGGCTTAAAGGTTATAAGCGCACTTTTTGAATTATTTTCTTTTGCTTTCTGAACTACTTTAGAAATGATTCTATTATGCCCAATATGAATACCGTCATATCCACCAATAGTTGCAGTGATTTTATTTTCAAAAAATATTTTTTCTAAATCTCTTATAATTTTCATAATTGCTCTTTAATATTTTTTGGCTTTATATTAAATAAATACAAAAATGCAAAATAAATCAATGCAGAAAAAATAATTAATAAAAATAAATTCATTACTCTTTCTACTAATTCATAATCCATCCATGCTTGTTTAGACAGATCGAAATATAATAAAAATGCTGACATTACTATCGTTGCAATCACTGATTTTAATATGTAGAAAATAATATCTTGATCCATATTAAAAATTTTTGTTTTTACAGCATTTTTAAATAAAAAGAAAAAATTTACATATGCAGATAGAGATGTTGCAACTGCTAGCCCAATATGCGCGCCATTAAAATCTGTTTTTACAAGATAGACAACGAAAGCTATATTTAGAACAAAGTTACATAAAACTGCTATAAGAGCAGCTTTTACTGGATACTTAGTATCTTTTCTTGAGTAGTAATTTGTGATTAGAATTTTTGAACCAATCATACCTGGAAGACCTATTGAAAAAGCAATAAGAGCAATAGAAGTCATATGCACATCATTTAATGTAAATTCTTTATATTTTAAAAGTGTAATCAAGATTGGGTCTGACAATATTATTAGGCCAAGCATTGTTGGAAAAGAAATAAGTATTCCTAATTTTAATCCCCAGTTAAGAGTCCTGTTATATGCGTCGATATTTGACCTGTTAAAGTAATCTGACAATTTTGGCAGCATTACTGTTGCTATTGAAATTCCAAAGAGTGCGAGAGGAAGTTCAACAAATCTATCTGACATATATAACCAACCAATACTTCCTGTTATTAAAAAAGATGCTATGACTGTATCGAAGATCATATTAATTTGAGTAACTGAAGAGCCAAAAATCATTGGTAACATTATTTCTTTTATTTTTTTTAAACCTGGGTGTCGCGAGTTAAATTTTATCTTTGGTAATAGTCCAAGCTTTGCTATTGGATAAATTTGAAAAGCAAGTTGAATTACCCCTCCGAGTAAAAGGCCCCAAGCAAGAGCAAAAACTGGTTTTTCAAAATATGGTGCAGCAAATAAAACACTTGCTATTAAACTAAGATTTAAAACAACGGGCGTTATCGCAGGGTAAGCAAAATTATCGTATGTATTTAGAATACTTCCTGCAATTGCAGTCAGGCAAATGAATAACATATATGGAAAAGTAATCTTTAATAAGCTAACAGTGAGATCATATTGCCCGAACTCTGAGTTAACAAATCCTGGCGCGATTAGGTATATTAAAATAGGAGCAATCAAAACCCCAATTACCGAAACAATAAGAAGTATCAGAGATATAGTCGTTATAGATGTGTTGATAAATTCTTTGACTTCTTTTTGATCATCTTTATTTTTATAATCACTTAATACCGGAATATAGGCAGTAGATAGCGCTCCCTCACCAAAAATTCTTCTAAAAAAATTGGGAATCCGAAATGCTACAAAAAAAGCATCTAAAGCACCTGATGCATTGCTAATGAATATAAACATCAAAGCATCTCTGATATAGCCAAAAATACGTGAGAGCATAGTAAAAATTGAAACTACAGCGGTGCTTTTTAAGAATTTTTCTTTAATAGATATAGGCATTTAGCAATTATATATAATTTTAAGCTATTTTTTACTTTCTTATTGACAAATTATCAATAAAACCTCATATTGTCGTCTTTATTATTTTAATAGACATAATTTATGGCAAATACTGCACAAGCTAGAAAAAGAGCACGTCAATCTGTTTCGAGAAGAGAGAGAAATATGGCGTTAAGATCAAAATTAAGAACATTTGTAAAAAATGTTGTTAAAGCAATAGATTTGAAAGACAAATCGCTAGCAACTGAAAACTATAAAAAAGCAGTACCCGTCATTGATGCCAGTGTATCAAAAGGAATCATTCATAAGAATAAAGCTGCTAGATACAAAAGTAGACTAAATAAACAAATTTTTAATCTAAGTTAAGACAATATCATATTATCTCTGTGTACAACGACTTCATTGTCGAATATTTCAATTTCTTTTTTTATCTCTTTCGTTGATTTACCTATTATTTTTTTTAAGCATTCAGAATCATAATTAGAAAGACCTCTTGCAATCTCAACTTTTTTAGAATCACAAATTGCAACAACATCACCTTTTTGAAAAATTCCATCAAATGATTTTATGCCAATTGGTAAAAGACTTTTCCCCGAATTTTTGATAACTTTTTTCGCGCCCAAATCCACAATTAATTTTCCTTTAACTTTCGAGGAATTCGCAATCCACTGTTTTTTTGATTTTATACCAGAACTTTTATTATAAATTTTTGTGCCAACATCTTTTTCATCATTAAGAATGTTTATTAAAATATCTTTTTTTCTTCCGTTAGCGATTATCGTTTGGGTATTTGATTTTGCAGCTTTTTTAGCAGCTGTAATCTTTGTTATCATTCCACCACGACCCATTGCACTTGAACTTGGCCCTGCATATTTACCTAAATTTTTATCAGATACTGATATAGATTGTATAAGCTCAGCATTTCTTTCTTTCTTAGGATCTTTATTAAATAAACCATCTTGATCCGTCAGCATAACCAACAAGTTAGCGCTACTTAAATTAGCAACTAGGGATGCTAATGTATCATTATCCCCAAATTTTATCTCATCAGTTGAAACAGAATCATTTTCATTAATGATTGGGATTACATTTAGGCCCATTAGATTATTTAAAGTGTTTTTTGCATTTAAGTACCTTTCTCTGTTACTTAAATCTTCATGCGTGAGAAGCATTTGCGCAGTTAGAATATTATACTTTTTAAAAGCAGTTTCATATGCTTGAATTAGACCCATTTGGCCTATCGAGGCGAGTGCTTGAAGTTCACTAGAGGAGGTAGGTCTTTTTTTAAGTCCTAGTCTATTCATGCCTTCAGCAATTGCCCCGGATGAAACTATGATTACCTTTATATTATTTTTAACAAGTTCATTTATTTGTTTGGTCCAATTTTTAATATTCTTATTATCAAGACCAGTATTCCCTTTTGTAACTAAAGAACTTCCAATTTTTATAACCCAATTTTTTTTCATGACATTTACGTTAAAATATTAGAATCAATTGAGAAAACCATTAAAATAATTAAGAATAAAATAATAAGAGATAAATACGTTTCCATATTCTTATTTTTTTTCTCCAACCTTAATATTTTTTCTAACAGCTCATCATTATTAATAGGCGCATAGGCCTTTTTTTCTATTTCATTATTAATAGAAATCATTTTTTTATTTTTTAAATCTGGGTCTTTTGAATTACTATGCGATCGATTATGACTTTTTATTTTCTCATTTACTGAGGTAACCTTAATATTGAGGCTATCAAGTGCATTTTCTAATTCTTTAATTTTCTTCGTATTTAAAGTCATAATTTTTATAATTAAAATTTGTTGATGGAAATTAATAAACCACTAACTATTTTTTGTTATCTCATAAAAAATTTTTTTCTTTAAATCTTCTATACCTATATTACCAACTGCAGATGTAAAGAACACCTCTTTTTCATCATAATAATTTAATATATATTTTTTCTTTTCTTCAAGCTCCCTAGTATCAAGCAAATCAACTTTATTAAATATCAAGTACTGCCTTTTATTCGCTAACTTAACATCAAATTTTTCAAGTTCATTATTTATACTCGTTAAGTCATTTATTTTTCCTTCGCTGCTGAAATTTTGAATATCTAATACATGTAAAAGTATATTTGTCCTAGATAGGTGTTTTAGAAATTGCGTACCAAGACCAATGCCTTCAGCTGCGCCCTCAATCAAGCCTGGTATATCAGCTATAACGTAGCTCTCGCCATACCCTATATCAACTACACCTAAGGATGGGTTTAGCGTTGTGAATGGGTAGTTGGCAACTTTTGGCTTTGCCTTTGTCATAGCCCTCATAAGTGAAGATTTGCCAACATTAGGTTTTCCTAAAAAACCTGCATCTGCTAGTAGCCTTAGTTCTAATTTTAGGTTCAATTCTTCACCTAAAGCACCTTTTGTAAATTTTCTTGGTGCTCTATTTGTTGATGATTTAAATCTAAGATTTCCAAAACCATGTTTTCCACCTTTAGCAACAAGAAGTCTTTGGTCGTCCTCAATCAATTCACTAATTTTTAAGCCACTTTCTGCATTACATACGATTGTTCCTAGTGGGACTAAAATATCAAGATCTTCCCCGTTTTTTCCGGTTTTATTTTTCCCCATTCCATTTTCCCCATTTTGGGCATCAAATTTTTTTTTCGTTCTGAAATCTGCAAGCGTGTTTAAATTTTTCGTTCCTTTTAAATAAATATTTCCCCCATCGCCTCCGTCGCCACCATCTGGACCACCAAATTCAATGTATTTTTCTCTTCTAAAACTTGCAATACCATTGCCACCTTTGCCAGCTTTAACTTCAATTTCAACTTCATCTACAAATTTCACGGATTAACCTCATTCATAACGAATGTTCAATTTTAAATAATATAAGATTTTATATAAGATTTTTGGGAAAGACTAAAAAATTTATAAAGAAATTATACTTACAAATTTTTTATTTTTCGGCCCTTTGATTGAAAATTTCACATGTCCATCAGATTTTGCAAAAAGAGTGTGATCTTTACCGCAGCCAACATTATCGCCTGGATGAATCTTTGTGCCTCGTTGCCTGACAATTATATTACCGGCCTTGACAAGCTCACCACCATATTTTTTAACACCAAGCCTTTTTGATTCTGAATCTCTGCCGTTTCTTGTGCTTCCACCAGCTTTCTTGTGAGCCATTATTTACCCTCTGCAATTTTTGTGATTTCAACATTTGTAAAGCTTTGACGATGCCCAGCTTGTTTTTTAAAGTGCTTTCTTCTGTTGAATTTAATAATACTTATTTTTTCATCTCGACCTTGTGCTTTTACAACGCCTTCGATCTTGCCTTTTTCAAGAAAAGGTTTACCTATACTAACTTTACCCTTATCTGAAATCAAAAGAACTTTGTCAAAAAGGACTTTATCACCCTCTTTTTTGTCAAGTTTTTCAATTCTAATTGTATCACCTTTGGAAACTCTATATTGTTTTCCACCTGTGCTGATTACTGCATACATAATAATTTAGTAAAGTTTAGTTTTGTTTAGGCCAAGTATTCTACATTCATGCTAAATTGAGGTCAACGTATAGTTAAGAACATAATGGGATTTTACTATATAATTCAAAATCTAAGGGGATTTAAGCAAAAATTCGAGGAAGATACATGGATTACAATACTATAAACGATAGTATGCAAGAGGAAATTGAGGATATTAAGGCATGTATCGAGAAATATTTAGAATCAGATATTGCTCTAATTGAGAAAGTTTCCAAATACATCATAGATGCGCCATCAAAAAAAATTAGACCGATTTTGGTTGCGATTATTGGCAAAGCTTTAAATCTAGACAAGGAAAAGTCATATAAATTGGCCGTAATTATAGAATTCATTCACACCGCTACTTTACTTCATGACGACGTAGTTGATTTATCGGGCAAGAGAAGAGGAAAGGACACGGTCAACAAAGTGTGGGGAAACGAGGCAAGCGTATTGGTCGGCGATTTTTTGTATTCAAGATCTTTTGAAATAATGGTTGAGCTTGATGATATGGAAGTTATGAAAATCTTAGCACATGCCACTAACACCATTGCAAAGGGTGAAGTCTTGCAATTAACATGCGTAGACCAAGTCGAAACAAATATTGAAGAATATTTAAGAGTGATTCAATATAAAACCGCCACACTCTTCGAGGCCTTATGTGAGTGCACTGCTGTTTTGGCAGATTGTGATTTTGAAACTAGAAAAAATTTAGCAATGTATGGAAGGAATATTGGCCTGGCATTTCAAATTTCTGATGATGTATTAGATTACGCAGCAGAATCAAACGAACAAATTGGCAAAAATATCGGAGACGACTTAAGTGGTGGAAAAATCACACTTCCTTTTATTTACGCTTTTCAAAACTGTTCGGATTCAAAAAAAGACATCCTAAAAGATATAATACAGAAGAGAAAAATAGAAGATTTTTTGATATTGAAGGATATTATTTTTGAAACAAATGCTTTGGAAATGACTCAAAATAAAGCAATAGAATATGTAAACTTAGCAAAAGAAAATGTTAAGGTTATTGAAAATACCGAAGTAGCAAATCTCTTAACTTTCTTGGCAGATTTTTCGATAAAAAGAAAAAGGTAATTATTCTTTTGCTTTCTCTTCAGCAGGAGCCTCAGCCTTCTCTTCAGCAGGAGCCTCAGCCTTCTCTTCAACTTTTTCTTCAGCAGGAGCTTCAGCTTTCTCTTCAACAGGTTTTTTACGAGGAGAAAGTTTAATAAGCTTTTCTTCTAATAAGATTTTTTCTTTATCTTTGTCTGAAATGTACTTTTTGTCTTTATCCTTTACAGCGTATCTACCAGACTTCTTTTTATAAATCGTGTAGTTATCTGTTTTTTTGACTAATTCCATCTATGTTTCCTTAAAAAAATGCTTTGTTTTTTTTGCGTAATTTACCAATATCAGCATTATTGGGACCTCAACTAGTACTCCTACAACAGTAGCGAGCGCTGCCCCAGAGTCTAATCCAAATAGACTTATCGCAACTGCTACAGCTAGTTCAAAAAAATTAGATGTTCCAATTAGCGCCGCTGGTGCAGCTATATTATAAGGAATTGATAGTTTAAATGCTAGAAAATAAGTAACTACAAAAATACCAATGGTTTGAATTATTAGTGGGATAGATATCAATAGGATCACAAAAGGTTTGTCATTAATTTTATCTGCCTGAAGACCAAATAAAATAATTACTGTAACTAGTAATCCCATGATAGAAAGTGGTTTTAAGTTTTCAGTAAGTTTATTTATTTTATCTTCTTTATTTTCTAAAAAGATATACCTAGTTATCATTGCTATAAACAAGGGAATAATAATATATAAAACAACAGAACCAATTAAAGTATCCCAAGGAATTGTTATACCAGTAATACCTAATAGTAATTTTGTAATTATTGGAAAGGCTAGAATTAAAATTAAGTCGTTAATTGAAACTTGAAGTAAAGTATAGTTTGGATTTCCATTCACAAGTTTTGACCAGATGAAAACCATTGCGGTACAAGGGGCAACACCCAGCAAAATCATTCCTGCAATATAACTGTTTGCATCTTCAGTCGATACATAGTCATTAAAAATATAATGAAAAAAAAGGATACTTATACCCGCCATACTAAAAGGCTTTATAATCCAGTTCATAAATATTGTTAAGTAAAGTCCATTTGGATTTTCCCAAACGTTTCTTATGCATTTAAAATCAATGCTAAGCATCATTGGGTAAATCATAATCCAAATGAGTATGGCTATAACTAAATTGATATTTGCATAATTAAGATCAGCAATACTTATAAAGTATTTTTTAAAGTTATTACCAAGAAATAATCCAAATATTATTGATATGCCTACCCAAACACTTAGATATTTTTCAAAAATTTGCATATTGATAAGATTCCTATTTTTTTATTATACATAGAAAGTGGGGTGAATAATCACCCCGTCTACCAAGACTATAAATACAAAAGTATCGTATCTATTTAATTTTTGATGGAGATATATCCCCTACAATGTAAGTAAAATCTTTTACTTTGGGATTTATGATATTACGTTCCTCAGCAGGCATAGGTATTAAACCCTTTTCTGATAAATATCCATCCTCCCCCGAGGCTGAATCACTTAAAAACATTTCAACATACTCTTTCATTCCAGGAATAACATTTAAATGTGCATTTTTCGCATAAAAGAATAATGGTCTAGATATTGGATATTTCCCTGAAGCAATATTTTCAAAATCAGGTGAGATATTATTTATTATTGCGCCTTGGATTTTGTCTGTATTTTGATCTAAAAAGCTAAAACCAAATATTGCTAAAGCATTTGGATTTGAAACTAATTTTTGAACCATTAAATTATCATTTTCGCCAGCTTCTATAAAATGCCCATCTTCTCTCACAGTGTGACACTTTGCTTTATATTCGCTTTTATTCTTCTTTTTTAGAGCTTTAATCCATTCAATTTTTTTACAACCTCCTTTTTCTAATGCTAGTTCTGAAAAAGCATCTCTTGTACCAGAAGTTGGTGGAGGCCCTAGTACTTCAATTTTCATGTTCGGGAGATCTGAATTTACATCCTGCCATGTTTTGTGTGGATTCTTTATAAAAGTTTCAGATCCATCTGGATTAGGTATTTCTGCTGCTAAGCCAAGGTAGATATCCATTGTGGAAATTGTAAATGGCTTTGCAGAGTTTGAATTCGCAATAACAATTCCATCATAACCAACTTTCACTTCAGTGATATCGCCAACGCCATTCTCTCTGCATCTTTGTATTTCATTTTTTTTAATAGCTCTTGATGTATTTGTAAAATCTGGATGTTGTGTTCCGACACCTGCGCAAAATAGTTTCAAACCACCACCTGAACCTGTTGATTCAATTTTTGGTGTTTTAAAATCTGTAGTTTTTCCAAATTTTTCGGCCACAACAATAGCAAATGGATAAACTGTAGATGAGCCCACAATATTTATCTGATCTCTAGCGTGTGCTGCTGACATGAAAGTAATGATTATTACCAAACCCAACATCTTATTTAACATTTTAAGTCTCCATAATAAATTATTTGTGCGATAGGAAATATCTCACAAAAATATGACAGATTTATTAAATAGAGTAATTGTAATAAAACTTTCATAAAAGATTAAGATTCGCGTAATAAAAAAGTTCTAATATTCGAGGCATTAAAATTATGAAATCAGGAGAAAAAAATGAAACTAAAATTGCTAGTCCCAGTAATACTTTCTATTTTAATTGTAAATCCCTCGTATTCAGTTTCTGAGCAGGAATTTAATGAAATGAAGGAATTACTACAAAACGCCCTAATTAAGATTAATGCTTTAGAGCAAGCTCAAAAGCAAAATTTATCGAATAGTAAAAGTAATGTGATCACAAAAGCAGATAAATTATCCATTAATACATCTGGAGGTGGTATTAAAATAAAATCTGGAGATCAAAAATTTGCTATCGGCGGTCGTTTGATGATGGATTACGATAATATGGACTCGGGTCACCAAACTGAAAATAAATCATTTTCAGATATGGAATGGCGAAGAACCAGAGTCAATATTAAAGGTTCTGTAAATAAACACTGGTCTTATAAGGCTACATGGGATTTTCTTTCTGAAGGAGATAAAGCAAATCTCGATGAAGGTTATTTAAAATATGATACCACAAAAGGATTTTACGTAACTTTTGGTAAAACCAAAGCCGACATGATGCTTGAACAAAGAACTTCATCAAAATGGATCTCAACAATTGAAAGAGGTCTTTTAAATGCGATGAATGAAAAAGTTAACTACTTAGTTGGTAAACCAGGAGATGGCGCTGGTATCAAATTAGGTTTTTATAATAAAGAAAATCGTTTATCCGGCGCTTTGTCAGTATACGATGCTTATAAAGATGACACTGACGACGACAATGATATGATCTGGCACACCACGGCTAGATTAAATTATTCACCAAAAATAGGTAATGACTTTGCTCATTTTGGTGTGTCTTATGGATTAGCTGACTATAAAGGAGAAGCTGCTAACGCTGAACTTCAAATTGGTATTCACCAAGGTGATAAAACTATGTTAGCAGATGCTGCCGCAGGGGATATAACAACATGGGGTGTTGAAGCAGCTTATGTAAGCGGGCCATTTTCTTTACAAGCAGAGTACTTTGATAATGATACAGAGCTAGTTAATGGTTCAAAAGGTTATGAATGGGATGGTTTTTATGGTCAGCTTTCTTATGTGGTAACTGGTGAAACTAGAGGCTATAAATGGAAAGGTGCAATATTTGACAAGATTAATCCAAAAGGAAAAATGGGCGCTGTTGAATTTGTACTTCGTTATGAGGATATCTCAATTGACGATGCTGACGAAGGAACGGTTGCTGCAAGTGAAGTTGACGTTGACAGAACAGTTGTTGGAGTGAACTGGTATGTTACGAAAACAGTTAAATTTATGGCTAATTACTCAAGCGTAAGCATGGATAATCAAGCAAATCCTGGTGGTACTACTGAGGATTTAGACAGTGTCCAGCTTAGAGCTCAATACGCATTTTAATTCATTATCTCCTAATGAGATTAAACCTACTATCTTTGATAGTAGGTTTTTTTTTGGGAAATTATCTTCTGTAAAATATATAATTATAGAATGGTTGATTTTGATAACAGTATTTTCAAAAAGCTTTGTGTAGTTTCAGCCCCCTCTGGCGCAGGAAAAACAAGTTTAATTAAAAAGATACTTAAGGATAAAAATATTTCTGTCTGTATTTCTGATACTTCTCGTAAACCTAGAGTAGGGGAAGCGAATGGTATAGATTATAATTTTATATCCTCGGACGAGTTCCAAGATAAAATTAAAAACGAGAAGTATTTAGAACATGCGATGGTTCATGGTAACTTTTACGGGACTCTAATTGATTCAGTAGTTAAATTACTTGAAGACGATATAATTGTTATCCTAGAAATTGACTTTCAAGGTGCAGAAATAATTAAGAAAAAATTTCCTTTATCTAGAAGTATATTTATTCTTCCTCCTTCATTTGAAATTCTTGAGAAAAGACTGCGTGAAAGAGGTACAGATGAAGAGGAAATAATTATCGAACGACTTGAAAACGCTAAAATTGAGTTAAGTAAAGCAAAAAACTATGATTACATCATTGTAAATGATGATTTTGCCGAGGCGGAGAAAAAACTTCACTCATTCTGCATGGATAAAGATTTGTTATTTGACGACAAAATAAGGAAAGAACCTTTGATACATTTTGACTTTTAAAGTACTATTTACTTAGTAACTTATTTATTTATATAGGATTAATTATGGCTAGGATCACGGTAGAAGATTGTTTAGAGCAAGTTGAAAATAGATTTCACTTAGTGCGAGTAGCGAGTAAAAGAGCTCGCCAGATAATGAATGGTAAAGAGCCAACTCTTGAGTGGGACAATGATAAGGCTACAGTTCTTGCTTTGCGTGAAATAGCTGCTGGTAATATAACTGAGGAAATGCTTGAGGAAAAACCAGTCATAAACGAAGACGAAGGTATATTTGACCAATCTGAAATTGATGAAGAAATTGGTACTTTGCTTAGAGAAAATGACTCTGAAACTGAAAGCACAGAGGAGTTAAATGCTTCTGATTCTTCAAATGAGGAAAACACAGAGGAGTTAAATGCTTCTGATTCTTCAAATGAGGAAAGCACAGAGGGAGAAATTTCTGATGAAAATGTTAATGCTCCTCAGGAAGAATCAACTTAATTTTTGATAGTATGGCATGGCTGAATCTTCAAATTTAAAAAAAACTAATTTGAGTCAGCAAGATTCATCAAATCCTGCTTTTGACAGCCTATTAAAAAAAGCGAAAAAATATTTAGATAAAGATCAAATTAGTATGCTTAAGAAAGCATATGAATTCAGTTTTTTGAATCATAAAGGCCAACTTCGTGAAAGCGGTGAACCATATATTAATCACCCACTCTCGGTCGCCTCAATTTTAGTTGAAATGAAGATGGATGCAGTGAGTATAGCTGCTGCGATTCTTCATGATGTTGTGGAAGATACACCTGCAGGCAAGGAAGATATTGAAGAAAAATTTGGATTAGAGATAGCAAAATTAGTAGATGGTGTTAGTAAAATTGAAAATATAAAATTTTTATCTAGAGACGAAGTTCAAGCTGAAAATTTTAGTAAAATGATGCTTGCAATGTCAGACGATCTAAGAGTTATTCTTTTGAAATTGGCAGATAGATTACACAATATGAGGACTTTAGATTGTTTACCAATGGACAAAAAACTTCGTATCGCTTCAGAAACTCTAGAAATTTATGTCCCAATAGCTTTAAGACTTGGCATGAATAAACTTCGACTAGAGTTAGAGGAAATATCATTTAGGACTATATACCCACTCAGAAATAAAATTATCAATAATGCAGTTGAAAATCATAAAGGCAATAAGTCTAAATTTCTTGACGAGATTAAAAATAAAATAGACGAAAGGTTAAAAGATTTAAATATAAATGCAGAAATTTATACTAGGCAAAAAAATCCATATAGCATTTATAAAAAAATGAAAAAGAAAAAAATTAGTTTTAATGCTGTATTTGATATTTATGGTTTACGGCTTGTGACTGAAAAAATTGATGACTGCTATAGAATTTTTGGGGCAACACATAATCTTTTCAAGCCTGTGCCAGGAAAATTTAAGGATTACATTGCAATACCAAAGTCTAATGGTTATCAGGCTCTTCATACCGTTTTATTTGGGCCAAATGCCATACCCATTGAAGTTCAAATAAGAACAAAAGAAATGGATCAATTCGCTGAATCAGGCATTGCATCTCACTGGCAGTACAAGACAGGAGGCCATTCATCAGCTCAAGCATATGCGAGAGATTGGTTGCAAAAAATCATTGAAATGAAGCGAAATTCTCCTAATTCCTTAGATCTCCTTGAAAATATAAAAATCGATCTTTTCCCTGATGAAATATATGTTTTCACTCCAAAAGGTGAAATTAAAGAATTACCATATAGAAGCAGCGTTATAGATTTTGCTTATTCTATTCATTCCGCCATTGGTGACAATTGTGTTGCGGCAAAAATTAATGATATTGATGTCCCTCTAAGCACTACTTTATCATCGGGCCAAACAGTTGAAGTAATTACAAATACTCTCGGAAAGCCTGACCCATCATGGCTCGAATTTGTTGTGACAGTTAAGGCAAGAACAAATATTAAAAATTACTTGAAGAAGATGCAGTCTGAACAAGCATCAGATCTTGGATTAAAAATTCTTGATAAAGCCCTACATGATTATGGAACCTCATATACAGATATTAAATATAATTCAATTAGTAAATTATTAGCTGAGTATAATTTAAAGAATATAAAAGACTTATTTATAGAGATTGGTTTAGGGAATATTAGTCCGCACTTGGCGGCCCAAAATATATCTATGAAAAAAAGTTTTGTTAAGCAAAAGTATGACAGTTTTGTATCTAAATTGCTTGGTGCAAGAGCAAATGAATTAATTGCGATAAAAGGTACTGAGGGGCTAGTAATTAAATATGCAAAATGTTGTAGACCAATTCCAGGAGATGATATTGTAGGACTTACTTCTTCAGGAAATGGATTTGTTGTTCATAGGTCAGTTTGTCATAATATTAAAAAATCTAGGTCAAATAGAATTTTTATAGAATGGTCTGACGAAGTTAGTGGAGACTTTCAAGCACAAATAAGAGTTTACTCTGAAAAGCAAAGGGGTGTTTTAGCAAACGTTGCGGGAGTAATTTCTAGGCTCTCTTGTAATATTGAAAATGTAAAATTTGATGAGGTTCAGAATCCATATGCGTCATTTGTGTTTACAATTGATGTTAAAAATAGAAATCATTTGGCTAATGTTATAAAGGATTTAAAAAAATTAAAAAATATAAATAAGGTAATGAGGACCGTTGGCTAATGACAATAGAATATATACATACTGATAAAGCCCCTGCCGCTATTGGTGCATACTCACAAGCTGTAAAACTAGACAATATGATTTATTTGTCTGGGCAAATACCTCTTGTGCCTGAAAAAATGGAAATTATTTCTGAGGATATTGAGTCGCAAATTAAGCAGGTCTTTAAAAATTTAGGTCAAGTGCTTGAAGCATCTGGATCATCTTACCAAAAGATCTTAAAACTAAATGTATACCTAACAGATTTGACCCACTTTGGACTAGTGAATAAGCATATGGAAGAAATATTTGAAAAACCATACCCTGCTAGAGCAGCAATTGGCATAAATCAGCTCCCCAAAGACGCATTAATAGAGATTGATGCTATTGCAACAACCAAGTAAATTTTTATGAGTGATGCAGGTCTCATTGACTTAAAAGGCGTAGGTCAGAAAGGGCTTATAAAATTAAATAAGATTGGTATATATTCATTAGAGGATTTACTTTTTCATTTACCCATTCGATATAATGACAAAACAAAGCTTTCAAAAATATCCGACTTAGAGCCTGGAAAAAAATTTCTTTTTGAAGGTAAAGTCGATAAAGCAAATGTTATTTTTTTTAAAAAGAGGATGTTTGTAGTAAGGATTTCTGACGAAACTGCATCTATCCAATTAAGATTTTTTTATTTTAATAAAAGTCAAATTAAAAATTTTACTATTGGAAAAAATGTTAGATGTTTTGGTGAATTGAGATTAGCAAATAATGTGAAGGAGGTTGTACATCCCGAATGTCAATTCTTTGAAAACGAAAGACCTCCCTTAGATGAATTTTTAACCCCAGTTTATCCTTTAACGGAGGGGCTGCATCAATATAGTTTGAGAAACTATATTAAGCAATCAATAGAGCTTCTGAAAATTGGAAAGATACATTTGCCAGAATTACTACCAAAAAAAGTACTCGATAAATATGAATTTGTTGATATAAAATCAGCTCTTAGTAATATACACAGGCCTGATAAAAGTACATCTCATGAAGATCTTATAAGTTCAAATAATAAAAATAAGCAGAGGCTGGTTTTTGAAGAACTTCTAGCACACCAATTAATCTTTAAAAGAATTCGATCTTTTAACAAAACCTTAGAATCTTTTCCATTGGATAACAATATGCAGCCAATAAAGAAATTGATTTCTAAATTAGCTTTCAAGCCTACTGATTCTCAAATGCATGTTATGCAAGAAATAATTGATGATATGCAGAGAAAAACACCAATGACAAGATTAGTTCAAGGAGATGTTGGCTCTGGAAAAACACTCGTGGCTTTGTTTGCAGCACTACATGCCATAAGTAATGGTTTTCAAGTTGCTTTTATGGCTCCTACAGAAATTTTGTCGGAGCAACACTATCAAAGTATTAAACTAATGTTAAAAGATTTTAAAATAAATATCTCATTACTATATGGTGGTATGAAAACTAGGGAAAAAAAAATAGTAACAGAAGATATCAAACTTGGTAATGTTGACTTAATAATTGGAACTCATGCACTTATCCAAAATCAAATAGAATTTAAGAATCTCGCTCTAATAATTATTGATGAGCAGCATAAATTTGGTGTGCATCAAAGAATGACTCTCACATCAAAAGGAAGAAAATCAGAAACTTATCCTCATCAATTAATTTTAACAGCTACTCCTATACCAAGAACATTAGCTATGACTCTTTATGGAAATCTTGATTATTCAGTCATTGATGAAATGCCAAAGGGTAGAAAGGAAATTGAAACAATAGCTTTATCGGAAACTAGAAGAGATGAAATTTTTAAAAAGATAAGTAAAAAATGCCATGAAGGGAATCAAGTTTATTGGGTTTGCCCAATTATCGATGAATCAGAGGTTCTCGAATGTAAGGCTGCGATAAAAACTCATGAGCAAATTAAAAAAAATTTAAAGAAAATTAATGTTGGTTTAATTCATGGAAGAATGAAAATGGCAGAGAAAGAGCAAGTTATGCGTGATTTTAGAAATAAAAAAATAGATTTATTGGTATCTACAACAATTATTGAAGTTGGTTTAGATGTTCCTAATGCAACAGTAATAATAATAGAAAATTCAGAAAGAATGGGTCTTTCACAACTTCATCAGTTAAGAGGAAGAGTTGGCAGAGGTGACAAAAAAAGCACATGCATTTTGATATATAAATCAGGACTTAATGATACCGCTAGGAAAAGAATTGATATTCTTAGGAAAAATAATAATGGCTTTGATATAGCAAAAGAGGATTTAGAAATAAGAGGACCTGGAGAAATTTTAGGTAAGAGACAGAAAGGGGACATTAATTTTAAAATTGCAAATGTTACAAGAGACTATAAATATATTAATGACACAAAAGAGTGTTCAGAAACTATTTCAGATAAATTATCTGAAAAGCTTGTTAAAAGATGGATAAATGAGAATGTTGAGATAGGCAAAATTTAATTTGATTAATTTAAGATCGTGCTTAACATATCCTCGTTTGTTGGATTTTTAGAAATTAGAATTTTGTGATTTGGAAATATCTTTTTAATTTCATTAGCAATCCTTTGATTTCCTGAAACGAAAATCATATGTTTTGAAATTTGTAGATTTGATAAATCACAAATCTTTATAAGATTTTTTAAGATTTCTACACTAGTGATACAAATGTGGGAAATTTTCTCAAAAGTAGGTTTATCTATGTTATGAATTTCGCCTGGAAGCTCTCTTTTATAAATATTTAAATCATCGTAAACCTGAAATTTCTTTGACAACTCATCTCTCAGAATAGATCTTCCACCTTCTCCTTTGACAATTATAATTTTATTATTTTTATTTGGTAAATTTGAAATCTCTTTACAAAGATTTTCGCTTGAAAACTCATTTTCTGGAGATATGTCTACCTCAACTCCAAACTCTTTTAATGCTTTAGATGTTGAATCACCAATAGACGCTATTTTTTTCCCAATCAAGTTATCCTTTGTAAAAATTTTCATAAAATTTGATACAGAATTTTGACTTGTAAATATGACAAAGTTTGATTCCTTCAAATTATCAATATTTGTTGCTGTCGGATTATTTCTTTTTATGATTAAAACTGGAAAACAAAGATTCTTTATTTTATTTTTATTTAATAATGCTGAGAATTCTTCTGATTTTTCTTGCTGTCTTGTGATTAATATAAACATTTAAAGTAATTCTTTAGCTCCTTTTGCTTCAAGACCTTTCGCAACTTTTATACCGAGATCTTTATGATTCTCAATCGAACTATCTGCTTCAAAATAAATTTTTTGCTGGCCATCCAACGAACCAATCATTGCATTCAATTGAATTGTATTGCCTGAAATCTTAGCAAGCGCAGCTAAAGGAGTGTTGCAGTTTGCTTGAAAGTATCTACTTACTTCTCTCTCAGTATTAACACAAATTGAAGTCTCATTGTCATTAAGTTTTTCTACTAGATTATTGATAACAACATTATTTTTTTTTGTTTCGATACCAATTGCTCCTTGCCCTATTGCGGGTAGCCACTCTCTCTCATCCATAAATTCAGCGATATGTTTTTTTAGTCCAAGTCTTAGAACACCTGCGGCTGCAACAATTATTCCGTCAATTTCATTATTTTTAACTTTATTAATTCTTGAATCAATGTTGCCCCGAACATTTTGAATTTCAATTTTTTTAAAACTATGTTTTAGATTGCAAATTCTTCTTATGCTTGATGTCCCTATAGAAGAACCTTTTTCAAAATCATTTAAAGATTTGTATTTATTTGAAATTAAGACATCTCTAAAATCTTCTCTTTCAAGGATAGCAGATATTTTAAGATCTTGATGAATTGTAGCAGGCATATCCTTCATTGAGTGCACAGCTATGTCACAACTTCCTTCTAATAAAGCAATCTCTAATTCTTTTAAAAAAAGTGATTTGCCGCCAATATCATATAAAGGTTTATCTAGGATTTTATCGCCAGAAGTAGTAATTTTTACAAGTTCTATTTCAATTGTTTCATCGATTTTTTTTATCTGTTGCCCAACCATTTGTGCTTGCCACAATGCCAACGGGCTTTTTCTGGTAGCGATTCTTATTATTTTCGGTGTTAAACTTTCGTCCATATCATCAACTTAATGTTATACTTATATGAGATTATATTAAATAGTATTTCACAATGGCAAAGAAAACAAAAAAACCTTGGCAGGGGAGATTTTCAAAGAAAACACATCAATTCGTTGAGGGATTTACATCCTCAATTGAGCTTGATAACAGGCTTGCAACATACGATATATGGGGCACAGAAGCACATGCCAAGATGTTGGAAAAAGTAGGAATTCTGACGAATTCTGAACTGAGAAAAGTCTTAAGTGCTCTTAAAAAAGTCGAAAATAAAATTTATAGCGGAAAGATGAAGTGGAACCACTCACTAGAAGATATTCATATGCATATTGAAAATGAGTTAATAGATATGATCGGTGATACTGCAAAAAAAATACATACAGGCAGATCAAGGAATGATCAAGTTGCTACAGATATGAGGTTATATGTCAGAGATGAAATCATTGATGTCGTTGATAGTATAATTATTTTACAAAAGAAAATTATTAAATTAGCTGAAAAATATTCCGATAGTATTATGCCAGGATTTACTCATTTGCAGGTTGCTCAACCAGTAACATTTGGTTTTATTCTAATGTCTTGGTTTTTTATGTTAGAGAGAGATAAAGAAAGATTCGTCTATAGTTTTGGGAGGGTAAATACGTGCCCGCTTGGCTCTGGGGCCCTTTCAGGATCTTCTCATAAACTAGATAGAAAATATGTTGCAAAATTATTAGATTTTGAGGGTATTACAGATAATGCATTAGATAGTGTTAGTGATAGAGATTTTATTATCGATTTTATTAGCAACTCATCAATACTCATGTCGCATTTATCTAGATTTTCTGAAGAAATCATTATTTGGTGCTCTACGATTTATAATTTTATAGAACTTGATGATGAGGTTTGCACCGGTTCGTCAATAATGCCTCAGAAAAAAAATCCTGATGTACTTGAACTTATTAGAGGTAGGACTGGAACAATATATGGTCAACTTATTAATATTTTGACTATTGTGAAAGCCCAACCGTTTGCTTATAACAGGGACAATCAAGAAGATAAAAAAGCACTTTTTGATTGTGGCGATACTCTATTGAACTGCTTAAGCGCAATGAGCCTCTCTATTGATAGCATCAAACTCAATAAAGATGTAGCAAAAATGGCTTCAAAAAAAGGATATTCTACCGCTACAGATTTTGCAGATTATTTGGTTAATAAAAAGGTGCCATTTAGGGATGCTCATGAAATTGTTGGAAAAGCAGTCGCATTTGCGATAAAGAAAAATCTAGATCTTAACGAAATTACATTAAAAGATTATAAAAATTTTTCAAAGTTAATAGAAGAAGATATATATAAAATTTTAACAGTTGAGGGCTCAGTAAATAGTAAAAAAACACTTGGTGGTACTTCACATGGTGAGGTTATTAAGCAGATAAAAAAAGCGAAGAAATTGGTAAGCACAAAAAGATGAAAAAATTTTATAAAATAATATGCTCATGTTTATTATTGATATGTTTTACAATACTTCAGAGCTGTGGGCAAACAGGGGATCTTTACTTACCCGAGGACGAATTTAGAAGTAAATTAAAAGATGACTATAGAGTATAAAAACAATGACAGTTTTATTGATGGAATTTCATTGAAGAAAATTGCTGCTGACTTCGGCACCCCTTGTTTTATCTATTCGCACAATGATTTAGTAAAAAATTTTAGCGAAATCAAAAACGTTTTTGCTAGTGAAAAAAGAAAAGTTTTTTATTCAGTAAAAGCAAACTCAAATCTATCTATTTTAAAAGTTCTATTAGAATTGGGTGCTGGTTTCGATATCGTGTCTTTAGGAGAGCTAGAAAGAGTTATAAAAATTGGGGCACAACCTGAAAAAATTATCTATTCAGGGGTTGGAAAATCTGAAGAAGAAATTATTAGATCACTTGAATATGGAATACACTGTTTTAATGTCGAGTCCTTCTCTGAGTTGGAGAGAATAAATTCAATTGCAACAAAACTTAATAAAGTGGCTCCGGTATCTATTCGGATTAATCCAAATATTGATCCAGGCTCGCACGAATTTATTTCAACCGGAGTTGAAACAACAAAATTTGGCATCAATTTAAAAAATATGATGGATGCTTTTATTTATGCTAACAATGAAAAATCTATTGAATTGTTAGGCATAGACTATCATATCGGATCACAAATTGAGAGTTTAGATCCATTTAAAGAAGCTATAGTATCAGTAAAAAAGATTGTCGATCAGCTGAAAGAAAACAATATTAATATTAAATTAATTGATATGGGTGGAGGATTAGGTATAAATTACCAAAATAATGATGCCCCATCTTTAAATGATTTTGGAAAAACAATTAATCAAGTGATAAATGATAATGAACTATCAGATTATGATTTTATTATTGAGCTGGGTAGAAGCATAGTAGGTAATGTAGGATATATTCTCACCTCTGTTGAATATATTAAAAAAGATAGCGAAAAGAATTTCGTAATTGTTGATGCTGGCATGGATAATTTGATTCGACCTGCTCTTTATGACGCATGGCATGAAATAAAACCAATTACAGATAATAAAGAACAAAACATTTTATGCGATATTGTTGGCCCAGTTTGTGAGTGTACTGACTTTTTAGGTAAGGATAGGCGATTGTCAGTACAGCAAGGTGATCTTTTAATTATATCCTCTTGTGGAGCATATGCTTCTTCTATGGCAAGTAATTACAATTCTCGCCCAAAGCCATCTGAAATAATGATAAAAAATGGAGAGATGCATATTATTAGTAGGAAAGAAAAAATTAATGACTTGTTTTCAAGAGAAATAATAGTTAGCTAGTATGAAAAAAGTAAATTTTACAAAGATGCAAAGTTTAGGTAATGATTTCATTATTATAGATAATTTGGTTTCGCCATATAATAATTTTAGTAAAAAAGAGATAAAAAAAATATGCGATAGAAATTATGGAGTAGGGTGCGATCAATTACTAATTTTAAAAAAATCAAAAAAAAGACATATATCTTTTACTTATAAAATTTTTAATAAAGACGGAACAGAATCCGGACAATGTGGAAATGGCGCAAAGTGTGTAGCAAAATATTATTTTGATAAATATGGAAAAAATAAGAAGCAGATAAATATCGAAACAATGACAAAAGAAATTAAGTTGAGTAATCCGTCAAAAAATAAATATATTATTGATATGGGAATTCCAAATTTTTCTCCTAAAGAATTTTTGTCAAGGAATAAATATTTTAACTATATGAATAAAAAATATTTTTTTCATGTGGTTGAGATTGGCAATCCGCATGCCATTTTTTTCCTAAAAAATATTGATAAAATCAACATTGAGGATTTCTCAATGAAATTTTCAAAGAAGAAATTTTTTAAAAATGGGACGAATTTAAGCATAGTTGAAAAAGTTAGTCAGGGTAACTGGAAAGCAAAAGTATACGAAAGGGGCTCTGGAGAGACTATGTCATGTGGGTCTGCGGCTTGCGCAATAGCCACTTCTGCAAAATCATATAATAAGTATTTTAAAAAAAGCAATTATGTACATATGCAGGGAGGAAAAGCTCTTGTAAAATGGAATGGTGAAACAGGCGATTCAGCTTTTTTGATTGGTGGAGCTGAATATGTTTTTAACGGCACTTTTATAGAATAATAGAATGGGATTAAGAAAGAAAAATAACGCTGAAATAAAAGATCTTTCAAAAGATGAAGTAATTGACTATCTAATTGAAAATCCAAATTTCATAAATGATAATGTTGACCTACTAAATCAATTATTTTCTTTAAACAAGAATGAAGGAAACGTTATTTCTTTTGAAGACATTAGAATAAAATCTCTAATCAATGAGAATAATTCGCTAAAAGCAAAAATTTCTGAGATTATTAATAATGCTGAAGCAAATGAAATTATCCAAAATAAATTATATAAATTTGCAAATGAGTTAATATCTAAGAAAGATATTAATGAGCTTCCTAGTTTCATTGTAGAGTTTATAAAAAAAGAATTCCCAACCCTAAATATTGAACTAGGGTTATTGAACATAAAAGGCCTTGATAATCTAGATCAAAAGTATTTTAATTATAATATTGATTTAATAAACGAAGTTTTCCTTCAAAAAAATCCTATTTTATTAACAAATAAATATATAAAAACATACGGCCTAGGCAAATTTAAAGATGAAAAATGTTCTATCGTGATGTGCCCTTTAGGTTTAGATTTTCCAACAGGAATTATGTTTATTAAATATAATAGTATGATGATAGAAAAGAATCACCAATTTGATCTTCTTTCCTCATTGGCGCAGACAGTTTCTTTTGCATTTAATCAATTCATTCAAGGGCAATGAAAAAAGAAAATATAATTTCTTTGAAAAAAGAGTATATTGAACATATTGGAAGTGTCTTAAATTATTCGCCAAATACTATAAACTCTTATGGGAGAGACCTAGAATTTTTTATTAAATTTTGCAATAAGATTAAGATTAACAGTATTTCTATCCTTGACGAAAAAATAATAAGAGATTTTGTATCTCATCTTCATCGGAATGGGATCAGCCCAAAATCTATTAAAAGGAATCTATCAAGCCTTCGAGGATTTTTTAATTTTTTGTTAAGAAAAAAATTAATTTATAAGAATTTTGCGGAAAACATAAAGTCTCCTAAAGCGGAAAAGCATTTACCTGAAGTTTTACAACATAAAGATATTGACTTGTTAGCAAGTAAAAGTCATAAAAAAGAAGGCACATATAAGAATCAAGATCTTTTGATTAGAGATTTAGCAATCTTTGAATTATTTTATTCATCTGGCTTACGCCTTAGTGAATTGTCTGACGTTCAATTCTCAAATATAAATTTCAGTGATGCAATTATTAGAATAATTGGCAAGGGTAAGAAAACACGATTAATACCCCTCGGCTCAAAAGCTATAGAAGCTATTAAGGCGTGGATAGAAATTAGGAAAAAATTTGATACTAAAAATTCAGAACATATATTTATAGGCACGAATGGTAAGAAATTATCTACCAGAAGTATACAACTGAGGATGAATTTGTTGGCAAAAGCCTCAGGTATTGAACAAAATTTATATCCGCATAAACTAAGACATACTGTTGCAACCCATCTTTTAGAGTCTTCAGGAAATATTAGGGCGGTTCAAGAGTTTCTTGGTCATGAGAATATCAGCACAACACAAATATATACACATTTAGATAATCAGTATCTAATGACTGTTTATGATAAAGTACATCCTAGGTCAAAAAAAACAAATAAAGAGGAATAAAAATGGCTGTGAATGTACCAGTAGAGATAAATCTGCATCAGCAATCATCATATTTAACTCTGAAGTATGAAAATGAATCTTTTGATTTAGCTGCAGAGTATTTAAGAGTTTATTCTCCATCAGCAGAAGTTATGGGTCATGGACCTGGGCAAGAAAAATTACAAATTGGCAAAGAAAATGTGTCAATACAAAATATTGTTCCTGTTGGTAACTACGCAATTCAAATTGTTTATGATGACGGTCACGATACAGGTATTTACTCTTGGGAATACTTGTATGAGTTAGGGAGTGAATATGCTGAAAAATGGAGTACTTATTTGCAGAAGTTAAAGGAAGCTGGCTATGAGCGAGTTAAACAATAATAAAACAACAAATTTTGGATTTAAGAAAGTATCAGAAGAAGAAAAAGTTTCTCTTGTGAACAATGTTTTTACTTCAGTAACAAAAAATTATGATCTAATGAATGATCTAATGTCATTTGGGCTTCACAGAGTGTGGAAGGATTATTTTTTGCATTGCTCAAATATAAAATCTGGAGATACAGTTTTAGACTTAGCTGCAGGCACGGGAGATGTAACTAAATTAATTCATAAAATAGTTGGAGACAAGGGCCATGTAATATCATGCGATATAAATTTTGATATGATAGAACATGGAAGAAATAATTTAATTGATAAAGGAATAATAAAAAACATAGATTATGTTCAATCGGATGCTTTAAATCTAGCTTTTAAAACTAATTCTTTTGATCATGTCACCATGGCATTTGGTTTAAGAAATACCGCAAATATTGGAAACGCTTTGGAATCGATATATAGGGTAATTAGACCGGGAGGATCAATTCAGATTTTAGAATTCTCGACGCCCGAAAAGATTATTGAGAAACCATATAGTCTTTTTCTAAAGAACTTTATTCCAAATTTGGGAAGTTTTATAGCTAAGGATAAGGCTAGTTACGAATATTTAGCAGAATCTATAAAAACCCATCCATCACAGACAGAAATACTTGAACTCATGAATAAGTCAGGCTTTATAAATAGCAAATATAATAATTTATTATTTGGCGTCGTAGCGATACATAGAGGTTATAAAATATAAATAATGAGAGAAAAGCTTAACAAATTAATCTCAATAGCTATTGAGAATAGTAATCTAGACGATAAAGATTTTTCTAAATTAAATGGAAAAGTTATTTTGATAGATTTAAAAAATACTAATACAGATATTTATTTTCTAGTTGAAAATAACTGTATTTCAATCATCGAGAATGCTGATGTTGAACCAAACCTTATATTAGAAGGAACTCCAATAGGCTTCATTAATTATACAAATAATTTTGGTAACGAACACAATATTAAAATATCTGGAGATGCTTCATTAGCAGAAAGTTTTTCGAAGCTTGCTGAGAAAACGAATATAGATTGGGAAAGTATAATTGCAGAATACATGAATGATGACGTTGCATTCTATTCTTCCAAAATATTTGAGTATGTGAAAACAAGACGGGAAGAAGTAGGAAGTAGCATTGAAAGAAATATAAAAGAGTATCTAAAAGATGAGACTGACATAATACCTACGAAGGAAGAAATTACGAATTATGTCAGCGATGTTGATAAAGTAAGACAAAAATTAGATCTTTTAACAGCAAAATTAAATAAAATTAAATCAAAATGAAGAAAATTCTAAGACTATTTAAAATTTATGTTGTCATAATGAAAAATTCATTAGATAAGGATTTATTTAATTTTAAATTTTTGTGGGTATTAAAATTTTTTAGAATATTTTTTCCTACTTTATGGTTTAGAAATAACATGCTATCGAGAGGCGAAAGAATTAAAAATACTTTCGAAGAACTTGGGCCAATATTTGTTAAATTGGGTCAAACAATCTCTACAAGAAAAGACTTATTACCTACAGATATTGCGGAGGAACTAGTCAAACTACAAGATAAAGTTAAACCATTTTCGGGAGAGGAAGCTAAAAAAATTATTGAGTCTTCACTAGGAGACAGTATAGAAAATATTTTTGAAAGCTTTGACATTGAGTGTTTAGCTTCTGCCTCTGTAGCGCAAGTTCATTCTGCAAAACTTGAGGGGAATGATGTAATTATAAAAGTACTCAGGCCAAATATCGAAAAATTGATAAGAAAAGATATTGATCTAATGTATTTTATCGCCAAAACTATAGATAAGTTTTGGGAGGAGTCGAAAAGACTAAAACCAATAGAGATTGTTGCTGAATATGAGAAAGTAATATTTGGTGAGCTAGACCTTGTGAAAGAAGCATCAAATGCAAACCTTCTAAAACGAAACTTTTCTGAATCATCTTATCTCTATGTTCCTGAAATATACTGGGATTATACAAGAGATAACGTTTTGGTAATGGAGAGAATTTTTGGCATACAAATAAGTAACATCGAAGAGTTGAATAAAAATAAAATAAACATTAAAAGACTTGCCGAGAAAGGCGTTGAAATATTCTTTACGCAGGTATTTCAACACAACTTTTTTCATGCAGATATGCATCCAGGAAATATATTTGTATCTTACGAAAATCCAGATGATCCAAAATACTGTGCAGTCGATTTTGGAATTATGGGATCTTTATCAGAAAGTGACCAAAAATATCTAGCTTTAAATTTTCAAGCATTCTTTCAAAGAGATTACAAAAAAGTTGCAGAACTCCACGTAGATTCAGGATGGGTTGGCGAAAATACAAGAGTAGATGAATTTGAAAATTCTATAAGAAGCGTATGTGAGCCAATTTTTGAGAAACCACTAAAAGAAATATCTTTTGGTAATTTACTTCTTCGACTATTTTCTGTTGCAAGACAATATGAAATGACTGTTCAGCCTCAACTTGTTTTACTACAGAAAACTTTATTGAATATTGAGGGCCTAGGAAGAGATTTATATCCTGAACTTGATTTATGGGTAACCGCAAAACCTTTTTTCGAAAAGTGGGCAAGAGAGAATAATAGTGTAAGCGCGTTCCTTAGAAAAATTTCAAAAAATAGCCCCAAATTGATAAATGAATTAAGTGAATTACCAGATACGCTCTCTTTGTTTAGAAAGCAGTTACAAGATAATGAAGTTAGAAAAGAAATTAATAATTTAAAATCTGAAATAAAAGACTCAAAAATCAAAAACGCGATATTATTAATAATTATTTTTTCAATGGTTTTGTTTGAGTTTAGTCAATAAAAAATGATTACAAATTACACTTTGGATAATCTAAATGAGGCACAAAGAGACGCAGTCTGCAGTTTGTCTCTAAATAGTTTAGTCATAGCAGGTGCTGGAAGCGGCAAAACTAGAGTTTTAATCCAAAGAATTTTATGGCTAATTGAAGATAATAACTTTTCACCCTTTTCAATATTAGCGGTTACATTTACAAATAAAGCTGCAAAAGAAATAAAATCTAGATTATCAGAAAGTTTGGATACAAACATTGAAAGTATGTGGGTAGGGACTTTTCATGGCATATGCTACAGAATTTTAAGAACCAACTTTAAGGAAGTAGATTTACCTAAAAACTTTCAAATAATAGACTCAGATGATCAAGTTAGAATTATCAAAAGAATAATGAAGGATAATGAGATAGAAAATTCACAAATAATCCCAAAACAAGTAGCTTGGTATATAAATAATAAAAAAGATCAGAGCATTCGAAGTGATAAAGTAAGTGATGATGATTTTTTGAGCATTCAATACAATAAAATTTATAAAATATATGAAGAATATTGTAATTCCAGCGGTCTAGTTGATTTTGGTGAAATTATTTTAAGAACATTAGAACTTCTTCAAAAAAATGATGAAAAGAGAAAATATTACAATAATTTGTTCAGATCAATATTGATAGATGAATTTCAAGATACAAATACAATTCAGTACCAATTAATAAAAGTTCTGGCAGGAAATAGTTCTTCAATTTTCGCAGTTGGTGATGATGACCAATCAATTTATGGATGGAGGGGTGCAAAAGTTGAAAATATTAAAAAGCTTCAAAAGGATTTTAAAGATATTGAGGTTTTCAGATTAGAGCAAAATTATAGATCGACTGGTAATATTCTTGAAGCAGCAAATAATATTATTTTGAATAATGATTCAAGAATGGGTAAAAATTTGTGGACTGAGGATAAAAGTGGAGATCTTGTTAAAATATTTTCAGCATCTGATGAGACAGAAGAAGCAAATTTCGTTATTGATACTCTACAAAATTTTGTTTCGGAAGATTATAGTAAAAACGAAATTGCAATTTTATATCGGTCCAACGCTCAGTCTAGAATCTTTGAAGAGAAGCTAATTGCCAATGGCATTCCATATAGAATCTACGGGGGTTTTAGATTCTTTGAGCGAGCAGAAATAAAAGATGTTATTGCATACATGCGTCTAGCTGTTACAAATAGTGACAATAATTCCTTTGAGAGAATTGTTAATAATCCACCGCGAGGAATCGGTGAGAAGACAAAAAATATTTTAAGAAGTATCGCAAAGGAAAAAAATAAATCCCTTTATGAATCCGCAAAGGAAGCTATTGAAAATTCCTTAGTGCCGAATAAAGCAATGCATTCTTTAATTGAATTTCTTAATATTATCGAGACAATCTCAAGCATCCTACAAAAAGATGAATTGCCTCATCAAATCAGCGAGATCATAAAAATTACAGGAATAAAATCGGTTTATGAAAAAAGTAAATCTGAACAATCAAGATCTAAATTAGAAAATTTGGATGAATTAGTCTCAGCAGCACATGAATTTGTTCATGTAGATTTAGAAGAAAATGAAACCATCATTGATGCCTTTTTAACTCACACATCTTTAGAGTCAGGAGAAGGACAAGGAAACGAGTGGGATGACTGTATACAACTTATGACCTTGCATTCTTCTAAAGGCTTAGAATTTCCAATTGTTTTTTTAGTTGGACTCGAAGAAAATCTATTTCCAAGCAGAATGTCCATAGAGGAAGATAATCTTGAAGAAGAAAGAAGGCTTTGTTATGTGGGGATTACTCGAGCTAGGAAGAAGTTATATATTTCGCACGCGCAGATAAGAAGACAGTATGGGACAGATAACTATTGCATGCCGTCAAGATTTTTAAATGAAATTCCTGAAAACGTCGTTGAGGAAATAGGACATAAATCTAAAATGTTTTTCAAAAAAAATGGAATCTTTCAAGAAAATGATCATAAGGGCTTATCATTAACTGGAAAAAGAGTTATACACAAAAAATTTGGAGAAGGTATAGTTACAGCTATAGAAGGAAGCGACGCTAATACAAGAGTTCAGGTGTCTTTTGATGATGTAGGAACCAAATGGTTGATTTTAGCAATTTCAAATTTAGAAATTTTATAAAATACGGGATGATCGACAAATGAAAAGAAGAGATTTTTTTAAATATTTTAGTACTGCAGCGGTATTAAGCGCTCTTCCCTCCTTATCAAAAGCAAAGAAACCTGAATTTAATTGGAAAATGGTCACTACATGGCCCAAAAATTTTCCTGGCCTTGGAACTGGAGCTCAGTTTCTGGCTGATAAGATTCAAGAATTATCTGGTGGACGAATTAAAGTTACAGTTTATGGCGCAGGTGAGCTTGTTCCAGCATTCGAAATTTTTGACGCAGTATCAAATGGAGTAGCTGAACTTGGCCATGGGTCAGCTTACTATTGGAAAGGAAAAAACGATACTTTTCAATTTTTTTCTACAGTGCCTTTTGGAATGACTTCAAGCGAAATGAATGCATGGCTTTATAAAGGTGGAGGAATGGAGTTTTGGAAAAAAGCATACTCACCTTTTAATTTAATACCTATGGCAGCAGGAAACTCTGGAGTACAGATGGGGGGTTGGTTTAATAAGGAAATAAATTCTTTAGAAGACTTAAAAGGATTGAAGATGCGAATACCTGGACTTGGTGGGGAGGTTTTGAAAAGAGCCGGAGGCACTCCTGTAAATCTTCCTGGTGGTGAGCTCTTCACAGCATTAAAGACAGGTACAATAGATGCTACGGAATGGGTTGGTCCATATAATGATCTAGCATTTGGGCTTCATAAGGCTGCAAAATATTATTACTATCCAGGTTGGCATGAGCCTGGAACAACTATTGAATGTTTTATGAATGCTAACAAGTTTTCGGAATTACCTGAGGACTTACAGAAAATTGTTATAGGAGCTGCAAAAATAGCAAATATGGATATGTTGTGCGAATTTATTTCAAGAAATAATGATGCTTTAGAAATTTTGAAAAACAAGCATAAGGTTGATATCAGGCAATATCCAGATGAAGTATTAAAAGAACTTTATAATATATCAAAGATAGTTGTAAAAGAGCTTTCATTAAAAGATGATTTTGCTATGCAAGTGTATGAGTCCTATAGCTCGTTTCAAAAGAAAACAACAAACTGGAATGAAATATCTATAAAGCCCTATTTAAATATATTAGAATAGAAATTCTGTACCTAAATCCTATATTGCGATAATATATACATAATATATTAAGAATTATAAGAACACTCGGGGAAAAAAATGCACGAATTACTTTTAAATCAATGGTTTATGTACACATCGTTATTTCTAAACGCTGTTGTGGCAGGCCACATTTTATGGTTCGCAATAAATATTTCAAACTCAAAAATTTTAAGAGCTGCTGTTTTTATCTTAGGAGCGGCATACGCAATCTCTTGTGGTGGGATTTTTAAAGCACCTGGTTTTATTGTTAATCCACAGGTAATTGTTTTCTGGTTATTTGTAAACTCTTTAATCGGTCTTTACATGTTTGCTTCACTTTTTAAAACTTTAAAAATTCATAGTTTAGTAACATACGCAGCAATGGCTATGGCCTTGATAGGTTCTTATACAGTTTTTACTGGTATTCTCGAATTTGGTATGCGTTACATGCCTGCAATCATGTTCTTTACAATTTGTATTTATACTGGAGTGGGAACAATAATTTATCAGTTAAAGATGGGTAAAATGCAAAGGCTGCAAAAAAGGTTATCTTACTTAGGTATTGCGCTTGTGTTTACTTTAGTTTCTTTAAATGCTTTTGATACATACCAATTAGTTAGAGAAACGGCCTATACTGATGTTTCAGAAGGTTGGGAAGGTGGAATAACCGAGCAGCAGGACGAACTATCTAATTAATTTTTCTATTTTAGCCAAAAATTTTATTTGGTAACCAAGTCGTTAACTCTGGATACAAAACAATTATAATTATTGTAATGACTTGAATTAAAATAAAGGGGATTACCCCTTTATAAATTTCTAAAGTATTTATTTCTTTTGGTATTACACTTTTTAAATAAAAAATAGCAAAACCAAATGGAGGCGTTAGAAAGGATGTTTGTAAATTAATTGCTATGAGAATGCCAAGCCATATTGGGTCAATTCCCATGGCAAGCAAAACTGGCGCGACTACAGGGACAACAACATAGGTAATTTCTATAAAATCTAAAATAAATCCAAGCAAAAATATCGTAGCCATAACAATAAAAACCTTAAAATATACATCTCCAGGTAAATCTGAGAGAAACTCATTCACAAAAACGTCTCCCTCAAGACCTCGAAAAACAAGTGAGAAAATTGTTGCACCAATTAGTAAAATAAAAATCATACTTGTTATCTTTGAGGTTTGAATAAGTATATCCTTTAAAATTTGGACATTTAATTTCTTATTTATGTAAGAAAGAAAAATTGATCCAAGAGCACCAAATGATGAAGCTTCAGTTGGCGTTGCAATGCCAAGAATTATTGTGCCAAGTACGATTAGAATTAAAAATAAGGGCGCATACAGAGATAATAATATTTTCTTAAAATTAAGCTTTTCTTTTATTACATTTTTAGGAATTAAATCCTCTCTGAAATATGATACAAATAAAATAAATAAAATATAAAATCCTACAAGAATTAAACCTGGGAAAATCGCACCAGCAAATAGGTCTCCTACAGAAACACTTTCTTGAGAAAAAATACCCTGCATATTTTGAGCCTCTTGATAAGAAGACGATATAACATCTCCTAAAAGAATTAAAACAATAGAAGGAGGAATTATTTGACCAAGAGTTCCCGATGCTAATATAGTCCCTGTAGCAATTTTTTTGTCATAGTTTTGCTTTAGCATTGACGGGAGAGATAATAGTCCCATTGTTACAACTGTTGCACCTACTATTCCAGTGCTAGCTGCCAATAATGCTCCAACAATGATTACTGAAATACCTAGCCCTCCTTTTATACTGCTGAACAATGCTGACATGCTCTCCAAAAGCTTTTCTGCAATTTTTGATTTCTCAAGAGTTATTCCCATAAATATAAAGATTGGAATAGCTACAAGAGTTTCGTTAGTAAGTATTCCAAATATTCTGCTTGGTAATGCATATAAGATTGAAATATCAAAATAATTAAAAGTACTGCAAATCAAAGCAAATATTATTGATACTCCTGATAAAGTAAAGGCAACAGGATAGCCAAGCATAAGAGTGAAGATTACAAACAAAAATAATAAGAGGGGGAGCATTTTTAATCCTCCTCTACCAAATTCTTTAAAATTTCAGATACACCCTGAAAAAATAATGTTATAGATAAAAATAATATATATGTCTTTAAAATGTAAAGTATAGGAAGGCCACCAGCTTCTTTTGAAGATTCAAAAAGAAGAATCGAAGAAATTACATAATCCCAACTAGTAATAAGAATTAAAGCACATGTAGGGATAAGTAAAAAAAATGTTCCAATTAAGTTTATGTTTTTTTGAGATTTTTTTCCAAAATTACTATAAAAGATATCTATTCTTACGTGTTTGTCATCTTTTAAAGTGTAAGCAGCTCCAAATGAAAAAACTATAGCATGCAGATAAATAATTATTTCTTGAATTGCAATACTTCCCAGATCAAGAGCATAACGCATGAAAGCGACAAGAAAAGTTATAATTATCATTGGAAAAATTAGATAAGCAGTAAAAACACCAAGCTTATTATTTACAAAGTCAATTCGTTGAATAATTTTTTTCATTTTATTAAAGGATTAATTTGTATGGATTCTCAACTCGATCAATAAATATAGATTTAAATTCATTTGGATCTAAGATATGAGTCAACTCTCCATCGGTTGGGAAATATTTATCATGGAGTCGTGATAACCAAAATCTTAAAGCTGCATGTCTTAAAGCTTTTGGCCAGAAATCTTTTTCAACCTGAGTAATTTTTCTAGATTTATTATATGCTTGCATAATTTTTTTTTGCTTTTCGATATTAATTGTTTTGTCTGAATTTAAACACCAATCGTTGACAATAATAGCTAGGTCATAGAGAAAATATCCTTCGCACGCATAATAAAAATCAATCACCCCTGTCAGTTTGTCTTCAATAAACAAAGCATTATCTCTAAATAAATCGGAATGAATTATACCTGAAGGTAAAACATTTAATTGATTTTTAATATTATTTTTTATCTCATTTTCTATCATTTTATTTTCTTCATTACTAAGTTTATCTTGAAGCTTCTTATAGGTTTCCTCAAACCATGTTAAATGACGCGAACCTAGATAAACATCATTCATCTTATCTGAGCATAAGTGAATTTTTGCAATCATTTCTCCAATTTGCTCACACATTTCTAAAGATGGATCTATTTTAGATATGGTTCTTCCTTGAAGAAGACTAAAGATAGCAACTGGTTTATTTCTTAAAATTTTTATAGTTTCATTTGCTTTAGATTTTATTGGCATGGGGCAAGGAATATTTTGGTTTGATAACAATTCCATCAAATGAATTGAATATTCTAGATTTAAACTTTCATCCTCAAAAACCGTTAAGATATATTTTGATTTAGTTGTCTGTAAATAAAAATTTGAGTTTGTTATACCTTCATTTATCCCTTGAATATCAATAGGATCGCCAATGTTATAATCATTTAGCAATTGTTCTAGTTCTTCTTTTGTAAGTCGTGTATAAACAGACATAGGGTAAATTATTTTATTTTTTTTGAATGATTATAACAATTAGAGCCTATGAGTACTAAACAAAAAGACAATTTTTTGATTTTGATTGATGGCACAGCTTATTTGTATAGAGCATTTCATGCTTTACCACCTTTAACAAATAAACAGGGTGAAAATACTGGTGCAATTCATGGCTTTCTAAAAGCTTTATTTAAAATAATTGAGGATTTTGCTCCTGAGCATATTGGACTTATTTTTGACGCTAGAGGAAAAAACTTTAGACACGATATTTATAGTGATTACAAAGCAAATCGATCAAAAATGCCTGACGAACTTTCTGAGCAGATCCCAAAACTTTATGAGATTCTCGAATTATTAGGATATCCTCCAATTATTATCGACGGAGTTGAGGCTGATGATGTCATTGGGACATTATCAAAACAGTTCAGGAAAATAAAAGATGTAAGAATTTTCTCTGGAGACAAAGACTTCGCCCAACTTGTAAATTCTTCAGTAGCAATTATTAATCCCATAACTTTGGAAACAATGGATGAAGTGGCTGTAAAAAAGAAGTTTGGTATTGATGCAAAACATATAATTGATTATTTAGCATTAGTTGGCGATAAATCAGATAATATTCCCGGTCTTCCAGGGGTTGGTTCCAAAACAGCCTCAAGATTGATAAATCAATATGGATCTGTAGAAAATATTATTAAAAATAAGAATTTAATTAGTGGAAAAGTTGGAGAAACTTTAAAGGAGAACGTTGACCAATTAAAATTATCAAAAATTTTAGCTACAATAAAAGAGGATTTAGATTTAAATATAAATCTCAAAAATCTCATTAAAAAAGACACTGATGATGACAAGATTATAAAAATCTTTAAAAGGCTTGAGCTAAATTCTCTTTTAAAAAATGAGCTAGGGAAAAATAACCATAAAGAAAACCATGCTGAAGACTCAAAAAAAATTGACACAAAAAACTATAATATCATCACAAAAGAAAATGAACTTTTATCTATAATAGAGGATATAAAGAAAAAAAAATTCTTTTCTTTTGATTTGGAAACTTCCAGCCTAGACTATATGGAAGCAAAAATTGTTGGAATTTCTATTGCATTAAGTGATAAGAAAAGCTACTACATCCCCACTGGGCATTCATCAAATATCAAATACAAGCAACTTTCAGAAAAGTATGTTTTAGATAATTTAAAACCAATATTACAATCAGAAAAACTTAAAAAAATCGGGCATAACCTTAAGTACGATAGAAATGTTTTAGTTAACTACAATATAAATCTAGTTGGTATTGAGCATGATTCAATGCTTTTGTCTTACGTGTATGATTCTACAGCTATTAGACATGGTCTTGATAACGCAGCAGAAAAATATTTATCACATAAGACAATCCATTATGAGGATGTTGCTGGAAAAGGTGCCAAACAAATACCTTTTGCTGATGTCGATATTGATATCGCTGCTGAATATGCATGCGAGGATGCAGTTATAAGTCTAGAGCTTTATAATTTTTTATGGTCGAAAGTATCAAAAGATAAAAATATCGTGAAAGTTTACAGCGATATTGAGATGCCACTTGTCCCGATTTTATCAAAAATTGAAACAAATGGAGTTTTAATTGATTCAAAAGCTCTTCAAAAACTTAGCAAAGATCTTGATAAGGAATTAAATGAAATAGAATCAAAATGTTTCAAAATTACAAATAAGGAATTTAACTTAAATTCTCCGAAGCAACTGCAAGAAATACTATACGATGAATTAAAAATTCCTGTATCAAAAAAAACACCAACAGGAAAACCATCTACTGATGAGGATACATTGCAGTTTTTGGCCCAGACAAATGAGCTCCCAAAATTGATATTAGAGTATAGATCACTTAATAAATTAAAAACGGGATATACTGATAAGCTCCCATTACAAATCTCGAAAACATCAGGGAGAGTACATACATCTTATCAACAAGCAATAACTTCAACTGGGAGACTTTCATCAACAGATCCTAATCTACAAAATATTCCAATAAAAACTTCGAGAGGAAAAAAAATTAGAAAAACTTTTATTGCGCAAGGTGAAAAAAGAATTTTTGCAGCAGATTATTCTCAAATTGAACTCAGAATAATGGCTCATCTTTCAGAAGATAAAAATCTTCTAAAAGCATTTAAAAATAAAATTGATATACATTCATTTACAGCTTCGGAGATTTTTGCTATTGATATTGAAAATGTATCGACTGATGACAGGCGAGCCGCTAAAGCAATCAATTTTGGATTAATTTATGGTATGTCCTCATTTGGTTTATCGAAACAGCTTGGCATTCCAATTTCCGCAGCAAAAGATTATATGGATGTTTATTTTGAAAGATATCCTCGAATAAAATCATATATGAACCAAATAAAAGATTTTGCAAAAAATAATGGTTATGTTGAGACCATTTATGGAAGAAAATTATATTTACCGGAAATTAGTTCAAAAAATGTCCAAAGAAGAAAATATGCAGAAAGAACTGCTATCAATGCTCCTGTTCAAGGTAGTGCTGCAGACATAATAAAAATTGCGATGATACAAATTGACCAATGGCTTTCTAATAACAAATCTGATACAAAAATGATTATGCAGGTCCATGATGAACTTGTTTTTGAAATTCCTGAAAAAAATGCCGTATCAGATGTTGAGAACATCATAAAAATTATGAAAAATTGTGTTTCCTTAAATTTACCTTTAGAGGTCAATTATGGTATCGACAAAAACTGGGGAGACGCTCACTAATTTTAATTATTTAGACATTTCTTCGATAATGTCGTGAATTTCTTGAATTCCCTCGCCGCTTTTAGAAGAAAAGATACTAATATATTTTACATTTTTGTGCTTTGAGAGAGTTTTTTCTATTTTTCTTTTCACTTGAAATCTTGAACTTTTGCTCACTTTATCTGATTTTGTTATTACCACATTAGTTTTGATATTAAAATTGGAGGTTAAATCTATCATTTTCTCATCCAACTCCTCGATTCCTCTTCTAACATCAATAGTAATGAACATCGAAACAATATTTCTTTTGCTTGAGAGATAATCAATAACCATATCGTTCCATGTGTTTGAGATTTTTTTTGATGTACTTGCGTATCCATAACCAGGTATATCAACAAAGCTAAGGCAATCATTGACAAGAAAAAAGTTAATTAATTGAGTTCTGCCTGGAGTTTTACTTGTTCTAGCAAGTTTTTTTCTATTACATATTGCATTAAGCATACTAGATTTCCCAGAATTCGATTTTCCTGCGAAGAAAAATTCTGGATAACTTGATAAAGGGTATTGTGATGGCTTTGATGCACTCTTCACAAAATCTGATTTTTTTATGTTCAAGGACATTTTTCTTATTTTTGAGTACTCGTTACTTGTAAAATAGTATACAATGAAAAATGGGGATAGTAGATAATTTAAGGAGAATAAATGCAAAATAACTTTTTTTTAAAAATTAAGTTTTATTACCCTATTTTATTCGCAGTTATTATAAACTCTGCATTTGCTGATCAAGATTCCATAAAAGCTGGCGAGCAAAAAGCTATGCTTTGTACAGCATGTCATGGAGTAGAAAAAAGTGTTAATCCTGAGTGGCCTAATTTATCCCAGCAGAGTAAAAAATATTTAGTTGACCAGCTTCATGCATTCAGAGATGGTAAAAGAAAAAATGCATTGATGAGTTCACAAGCAATGGGGCTATCAGATGAAGATATCGAGGATTTAGCAGCTTACTACAACAGTATTCCTGCAGATAAAGGTAGTTTGCAAGCAGATGACGACATAATTGCCCTTGGCCAAAATATTTATAGAGGGGGAATATATGAAAGGGATGTCCCAGCCTGTATTTCTTGCCATGGCCCAAAAGGATTAGGAATTGATCGAACAGGATATCCAAAAATTTCAGGCCAACATTCTGTTTATACTCATAACAGACTTAAAAATTATAAAGAGGGTTATGATATAAAAGATTCTGTTGGAAAAAATTACGCAATAATGAGCAGCATTTCTTTTAGATTGTCTAACTTGGAAATGAAAGCATTGTCAGAATATTTACAGGGTTTATATTGATTAAATGAATTAAAATAATTATGAGAAACCTATTATTTTTATCAATATTTTTTTCCTCATTAATTCAAGCGCAAGACTCTTTTATTGAGGGAACAGACTACCAAATAATAGATGATCAACCAAGCTCATTTGTTTCAAAAAAAAGTAACCACATAAAAGTAGTTGAAGCATTTTGGTATGGATGCCCACATTGCTATGTTATAGAAGAATATCTATCAAAGTGGGATGTTCATGATGATAAATTAGTAAAATTTATAAATATGCCGGTTGTTTTTAATAAGGCATGGCTTCTTCATGCCAGAGCATTTTACACTATGAAAGAATTTGAAAATTTTGAGATTCTTCACAAAAAATTCTTCTATGCTTATCATGAGCAGCAGAGAACCTTTTCAAATAAAGAGTCTATAATTAATTTTATTGTTAGCCAAGGTGAACTTAAGGATAGAGTAGAAAAAATCTTCTTATCGGATGAAGTTTCAAAAAAAGTACAGGAAGCTAATTATTTGTTAGAAACCTATCAAATAGATAGTGTTCCAGCAATGATTATTAATGATAAGTATAAGATTTCTGGTAGAATGGCAAAAACGTACGAGAGGATGTTAGAAATATCTGACTTTATTATTAACTTAGAAAAAAAGAATAGATCCGAATAAATATCAAATTGCGCCTGTAGCTTAAATGGATAAAGCGCCAGTTTCCGGAACTGAAGATATAGGTTCAATTCCTATCGGGCGTTTTCGAAAAACTTAGGTAATGGAAATGAATGATAAACAATTTATGACAGTTTTTTTTGGAGTGATGGGAGTTTTGACTATCATTTTTTTTATTATTTTTTTTATAGCCCAAATTATAGTCCCTGAAAAAAAGTCTGCTGACGAATTTACAAACAATGCAATTGTTCAAAGAATTGAACCGGTTGGTAAACTCAATTATGCAGGGATAAATAATTCTTCATCTGATTCACAAGAGGAAAAAATTGCAGAAGTTCGAGAGTCCATTTGCACAAATGCGGCAGGTGATTTTAAAACATATACCGTAAAAATGTTAAATGAGGGCCCCTCAGGAGCAATGGTTTTTGAACCTGATTTTATAAAAATAAATATGTGCGATAGTATTAACTTTGAAATGACTGATGCGGGTCACAATGCGGTAACTATTGCTGCACCAAAAGATAGTTTGCCGTTTGACACACAATACAAGCCAAGTACAACAGTGCAATTTGATACAAAAGGATTGTATTTATATCAATGTTCACCACACGCCATGATGGCAATGGCAGGGCTTATTCAAGTTTCTGATTCAAGTAATAAATCTGAAATAGAAACGGCAATACAAAAATTTGAATCTGCAGTTATGATACCTGGAGTTAAGACGAGAATATCTGACTTACTTCGTAAAAATGTAAAATAATTATTTTGTAAAAATTAATAGATTCTATTTTTTTAAACTTTCGATTTCTTTCTCAAGTTCTACAATTCTTTCTTGGCATTTTTTTAAAAGGGCAACCTGGATGTCATATTCTTCTCTAGATACAAGATCTAACTTTTGTATTACTCCCTCTGCACCAGACCTTAAGGTTTTTTGCATTTCCTCTCTAGAGGTCTTCAAAGACTCTGGCATTATATCCCTAATTTTGTTTGCAAAATTTTCCACATTTTTTGGGTCAAATTTAAACATTTTTTTCTCTTTCTGAAATTTGGTTGCTTTATCCTAGCTATTCTAACCTACAAAAAGGGTAATATACATGTGCTAAAATTATATTTAAAATATTACAATATAATAATACTTGATAATACTTATTTAAAGTGATTATAATAAATGTGAAGTTTTAGGCAAGGATGCTTTTAACTTCACCTCTTTTCATCATATTAAGCATAATCATACAATTCTCCAAAAATAAAACATCTTCCAAATTTCTTCTCGTTAAACAATTTTTGGCATACCGCTTGCATATATTATCTGTACATAAATAAATTATTTAGAGGAGATTAAAATGTATAGAATATTTAAAAAACAGGTAGCTATTCTTGCTTTATTAATAGCACCTTTATTTTTGCACACAACAAGTGCAAAAGCTGACTCTCATGAATGGTCTTTTAGCTCAAATATGGGCTTTATGTCTGATTACATATATAGAGGGGTCCATCAAGCTGGAAGTTCAGGCTATGGTGGTTTTGATCTAGAATACGGCAACTTTTACATTGGTACCTGGTTTGCTGACTTACAAGAAGGCGGTTGGAATACTAATACACACAGAGGTTTTGAGTACGACGTTTATGCTGGTATAGGATTTGATATTACAGATGCAATGTCTGCATACGTTGGATACACAATTTATCGTTATACAGATAAAGGAGCGAATGCTTTCGATGATGATTATGATGAATTCAATATCGGTGTGAGTTTTGCCATGACTGATGATTTGTCAATATCGCTCGATTACTCAAATGGTGAGAACACAGCTACAGATCAATCTGAGACTGATTATGATATTGGCACAGTCACAATAGATTACTTAGGCGCATATTTTACATATGGTGACTGGGGTATCAGTGAAGACGATACTGGTGAAACAGATGCAGAATATATGGAAATTGGCTACTCAAGAACAGTAGGTGATTTTGATCTTGGTGGATATTTCGTATTGTCAGAGAAGGAACTGGCAACTGCTTCTGATACTCAAGAGGACGGTGACTTCTCAAGATTTGTATTCACAATGGGAACATCGTTTTAGTATATAAAATTTATTTTCTTAAGAACTCCTTAACTTAAGACTCCTCGAGATGCCTATTGGGCTGATCAAACTAAGGGAAGGGCAACCTTCCCTTTTTCTTTGCTGAATGTATACTATTAATTGTTGCACAAAAATAGTGCAAATAATTTAAACCTGTATAAAAAAAAATGGGCCAAAATTATTCTTTAGTTTTTAAAGCTAAATTATTTATTTAAAAATATAAAAAAATAGATTTTGGCACGGAATATGCATGATTATACATGCTAGTAATCTTAGGAGTAAAAACATGAAACTAATTATAGCAATAGTAAAACCTTTCAAACTTGATGATGTAAGAAACGCTTTATCTGATATTGGTGTTCTAGGAATAACTGTCACGGAAGTCAAAGGTTTTGGAAGGCAAAAGGGGCATACTGAGCTTTATAGAGGAGCTGAGTATGTAGTCGATTTCTTACCAAAAGTAAAAGTTGAGGTCGCTGTGTCTGATGAAATGGCCGACAAAGCTGTTGAAGCAATTACTCAATCAGCAAACACTGGAAAAATTGGTGATGGTAAGATTTTTATAATGAACTTAGAGTCTGCTGTTCGAATTCGTACAGGAGAGACAGGTTCGGAAGCTTTATAACAATAAGTGAGGGTTTAAATTATGGAAGGACAAGTAATTGAATTAGCTTACGCACTGGATACCTTTTATTTTCTAGTTATGGGTGCGTTTGTTATGTGGATGGCTGCAGGATTTTCTATGCTTGAAGCCGGTTTAGTTCGAGGAAAAAGTACTGTTGAAATTTTAACAAAAAATATCGCACTGTATTCAATAGCATCAATAATGTACATGGTGGTAGGTTACAACTTAATGTATCCGTCAGACGGAACTGGTGTTATCCCTGCGGTAAGTTTCTTTTTAGGTGGTGATAATGCTGCTGCTGATGTTATTGCAAGTGATGGTGATATCTATTATTCGGGATTATCTGATTTCTTTTTCCAAGTAGTATTTGTTGCTACAGCGATGTCTATTATATCGGGCGCTGTTGCTGAAAGAATGAAATTAGGATCTTTCTTGTTATTTGCGGTTGTAATGACAGGCTTAATATATCCAATTCAAGGATACTGGAAATGGGGCGGCGGATTCCTAGATGCTGCCGGTTTTAGTGACTTTGCTGGGTCGGGTGTCGTTCATCTTTGTGGTGCTGCAGCTGCGTTAGCAGGAGTTATACTTCTTGGTGCAAGAAAAGGTAAGTATGAGAATGGTCAAATTAATGCAATACCAGGGGCAAACATGCCATTAGCTACATTAGGAACATTTATATTGTGGTTAGGCTGGTTTGGTTTTAATGGTGGTTCAGAGTTAATTGTATCAAATGTTGCAGAAGCAAACGCTGTTGCATTAATCTTTGTAAACACAAATACCGCTGCAGCCGGTGGTGTTGTGGCCGCACTATTATTTTCAAAAATATTATTCGGCAAATTTGATTTATCGATGTCGTTAAACGGTGCAATCGGAGGACTTGTTTCAATTACTGCTGAACCACTGGCTCCAACTCCAGAGTTAGCACTTTTAATAGGTGCAATCGGAGGGATAATTGTGGTTGTATCAATAATTCTTTTAGACAGAGTTAAGATTGATGATCCAGTTGGCGCTATATCTGCACATGGTACATGTGGTATTTGGGGGCTAGTAGCTGTTCCATTATCTAACGCTGACGCGACTCTAGGTGCTCAACTTTACGGAACAATAACAATTTTCGCTTGGACATTTATTGCTTCCTTAATTTTCTGGGGAATTCTTAAAGCTGTTATGGGTATAAGAATCACAAACGATGCTGAGGACGTGGGAGCTGATGTTACAGAGTGTGGAATAGAAGCATACCCAGAGTTCAAAAAATAAAGTAATTTATTTTAAACAATAAAGACGTGCATATTTCTCTCATATGCACGTTTTTTTATAGTGTTTTTGCAAATTCAATCATTCTATTAGTTGAAACAAATGCTTTTTTTCTAATTTCTTCTTTAATATGAATTTCGTTTTTTTCTTCTATCAATGTTTCAATCAAATTATCTAGATTATTCATTGCCATCCAAGGGCAATGAGCACAACTAATGCATGTAGCACCTTTCCCACCCGTTGGAGCCTCAATAAGTGTCTTTTCAGGAGCAGCTTTTTGCATTTTGTAAAATATTCTATTATCGGTGGCCACAATCATTTTTTTGTGCGGTAAATCTTTGCAAGCTTTTATGAGTTGAGACGTAGATCCTACAACATCTGCAAGCTCTACCACTTCAGCTGGAGACTCAGGGTGAACCAAAACTGCGGCATCTTTATTTTTTTCTTTAAGATTCATTAGGGCTTTTGCTTTAAATTCTTCGTGAACAATACAACTAGCATTCCATAGCTTCATATCAGCATTTGTTTTTTCATTTATGTAATTTCCAAGATGCTTATCAGGAGCCCATATGACCTTTATATTTTCTTTTTTTAAATATTCAATAAGCTTTACAGCTATACTTGATGTTACAACCCAATCTGCCATAGCTTTAACTTCTGCGCTTGTATTTGCGTAAACCACAATTTCCCTCTCAGGATATTTATCGCTAAATTTTTTTAGTTCAGAAGCTGGGCAGTTTAAATCAAGTGAACACTCAGCTTCAAGGGTAGGCATTAAAATCTTCTTATCTGGGCTAAGTATTTTGGCCGTTTCACCCATAAACCTTACTCCAGCAACTATAAGCGTTTTAGAGGCCTGATTAGCTCCAAATCTAGCCATTTCTAAAGAGTCCGATACATTTCCTCCAGTGAGTTCAGCAACCTCTTGTAAGTCCTCATGTGTGTAATAATGAGCAACAATCTTTGCATCTTTTTCATCTAAAAGCTGCTTAATAAGATTAATCTTTTCCTCTTTTGTTTTAGAATCATATTTTGGCGAACTATTTAAGATATCAATAGTTTTTGGAAAAGTATCATTATAATATTTTTCAGTATTTAATTTATTCATTAATCACCAAATATTTAATGTTATTTTTTTTTAAAATTTTCTCTATATCCTTCAAAATATTTTCGTCATAAGGGCCAAGAGTTATTTTTGTAGCAATGTTTCCTTGGAAAAAAATTTTCTTTAAATTTAAGTCGAAACCTAAAAGCAGCATTTTAGCTCTAATTTTATCTACTTCAGATTGTTTTGCAAATATTCCTAATTGAACAAAATATATAGTTTTCTTTAACTGAGTGAAGTTATCTTTAATAATACTATTATCAAATAGCATGTTTACATATTGAACAAAAAAATCTTTACCAAGTAGTGAAATTTTTGATGAATAAGAAAAATAAAAAAAACTAAGAAATAAAATTAAACCCAAAAATACAGCTAACCTATATAATTTCCGCATAAGAAAATCTACTTTACATTTTATCTGGCATATTTATGCCAATAATTTTTCCACTATTCTCGAAGACGTATTTAGTTGCCTCCATTAGAGATAATCTAGCATTTCTCAAATCTTCTTCCTCAACAAGTATTTGGTGTTTATTGTAGTATGAGTGAATTTCTTGAGATAATTCTCTTAAATAGTTTGTAATTAAATGGGGTTCATATTTGTTCGCAGATGTAATAATGATATCTGGATAAGCGGACAACTTATTTATTATTTTTAACTCTTCTTCTTTGGATAAGTTTTTTAAATTATTCTTATTATAGTTGAATTTTTTCTTATCCTCTTTTAGTTTTCTAAAAATGCTACATATTCTTGCGTGGGCGTATTGAACATAGTAAACAGGGTTATTACTATTGCTTGATTTTGCAAGTTCTATATCAAAATCCATGTGTTGGTCAGATTTTCTCATAAGATAAAAAAATCTCATCGCATCCTTGCCCACTTCATCTGTTAATTGTTTTAATGTTATAAAGTCTCCAGAACGGGTAGACATTGATACTTTTTCTTTACCTCTAAAAAGATTAGCAAATTGTACTAGAAGAATATTTAAACTCGATTTCTCTTTTGCAAAAATTTTAAAAGCACCTTGAATTCTAGAAATATAACCATGGTGATCGGCTCCCCAAATATTTATATTTATATCAAAGTTTCTTTTTATTTTTTTTTCATGATATGCAATATCAGTAGCTAAATATGTGTGATCCTTATTTTCTTTAATAAGTACACGGTCTTTTTCGTCTCCAAAATCTTTTGATTTAAACCAAAGTGCATTATCTCTTTGATATGTATAATTATTTTGATTTAAAAAATCAATTACTTTAATTAAAGAATTATCATCTACTAAAGATGATTCAAAAAACCAGCTATCAAAATTAATATCAGACTGCCTCAGACTTGATTTTATATTTTCTAAAATAGCATTTATTGATATTTCTCTTATTTTAAGAAACTTTTCTATAGATAAGGCATCTTTTATTCTTTGCATGTACAAATCAATTTTTGGGTCTTTTAAATCAATAATATTTAGAATTTGAAAATCTGAACTAAAGTTTCTATGAAGTTCTGCCGCAATATCCCATATATAATCTCCTTTATATAAATCTTCATATGAGAAATTTAAGTTGCTATCAATTAACTCATGATACCTTTGGATGACTGAAGTAACGAGAATTTCTATTTGCTTGCCAGCGTCATTAACATAATATTCCTTGACAACCTCATATCCATTTTCTTCAAGCAGCTTTGACAAGCAATCACCAAAAACTGCACCTCTGCCATGTCCAACGTGAAGTGGCCCAGTAGGGTTTGCTGAGACAAATTCCACTAAGACCTTACTATTTTTACCAATAGAGTTTTTCCCATATTGCTCTTTTTCTCTTAAAATTTTTTCAACTACTAAAAATTTTAAGTTTTCAGAAACAAAAAAATTAATAAATCCAGGCTTAATTGCCTCAACCCTTTCGAATTGTTCACTTTTTTCTAAACTAGATTTTATTTTTTCGGCTAAAGATATTGGTTCACTATTATTTTTCTTAGCAATTTTCATAGCAACATTTGAGGAGTAGTCGCCAAATTTTTTATTTTTACATAAATTTACTTCAATTTGCTCGTAGTCAAAACTTACATCTTTGAAATTTTTTTTCAAAGTATCTTTAATTAAATCTTTTATGATATCTTTCACTATGTTGCCTATTCGTAATCTATTGGATCAATATCGAATGACCATTTTATCTTATTAGAATAAGGTATATTCTTTAATATGGGAATACAATTTTTTAATACCATATTTAAAGAGCCTTTATTATTTGCTTGAATAATTAGATTTGCATTATAAAAGCCTGCTTTTTTTTGCATTATTGATGGTATCGGTCCAAATAATTGAATTTCTCCATTTGTTCTAATTTGTTTTTTTACTTTCATTAAAAAATTTTCAGCATCCACTAACTTTTTTGCTTTTGCCTGAATGATCCCCCAGTTCTTGTAGGGTGGCAAATTAAGATTTTCTCTTGTCTTTAAAAGATTATACATCCATGCCTCATAACCATTTTCAATTAAGTATTTTAAATCTTCATTTTTTGGGAATGAAGTTTGTAACATCACCTCTCCAGGCTTTTCTCCTCTTCCTGATCTTCCGGATACTTGAATTAATTGTTGCGCGAGCTGTTCTAAAGCTTTTAATCTTGGGCTAAATAAACTTTGATCAATATTTATAATAACTACTAGTGTAATATTTGGAAAATTATGTCCCTTTGAAAGCATTTGAGTTCCTATTAATATATCATATTTGTTTGATAGCACATCGTTAAAAATCTTTTGGAGCTCACCTTTTTTTCTTGTGTTATCAGAATCAATTCTTACTATTCTAGAATTAATAAATCTTTCTTTGATATATTCTTCAACTTTTTCTGTTCCTTCTCCAATAAATGAAAGATCATCAGAACCACAATTCTGACACTTATTTTCATGTTTAATACTTTTCCCACAATGATGACAAAGAATACAGTCATTTTTTTTGTGATAGGACATATTGATGCCACAATTAGGACAGGTAGGTATCCATTCACAGTTATTACAAAAAATAACTGGTGAGTATCCTCTTCTATTTAAATAAATTAATACTTGCTCTTTTTTTTGAAGTGTACTTTCCATACTAGAAATTACCTCATGTGACAAGATATCTTTTTTTAAATTTGATATATCTATTACTTGTAATGAGGGCATCTTATTCTTATTTATTCTCTTTCTCATTTTTATATGTTTATATTTTTTCTTTATAACATTAACTAATGTTTCTGAGGATGGAGTAGCCGTTCCAAGAATAATTGGTATATTTTTTTCCTTTGCTCTATAGATTGCGATGTCCCTCGCATTGTATTTTGCTTCGGATTGATTTTTTAATGAGACATCATGCTCTTCATCTACAACAATTAATCCCAAGTTTGGAATTTTTAAAAATACAGAAGATCTTGTACCAATTATTACATCAACTTTACAATTTTGTATTAAATTCCAATGATCAAACTTTTTTTTTGGAGTCAAAGAAGAGTGATATTCAAGAACTTTTAAGTTTAATTTTTTAAAACTTTTAAAAAGACCTGGGATCAAATTTTTTTCTGGCACTATAATTAATGTTTGTAGATTTTTTGATGTTATTTGTGATTGGATATTTTTATATACTTCCGTCTTCCCACTTCCAGTAATACCGTCTAGCAAGAAACAATTGAAGTCTGTTAGGGATTTAGATATCTCATTAGCAGCTATAAGCTGTTCTTCTGTTAAATTGAAAATATTTTCTAATTCATCTTCTTTGAAATTTTTTGTATTGTAATCAGCATCGAAAATTTCTTTGCCATTTCTCAAATAAGATGGTGTTCCAAGACCAATTACTTGGCCAAGTGGCGCATGATAATAATTCGATACCCATTTAAAGAGATTTAGTATTTCTTCATCAAGAACTGGCGTATCATCAATTATTTCGATAATTTTTTTAAGTTTTGTATTTGATAATTTTGTTTCTTTTTTTATATTTATTACAAAGCCAGTAACCAATTTTTTGCCAAATTCAACCTTTACTCTAGCCCCAGGAGTAACAAATTGAAAGGTATTTGGTATCTCATAGTCGAAAAGATTATGAAGAGGCTTAATAATGGCTATTTCAGCAATAAAATTTCCCATTTTTTGTTAAAAACTATTTATCTTTAGTTAATTTTTTTGTAATGTTAATTAGTCTATATTGACGTTTCTATATTACACTATATGTATTACGAGGCTAATTTAAGATTGGAACATTTAAACCAACAAATTTTGCGAACAGATGTGTCTGGAATGCCCCTTGAATGGTTAACCTACCAGCAGGCTGTGAAACTATATTTCAATAGTCAAATAGCTTATACCTGTGGAAGTAATATTATGACCATTAGAGGCGGTATCAATGCAAAATCAAATAAAAGAAGCACAGTTGATGTAAATTCAATAATTGCTACATATGGTAGCAACAAAACTTTAATTGATAAATATGCTCCACCACTTAATAATAGAACACTTTTTAAAAGAGATAATCATGTATGTATGTATTGTGGGAATAAATTTCGCTCAGAAAATTTATCAAGAGACCATATAACACCTCTTTATCAAGGAGGAAAAGATTTATGGGTAAATGTCGTTGCTGCATGCAAAAGATGTAACAATGCAAAAGCTGGAAGAACCCCAGAACAAGCAGGTATGGAATTATTAGCAATACCATTTATACCTACTCATGCAGAATATATATTTCTTCAAGGGAAAATTATTCTCTACGACCAAATGGAGTTTTTAAAACAACATTTTCCCAGAACTAGCCCATTAAGAGATAGACTTTAATATTTTTTGGAAATAATGCATTACTAAAAAAAGGTTAGTAGTTTATAATTATGCATAAGAGTTATGAGATATAAATCAAACGAAAATTACTCTCATGGCAATGAGAGAAAAATTGGAGTTTTATTGGTCAATCTTGGAACGCCAGATTCGCCAACCACCTCTGCTGTCCGAAGGTATCTATCTGAATTTCTCTCTGATCCTAGGATTGTAGAAATTCCAAAAATTGCTTGGTGGTTTATTTTAAATATTATAATTTTAAATATAAGACCAAAAAAAAGTAGAAATTTATACAAAAAAATATGGTCGAAAGATGGCTCACCATTACTAGTGATATCTAATAAAATTAAAGATAAATTAAAGGAATCGAAAAAAATTTCTAAAAATAATTTAATGATAGACCTTGCTATGAGATATGGTAATCCATCTATTCAGACTGCACTAAAAAATTTTCGTGATAGTAATGTAAGCAAGCTTGTCATAATTCCAATGTTTCCTCAATATTCTGCAGCCACGACAGCCTCAATTTTTGATAAGTTTTCAGAAGAAATTAAAACTTGGAGAAATGTTCCTGACATAAGATTCCTGTCAACTTTCCATGACAATCCAAATTACATATCTGCATGCGTAAAAAAAATTAAGGAAAGTTGGAAAATTAATGGTAAAGCAAAAAAACTAATCTTTTCTTTTCATGGTTTACCACAAGTTAATCTTTACAAAGGAGATCCTTATCACTGTTATTGCCATAAAACAGGAAAGATGATTGCGGCAGAACTTGGCCTGAATGATGATGACTATATTGTTACTTTTCAATCAAGATTTGGGAAGCAGGTTTGGCTTCAGCCTTACACTGATGAGATACTTGAAAATTTAGCAAGCAGTGGAGTAGATTCGGTAGATCTTTTTTGTCCAGGCTTTCTATGTGACTGCTTAGAAACTCTTGAAGAAATAAATATACAAAGCAGAGAAAATTTTCTTGATAATGGTGGAAAAAAGTTTAATTATATTCCAGCACTAAATGATTCAAAAGAAAGTATATATTTAATGGAGGAAATAATTATCAATGAAACTTTAGGTTGGGATGATGAATTAATGAATTCAAAAAAGATTCTACAATTGACTAAAGAATCATTTGAAAAACATTCATATAATAAAAAAATATGAGAAATTTTTTTGTACTTTTTATTCTATTCCCTTTAATCGAAATTTATTTTTTTGTAAAAATTGGCACAGAAATTGGTGCATTAACAACAATTGTTTTTACACTGTTGACTGCTTCCCTTGGAATTTTGACAATTAAACTCCAAAGTCTAACCTCTTTCATTCAAGCAAAGGAATCAATTTTTAATACAGATGAACCTGCAATAGAAATTTTGAGTAATTTTGCTTTGTTAATATGTGGAATTCTATTACTGCTACCAGGATTTTTTACAGACTTTTTGGGTATAGTACTTCTATTTCCTTTTTCGAGGAAAATTTTGGTTAAGTATCTTCTAAAAAAAGCTACTTTAAGTACCCAAAATAATCCAAGTCATAAATCAAAATATAAAGACTACATCGATATTGATCCAGATAATTAAGTCTTGACATTTAATCTTTTATCAATACAATTAGCACTCTCCTTGCGAGAGTGCTAAAAATTAAATTGAATAAAAACAGGAGCTTATGGTATGAAAATTAGACCTTTGCATGACAGAGTTGTCGTGAAAAGAATGGAAGAAGAGAAAACCTCACCTGGTGGCATAGTAATTCCTGATAGCGCAACCGAAAAGCCTATTAAGGGTGAAGTTATCGCCATTGGTAATGGCAAAATTCAAGAAAACGGAAATGTTCAACCTCTTGATGTTAAAGTCGGAGACATTGTCTTATTTGGAAAATATTCAGGCACAGAGGTAAAAGTCGATTCTGATGAACTTGTTGTAATGAAAGAAGACGACATTATGGCAGTACTAGATTAAAAATTTTATTAATTAATTATAATTTAAAAGGTGAAAAAAAATGGCAGCAAAAGAAGTTAGATTTGGCGATGAAGCTCGCCAACGAATGGTTTCAGGAGTTAATTTATTAGCAAATGCAGTAAAAGCTACGTTAGGTCCCAAAGGTAGAAACGTTGTTTTAGATAAGGCTTTTGGAGCACCTACAGTAACCAAGGATGGAGTTTCTGTAGCAAAAGAAATAGAACTCAAAGATAAATACGAAAATATGGGCGCGCAGATGGTGAAAGAAGTTGCCTCACAAACATCTGACGTAGCTGGAGATGGTACAACTACCGCAACAGTTTTAGCACAAGCAATCGTTCGTGAGGGTATGAAATCTGTAGCCGCAGGGATGAATCCAATGGATTTAAAAAGAGGTATTGATAAGGCTGTTGTTGAATCTGTATCAGCTTTGAAAGAAATCTCAAAGCCTTGTGCGGATAATAAAGAGATAGCTCAAGTCGGATCTATATCTGCTAATTCAGACTCTCAAGTTGGTGATATTATTGCTGATGCAATGGACAAGGTTGGAAAAGAAGGAGTTATTACTGTAGAAGAGGGAAATTCGCTTGAAAATGAATTGGAAGTTGTTGAGGGTATGCAGTTTGACAGAGGCTACCTATCGCCATATTTTGCGAATAACCAAGATAGCATGACTTGTGATTTAGATGATCCATTTGTTCTTCTTCATGATAAAAAAATATCAAATATAAGAGAAATGTTACCAATATTGGAAGCCGTTGCCAAAGCAGGTAAGCCATTACTAATAATTGCAGAAGACGTTGATGGTGAAGCACTGGCAACCTTAGTTGTTAACTCCATAAGAGGTATTGTAAAAGTTGCAGCAGTCAAAGCTCCAGGTTTTGGAGACCGAAGAAAAGCGATGTTGGAAGATATAGCAATACTTACAGGCGGAACAGTCTTATCTGAGGAAGTTGGGTTATCACTTGAAAAAGCATCGTTGGAAGATTTAGGAACTGCAAAGAAAGTTAACATTTCTAAAGAAAATACTACTATTATTGATGGTGCTGGAGGCGCAGACCAAATCAAAGGTAGAGTCGATCAAATTCGTACACAAATCGAAGAGGCGACATCAGACTATGACAAGGAGAAACTTCAAGAGAGGATGGCCAAGCTCGCAGGTGGTGTTGCTGTAATAAAAGTTGGCGCAGCAACAGAAGTTGAGATGAAAGAAAAGAAAGCCAGAGTTGAAGATGCTCTTCATGCAACAAGAGCCGCAGTCGAGGAAGGTGTTGTGCCTGGAGGCGGAACTGCACTAATCCGAGCAATCGCAGCAATTAAAAATCTTGAGGGAGACAATGATGACCAAAATATGGGAATCAATATTTTGAGAAGATCAATGGAAGAGCCTCTAAGACAGATAGTTGGAAATGCTGGTGATGAAGCTTCAGTAATTCTTGCGAAAGTCAGCGAGAGTAAAAGTGCAAATGAAGGCTATAATGCAGCAACCGGCGAATTTGGTGACATGATTGCCATGGGTATTCTTGATCCAACAAAAGTTACAAGATCAGCTTTACAAAATGCTGCATCTGTTGCTGGTCTAATGATTACTACTGAGGCTATGGTAGCAGAACTACCTGCTGATGATGACGATTCTCATGGTCATTCTCATGGTGCAGGTGTTGGAGATCCAATGGGCGGCATGGGCGGCATGGGCGGCATGGGCGGCATGATGTAATAATTGTCGCAAAAAGCCTCATAAACTATAAAAAAGTCCTGCAAGTCGGGGCTTTTTTTTTGCATAATATCAAAATGAAAATAGAAAATCATATTTTAGAAGAAGTCAAAATATCATTGTCCCCAAATTATGATTTGAGGCCAGATAAATCCAATATTTCTCTAATTGTTCTCCATAGTATAAGTTTGCCACCTACTATTTTTGGAAATAATTATGTAGAGGATTTTTTTTGTAATAAGCTTAACCCAGGAAATGATGATTATTTAAATACTATCAAGGATATGAAAGTTTCCTCACATTTATTTGTAAAAAGAACAGGCGAAATCATTCAGTTTGTTCCATTTGATAAAAGGGCATGGCATGCAGGAAAGTCTTCATTTGATAATATCGAAAATTGCAATGATTATTCAATCGGCATTGAATTAGAGGGTTGTGATGACATCTCTTTTGAGGATATACAGTATGAAAAATTAGCCTATATTATTAAAGCCATTTTAGATAATTATAAAAAAACAAGTAAAGAAAGGATAGTATCCCATTCAGATATTGCGCCCGGAAGAAAATCCGATCCCGGTCCATTATTTGACTGGAAAAGACTAAAAAGAATGTTAGAATAATTTTTATTTGGAGAATATTATGACAGGATGGGCTTGGATAACAATTGGCGCTGTGGTACTTGCAGTTGTAATTATGCAAATTGCCGCAAGATTTGCCGATTATGACGAGAAATAATTATAAGTAACATATCTTTGAAACTTTAATTATTCTTCTATTTATATATTAGGATCAATATATGATTGATAAGTTTTTGGAAAATTTATCTGAATACCCTTTTTTGTACTTACTTTCGAATTCAAAAATAGGCCTTGAAAAAGAGGCTCTTAGAGTGGATAAATATGGAACGATTTCTTATAAAATGCACCCATTGCATTTTGGAGCATCTTTAACAAACAAATTCATTACAACAGATTATTCTGAAGCATTAATAGAGGTTGTCACACCTCCGTGTAACTCACATGAAGAAGCAATAAATTATTTGGAAAATATTATTGGTTTTGTATACAGAAATCTCAATGAAGAATATCTTTGGCCTGCAAGCATGCCTTGTATTATTGCTGGTGATAAAAGTATACCCATAGCATATTATGGCACATCAAATGCTGCACGAATGAAAACGACCTATAGAAGAGGGCTTGGAAATAGATATGGCAGAATAATGCAAGTAATATCTGGCATACATTTTAATTACTCATTCTCAAATGAATTTTGGAAAAGTTATAAGATTTTTAAAAAATCAAAAAAAAGCATTAAAGATTTTAAATCGGATCAGTATTTCTGTATCGCAAGAAATTTACTGAGAAACGATTGGATCATTCTTTACTTATTTGGTTGTTCACCTGCTGTATGCAAATCATATTTGTCAGGAAAAGAAACAGATATGGAATCTTTTGATGAATATACTTACTTTGAAAAATATGCCACATCCTTGCGTATGGGTGATATTGGATATCAGAATAATGTAGAAGAAGATATGGGTGTGCATATAGATTATAATTCAATAGAAAATTATTCAAAAAGTTTAGAAAGAGCGATAAGTACCTCTTGTAAGAAATATGAAAAAATTGGAGTCCATTCAGAAGGCTATTATAAGCAAATAAACTCAAATACATTACAAATAGAAAATGAATATTATAGCTCTGTAAGACCAAAACCAGATCCAGGCATTGAGAAAAGACCGTCAAAAGCATTAATTGAAAATGGCGTTGATTATATCGAATTAAGATCAATTGATAATAATATTTTTCTTAACAATGGAATTGATATTTGCCAAATGCATTTTATAGAATTACTAATAATCTACTGTCTACTTTGTCCAGATTCCAAAATTTCAAATGATGAGTATTTTGAGATAAAAGATAATTTAAAAAAAGTTGCCCATAATGGAAGAAATAATGAGACATGTTTAAAGGTGGGTAAAAGAAACTTACAAATTAATATTGCTGTTAAAACACTTCTCGATAGCCTTATGGAAATAGCAAAGATTATGGATAAAATCATGGGCGAAAAAAATATTTATGAGAAGTGTATACTTGAACAAAAGAAAAAAATAAATGATAACAAAATTTTACCATCAAACTTTATGCTAAATGAAATGAAGAATAAGGGAATGACTTTTTATGAGTTATGCATGGAGAATATTTGGCGGCAAAAAAAGTATTTTGATGAAATGAAAAAAGATGATGATATCATACAAATTCTTCAGGAAGAGACACGTAAGTCTATATTGAAAAAAAATGAGTTGGAAAATAAATCTGGAGAAAGTTATGAGGACTATATAAAGAAATATTTTAAATAATATGAGTTTTAGAATAATACAACTAGAAAATTTAGATGTAGATGTGGAATATAAAAATGATTTAATAAAACTTTCCTTTATTAATGCGTCAGTAAAAAAAACAATGGAAGATGCTGAGCAAAAAACCTTATGGCATCAAGATGGATCAATAATTATGAAAGACTCTGTAGAAGAAAATTTTAGTTTAAAAAATAAAGAGAAGATCATTTCTTTTAATATAAGTTTCGATTTTTATACTTATAAAAATATGCTTATTTTACCTTTTAACAAAAGAGGAAAATTGTTAATTGAATTCAATCTTTTAAATAGAAACGATGTTTATAGTATTAGCTGTTCAGAAGTTAATCTGATAGAAGAGGGAGATCCAAGATATATTAAACACATAAGTAAAATGGAGTGATAAATGAAACTTTACATGGTTAGGCATAATAATAAAGATAGTATGGCAGTATCTGATGATGGCAGGAATTTTAAAATTTTAACATTGTCTAAATTTGCGCCTAATTCTTTTTCATGTATAGAGGAATTCTTAGAAGGAAGTTCTTTAGAGGAGCTAAGAAACTTTATCAGGAGAGAAGATTTAGATGATATAGTGGTTAATGAAGAAAATATATTACCTCCTATTTCAAAACCTAAGCAGAACATTATGTGTATGGGATTAAATTACGAGGATCATATAAAAGAGTCAGAAAGAGTTTTTTTAAAAGATATAAAAAGACCCAAATATCCAATTATTTTTACGAAATCAATTCTCAGCATCAATGCTCCTTATGGAAATATTGAATTACGAGATGAGGTTTCGTGTGAACTTGATTGGGAGTCTGAGTTAGCAGTTGTTATCGGCAACCCAGGGATTCGTATAAAAAAAGATGACGCATATAATCATATTTTTGGATATACAGTTCTGAATGATATTTCAGCACGTGATATTCAAAGAAATCACAAACAGTTCTTCTTGGGTAAAAGCTTACCAGGTGCCTGTCCCATTGGGCCATGCATTGTAACAAAGGACGAAATAGATAATCCACACAATCTTGATATTTTTTGCCGTGTTAATGGTCAAATTAAACAAGAATCTAATACAAAATTTCAAATCTTTGATATCCCATCTCAGATAGAAGCAATTTCCAAAAGTACTTATTTAATGCCAGGAGATATTATTGCAACTGGAACACCTAGTGGCGTCGGTTTTGCCAGAAAACCTCCAGAATTTCTAAAAGATGGTGATATTGTCGAATGTGAAGTCGAAAAAATAGGAAAAATAATTAATAAAGTTATTGATTGTTCTCACCAATAATTTTCAGTTGTTATGTGCCCAGGTGATCTTCTTCTATGTTTTTCAAGGCCTATTTTTTTTAGTTCTATAGTTGTATCTCTTAACATATCTGGATTCCCACAAAGCATCACGTGCGTGTTTTCTGGCAGCATTTTGATTCCCACTTTTTCTTGAAGAGTTCCTTTTTTGATACTATCTGGAATTCTTCCAGGTAAAGAATTTTTGGACTTTTCTCTACTTACAAAAGTTATATAAATAAATCTGTCTTTATACTTCTCTTTCAACTCTTTTATAGTTTCTTGATATGTAAGTTCTTTTTCGAACCGAACGGCATGGACCAGAATCGCTTTTTCAAATCTTTTCCAAGAAGATTCTGTTTTTAATATTGATAAATATGGTCCAATTCCAGTTCCAGTAGCTAGCATCCATATATTTTCAACTATCGGTATCTCATCCAAAACTAAGAAACCATTACCATGCGTCCCAACTTTTATAGGATCGCCTTTATTTAATTTCTTTAATGATGTAGAGAGCGGCCCATTTGGAACAGACACTGAGTATATTTCTAACAAAGACTCATCTGGGGAATTAACAAACGAATAAGGTCTTGCAACATCCTCGTTATCAATGTTCAAAGATATTTTAGTGTATTGTCCTGCTGTAAACCTAACATTTGGAGCATCTATTTTTATTGAATATAGAGAGTCCGTCCAATGTTTTACACTAACTACTTCTCCTTGTACCCATTTTTCTGTCATAATATGAATATATATAAATTAAAGTGGATATACTATACATAAATTCGTATAAGGCAATATAAATAATACTTGAAAAAATTAAATAAATTATGGGAACCGACTATATTAAAGAAATTGAAAATAGTAATGTGTATGATGTTGCCAAGGTAACACCTATATCATTTCTTAACAAGATATCTTCAAAATATAAAAATAAAATTTACTTAAAAAGAGAGGATCTACAACCAATATTCTCTTTTAAGTGCCGTGGCGCATACAATAAGATCAGCAATCTCTCAGATGACCAAAAATCTAGGGGCATCATTGCCGCATCTGCAGGAAATCACGCTCAAGGTGTTGCAATGTCAGCCAGTAAACTAAAAATAAGCGCGGTTATAGTTATGCCGACAACAACACCATCAATTAAGATTGAATCCGTAAAAAAGTTTGGTGTAGAAGTCCTGCTCTTTGGGGATTCTTTTGACGAAGCATATGAACATGCTTTAAAAATTTCAGAAGAGGAGAAAAGAATATTTATTCATCCCTTTAATGACCCATTAGTTATTGCGGGACAAGGTACAGTCGCAAAAGAAATAGTCGAACAAGTAGAAAACGATCCAGATATCTTTTTTATACCTGTTGGTGGAGGAGGGTTAATATCTGGAATGTCATTATATTTAAAACAAAAGTATCCAAACTCAAAAGTTTTTGGGGTTGAATCTGAGGATGCGCCGACTCTATACGCATCTATGAAAAACGGAAAACCAACATCCTTGGAGCAGGTAGGCCTTTTTGTAGACGGGTGTGCGGTAAAAAGAATAGGGGATGAGACTTTTCGAATTTCTAATCAATATGTTGATGGGGTAATTCTTGTTTCTATCGACGAAACCTGTGCCGCCATTAAAGATATTTACGAGGATACAAGAATAATGTCAGAACCAGCAGGAGCTTTGTCAGTTGCTGGAATGAAGAAGTACATTTTAGAGAATAAGATTAATGGCAAAAATGTATACGTTGTAAATTCTGGAGCAAATTTGAACTTTGATAGATTAAGACATGTTACAGAAAGAGCTGAAGTTGGAGAGGGAAAAGAATTATTATTATCAGTCAATATACCTGAGGTGTCAGGAAGCTTTAGGTCGTTCTGTGAGGTGATTGGTAGGCGTAGTATTTCTGAATTTAATTACAGATATGCAAATGAGAGCACCGCTAATGTTTTTGTAGGCATTAAAACAGATAATATATCTGAAGACTCAAGAAAAATTTTTGAGGATTTGAATGCCAAAAATTATACATATATCGATTTAACGATGGATGAGGTTGCAAAGTTACATTTAAGATATATGGTTGGAGGAAAGCCAAAATCAGATATTAATGAAAAATTATTTAGATTTGAGTTTCCAGAGAAGCCAGGAGCTCTATTAAATTTTCTTAATAAGATGCAAAAGGATTGGGATATAACTTTATTCCATTATAGAAATCATGGCTCTGCTTTCGGAAGAGTTCTTGTTGGCATAAACATAGGTAATTATGATAAAAGTGATCTTGATAATTTTCTTAAAGAGCTTGATTATAAGTATTCCGACGAAACCGAAAATAAAGGATATTCTTCTTTTTTAAAATAAAATCACATGCAAAAAAAAGGCCTCTTTAGAGGCCTTTAATATTACTTAAAAACGAAACTACCTTCTTTTCCTTTTAGTTGCTTTACGCTTCGTTTTTTTCTTAGCAACTTTTCGCTTTGCTGCCTTTTTCTTTACTTTCTTCTTAGCTACTTTTTTCTTCGCTACCTTTCTTTTAGCTACTTTTTTCTTCGCTTTTTTCTTAGCAACTTTTCTCTTAGCTGTTTTTTTCTTAGTTACCTTCCTTTTAGCAGCTTTTTTCTTAGTTACTTTCTTTTTTGCTTTCTTCTTGGTTTTTTTCTTAGCAACTTTTTTCTTAGCTGCTTTACGTTTTGTTACTTTTTTCTTAGCTGCTTTTCGTACTACCTTTTTCTTTGCAGCCTTCTTCCTTACTACCTTTTTCTTCTTACGTTTTATGGCCATTTAAATCCTCCAAAACACTTAAAGTTGGTTTAAAGTTAGTTTACAAATAAAAGTTTAATGATCTAATTACAAAATACAATCTTTTTTTATAACAAATTTTACAGTTATTATTGTTAATTAAAAAAATATATTAAAAAATTTTTTTTTTAACGTTTTTTTCGTGAAAATTAAATTTTATTAACGTTTTTTTGCTTATTTTTAACTTTTTTTGGGTTTTTTTACGTAAAATTTTTTCTTTATTGTGTTTTTTCTATCTTTTTCTATCTTTTTTTTTACAATTCTTTACTTTTTCTGAATTTTTTTCTTTTTTAATAACATGAATAATTATTTTTACATATTTTATAGAATACCATTTAAATTTTTTATAACTTGGTATTTATTTATTTTTTTGTTGATTTTATTGTTAGAAATATTATGCGAATAAAATTAAGAAATACCGATGTACCGTTATAATTATTTTTCCTTGAACCCTTGAGTTCAAGTGGGCTCTAGATTAAAGCATTAGGCTTCCTAAATATTTAGGTATGCACACCTACTTTAAGATTCTCGATCCCTTAGTAAAAATTAGGAACAAAGATTTAATAACTATATCGTGTACATCAGTACTTATTTGAATATATCAAATAAAATTAAATATAACTAGTAGAATAAAATGTGAGGTTACTCGGAAATTAAATTATCAAGCTTATGATTTAATTCGGATACCCTATTTTTTACAGATGAGTTTAGAGAATATGTTATATCTTTATAGCTTAAAGAATCTTTTGCAAAATTAAGAGCCGTGATAACTGCAATTCTGTCCAAACCAATTGTTTTACCCTCTGCTTTGGTCTTCATCATCTTATCATTTAAAAGTTCTGCAGATTTCATCAGCATTTCTCTTTCATTTTCATCGCAATACACGTCATAGTTTTGATTTAAAATCTTTACTGTTACAGGTATTTTCTTATTTTGATTTTCCATTACTGATTGTACTCTAAAGATCTAAGCCTATTAATTATGCCTTCCACTTTACTTTGGACTTTCTGATTTTTTTCTTTTATTTTGAATTTTTCAGACACTTCTCTTTCTTGTCTTTCCTTAAGAAGCTCATTTTCTTTTTTTAAATCGTAATATTTCTTAGACAAATCTTCTATTCTTGATTCTAGATCGTCTAGTTCTTTATTTAGAGATGATATTATGTGATCATTATTCATATACATATATTATTCTTGGCGACTATATAGGTCAATAGGAAAATACAAAAATATAGAATTTTTTATAGTTATTTTATGGTTTAAAGTTATGGAATTATTATTAGATGAACTTAAAAGAAGAAGAATGGCATTGATAAACGAGATGCCTGATAATTCAATTGCTATATTATCATCTGCTAATAAAAATTTCCGAACTAGGGATGTTGAAAATCCTTTTAGGCAAAATAGCGATTTCCTTTATATAACTGGTCTTAGTGAGCCAAACCTAATCAATGTAATTTTTAAAAATTCGAATAATCCACAAACAATTCTATTTAGAAATAATACCTCCGAAAAAGAAAGAATTTGGGATGGAAGTAGATTAGATAACCAAGATGTCCAAAAAAAGTATGGATTTGACAACATTTATAACTATGACAATTATTTAGATAAGCTAGTTGATCTATTGATTGATAAAGAAACCTTAGTTATAGAATCTGGTATTAACGATGAACTTGACAGCTTTATATCAAATAATATAGCTAATGCGTCAATTAATAATAGAGCTGGGGAATCTTTCCCCACAAAAATAGTAGCACTACACTCAATTACTCAAAAATTAAGAATGGTCAAATCTCAATTTGAAATAGATTTAGTTAAAAAAGCAGCCGAGGTTTCTATAGAAGGTCATATTTCTGCAATGAAAAAAGCAAAACCAGGCTTATATGAATATGAATTAGATGCAGAGATAAAATATGTTTTTAATAAAAATAATATGCCTAATGCATACATGTCTATTGTTGGGGGTGGTAACAATGCATGTACTCTTCATTATGTGAAAAATGATTCGAAGCTTAAAAAAAATGATTTAGTTTTAATTGATTCTGCTGCGGAGTGTGACGGATACGCTTCAGATATTACTCGAACATTTCCAGTGGATGGTAAATTTACAAAAGAGCAGTCAGAAATTTATGATTTAGTTTTAAGCGCCCAAGAAAAAGCTATAAGTTTCATAAAACCCGGAATTACATGGGATGAACTTCATAATTTAACTGTTAAAATAATATCTGAAGGTTTAATTGAGTTGGGCATTATTCAAGATAGTTTCGCAAATGTAATAAAAAATGAAATGTATAAGGATTTCTATATGCATAAAACTGGTCATTGGTTAGGTCTAGATGTTCATGATGTTGGAGAATATGAAAATATTAAATTTTTACCAGGTATGGTGATTACTGTCGAACCAGGAATTTACATAGATCAGTCTAATATAAATGTTGAGAAAAAATGGAGAGGTATTGGTGTGAGAATAGAAGACGATGTCTTAGTAACAAATAATGGTAGCGAAGTATTAACAAAAAAACTTCCAAAAAATCGTAATGATGTAGAAAAAATTTGTAAAAATAATGGATAGTAAAAGAAAAGAAGATATTTTGTTAGTCGGGGCAGGACTAACGGGCCTTACGTTTTGTAACTTTCTTAAAAACTCAAAATTAAAAATAACAATCTTAGACTCTAATCCTGATAAATTTTATAAAGAGGTAGATAATACAAGATATATTGTTTTATCAAATACAAGTAAAAAAATTCTATCGAAATTAGATTTGTGGCAAGATCTAGCAAAACATTGTTCAAAAATTGAAAATATACACATTTCTAAAAAGAATATTTTTGGTAATACAATAGTTAAGGCAGAAGATGAAAACCTTGATAGCTTAGGCTACCAAATACCACTAAAAACCCTATTAAATAGCCTTTATAAAGGAATAAAAAAAAGTAAAAATATTAATTTTATAAATGAGGCAAAAGCAGTAGGATTAAATGGAGAGCGTGTGGCAAGCGTAAATTTTATACATAAAAACATTGAAAAAGAAATTTACTCAAATTCTGTAATATTTTCAAGTGGCACTTTAGAGAAGATGTTTGAAAGCTATTTTGAAAAAAAAATTGAAAAAAATTATGAACAAAATGCAGTTGTCTGTGAAATATTGACAGACATATATGATTCAACAACAGCTTTCGAGAGATTCACCAACGACGGAATTCTTGGAGTTATTCCAAGAAAAAATAATTCTTGGACACTAATCTACTCAACAAATAATCGAGAAACAAGTACTATCAAGTCATTAGATAAACAAAGCCTAAAAAGCTATTTCCAGAAACTTTTAAAATCCAAATGCGGCAATATACTTCAGGTGAAAAATTTACAATTTTACCCTTTAAAACTTCAATATTATCCAAGTTTTTCAAATAAAAATATTTGCCTAATAGGAGACGCTGCGCATACTCTTCATCCAATCGCAGGGCAAAGTTTTAATCTCACTGTTCGCGATTGCCTAGAAATGTCAACTTTAATTGAAGAATCATTAACTAATGATGATATTAATTTTATTGAGATTTTTTCAAAATTTGAAGCAAATAGGAAAAAAGAGGTACAAAGAATTGTAAGATTCACAGATTTTCTTGCATCTTTTGTTCACGGAAAAAGTATAGTAAAAAATAAATTTATCACATTATCTTTACTATCTATTGATATGAATAGAAATTTAAGAACAAATATAATACGTTATTTACTAGGTGTTAATTTTTCTGATAAATTAATTACAAAAATGGAAAGTAAATGAAAAACGAGATAACAATAGTAGGTGCTGGCATAATTGGAATGAGTCTTGCTCTTGTTTTTTCTTCAAAGAACAAAAAAGTTACAATACTTGAAAGAAATTTAAAAAAAAGTCTATCGACAAATAGAATATATTCGATATCCACGAAATCGAAAAGTTTATTTGAAGAAATAAACGTATGGGGTAATTTAAAAGTATTAAATAAAATAAATAAAATGCATCTTTATTATAGAAAATTTAGCCAAGAAAAAAGCTTATGTTTGCAATCGAATAAAAGAGAAATAGGTTATATATCTCAAAGCAATGATTTAATGAAAGCACTTTTAAAAGAAGTAAAGTGTGATGATAATATCGAACTGATTGATAATTCAAATATAACTAATGTCTATGATGACGAAGATAAAATATTTCATTTAGAGGTTGATAATTCTAAACTTATAAAAACACATTATATATTTAGTTGTGAGGGAGCAAATTCACTGATAAAAAAACAATTAGATTCTAAATTTATAAAGAAAAATTATAATGCTAAAGCTTATGTATTTAATTTATCTCATGAAATTTCAAACAAAAATATAGCCTATCAAATTTTCTTAGAAAGTGGGCCTATAGCTTTTTTACCAATTGGAGAAAAAGAATTTTCTATGGTAGTGAGTGTGAATAATAATAAAATTAATAAAAATATATTTGAAAAAGATAATATTGTTAATTTTATTAATAAAATAACAAATAAAAAGTTTGGGAAAATAAAATTAACAAGTGATTTAATTTCTTTTGATTTATATGGCTTTAATTTAGAAAATTATAGATATGGGAATATTATATTTGTTGGAGATTCAGCACATTCAATTCACCCACTTGCTGGGATGGGACTAAATTTAGGCATATCAGATATTATAGAAATCTCTAAATCTTTCGAAAAAACTATATCTTCTTTCGGTAATCTTAAATTTTTTGATAATTATACGAGAAAGCAAAAAATAATTAATAGTCACGCGAGAGGTCAATTGGAAGCTATAGAAAAACTATATGCACTAGACAATAGCTTTATTGAAAAACTAATTAACCTTGGTATGTCTAGTATAAATAATTCAGAATTCTTAAAAGATAATATAATAAGATATGCAAACCAAAACTTAAGTATATTTCGTTAACCGTAATTTACATAGTTTCTAATAATAGAATTTCCTTTTTCATTTATAAAGTCTTTAACCTTATCATGGAATATAATTTCGCCATCATCTAGAAAAATAATTTCTTTACCTATTCTATTAATTTGTGCAATATCATGTGATGTCATAAATATCTTTGTATTCTTCTCTGAAAGGCTTGTAATTATATTCTCAATTTCATTTTTATAAACGGGATCTAATTGTGATGTTGGTTCGTCTAAAAAAATTATTTTTGGATTGCTAATAATGGACATGGCAATTGCAACCTTTTGCTTTTCTCCACCAGAAAGATATTTTGATTCTATATTGATTATACTTTCTAGATTCAATTGTTTTATGATTTTATCTACGCTTTCATTTGTTTCTATATTTTTTCTTTTTGCTACATACACAATATTTTCGAAAGTTGTTCTATTTAGTAAAATTGGATTTTGAAAAACCATAGATTGCTTCTTTCTAACTTCATGAACTGGAATTTCTCCCCAATTTATAGTCCCACTCGTGTGTTGAATTATTCCATGCAAAATTTTTAATAATGTTGATTTTCCTGAGCCGTTATTTCCAGCAATAATAGTTATCTTTTTTTCACTTGTAATTAGATTAATGTCTTTCAAAATTTTTTTATCCTTAGACATATAATTTAAATTTTTAATATTTAGTGGAAATATATTCATTTTAATCTTCTAAATGATCTAATTAGTAAGGTTATTAATAACGAGATAAATATCAATATTAATCCTAAAGCAACCGCAAGTTCAATGCTTCCTCTACTAGTTTCAAAGGCGATTGCAGTTGTCATGACTCTAGTAAAGTGGTTTATATTTCCACCAACTATCATGACTGCTCCGACCTCTGCACTTGCTCGTCCAAAACCAGTTAAGGTCACAGTCACGAGTGCAAATCTGCACTCATAAATTAATGTTTTTAGTTTGACAAAGTTACTAAGATTTAAAGAATCAAGCAATAGATTGATTTCTTTATTTTTCTTGTAAACTTCCTCATATGTTAAAGAAATTATAATTGGAGTAATAAGTAAGGTTTGTGCAAGAATCATTGCAGTAGGTGTATAAAGAATGTCTAAAAATCCAAAAATCCCTTTTTTTGATACTAATGTATAAATAATTAATCCAAGCACCACAGGGGGCATGCCCATAAGTGTATTTGAAATTAAGATAATGGCAGATTGAAATTTATTCTTATAAAAAACAAGAAATGCTCCAAATGGTATACTAATAATTATAGAAATTACAAGTGCAGACATAGTAACTCTTAATGAAAGACTAATGATTTCTAATAAGTCTTTATCGAGAGTAAAAATTAAATGAAATGCAGTTTCTATAATATTACTGAACATGTTTTATATATTATTTTTTACAATCTCATAACATTCACTTGAGATTTCTTTTCTATTTTTATCTTTTGTGTCAATAAGATCGACGATTTTAACCTCGACTACAATATCATCACGATATAAAACTTTTAAAATATTGAAGAATAAGTTATTTCTTCTAATAAAAGGTACACTGGGGTGTATTTTTTGATCTTTATATGGATATTTTATTACCACACATTGAACTGGGCAGTTCGCTTCTATGCAACTAGCGAAAAGTCGTGGCTTAAATTTTAATAACTCTTCACCACCAGATGACGTACCCTCTGGGAAGATCGTTACATTTCTATTATTTTTCAGGTATTGAGATATTCCATTTACTGCAGTTGAAGCAGCATCTTTTGCTCCCCTATCAATGAATAACATATCTACTGCTGTCGTAATTTTCCCTAAAATAGGCCATCTACTTATTTCTATTTTGGATAAGAATGTTGTTTTAAATGTGCTGCCAAGCACAACAATATCAAGCCAAGATGAATGGTTTGAGATTATTAAATAGCTCCCTTCCCTTATTGTCCCTTCTATTTTTAATTCTACATCTACTATATCTAGAATTTTTTTAAACCATAACCTGATTTTCTCTGATTGCACGTCATTAGCACAAATATCAAAGGCTCCTATATCTGATATTATTTTTTTTGTATTTGTTATATGAATAATAAATCTAAATAGTTTTTTTAAAAAATATAGTATTTTCATGAAATACTAACCCTAAAATTATGTTTTTTATATTATACTTCATTAGAACACAATTCTGATACAAATATTTACATAGTTAAAAATCATTGCTCCTCTGGTATCATATAATCTTTAAGAATATTTTTTATGATACATAGCATAGATCCAATTTTTATTTCCATTGGTAAATTTCATATATATTGGTATGGAATAATGTACCTCATTGCTTTCATATCAGCTTGGCACATAGGTAATATTTACATTAAAAAAGATATAATTTGCATATCTAAGGATCAATTTTCCGATTTGATTTTCTACTGTTTTTTAGGTGTCTTATTTGGTGGACGATTTGGATATTGCTTATTTTATAAATTACAAACAACCTTTGAAAACCCTTTATCCTTATTTTATATTTGGGAGGGAGGAATGAGTTTTCATGGTGGGTTTCTTGGAGTTATTATAAGCATCATTTATTTTTGCAGAAAATATTCGATTAATTTTTTTCAAATCTCTGACTTTATAACGGCCTTGACACCTATTGGATTATTTACTGGAAGGATTGGAAATTTTATCAATGCAGAGCTTTGGGGAAAGCCCTCAGAATTTTTTTGGAGTGTCATTTTTCCAAGAGTAGATAATTTGCCGAGACATCCAACTCAACTATATGAAGCTTTTCTTGAAGGATTAATTTTATTTGCAATTTTAAATATCTTGCTAATTAAGAAAGCAAAGACTATAACAGTAACCTCATTTTTCCTTATATTTTATTCTATATTTCGTTTTTTGGTAGAGTTTTTTAGAGTTCCTGACGCACATATTGGATATGTTGCTTTTAGTTGGGTTACAATGGGTCAAATATTATGTTTGCCAATGTTTTTTTTAGGTATATATTTTTTAATGATAAAAAGAAGGTAGATTTTTATGAGGCAATATCATGAATTGCTTAAATACGTATTAGAAAATGGTATTGAGAAGTCTGATAGAACAGGAGTTGGAACTCTTTCAACATTTGGTTATCAGACAAGATTTAATTTAAATGATGGCTTTCCCCTAGTAACAACAAAAAAGTTACACTTAAAGTCTGTTATATATGAACTTTTGTGGTTCTTAAATGGCGATAGTAATATTAAATTTTTAAATGAAAATGGAGTATCTATTTGGGATGAGTGGGCAGATGAAAATGGCGATCTAGGTCAAATATATGGGGTACAGTGGAGAAAATGGAAAAGAAAAGACGATGTTAATGTTGATCAAATAAAAAATTTAATAGAAAGTTTAAAAAATGATCCAGACTCTAGGCGACATATTGTTTCTGCTTGGAATGTCGGAGAGCTTAATGAAATGGCATTGCCTCCATGCCATTGTTTATTTCAATTTTATATAGAGAAAAATAAACTTTCTTGCCAGCTGTACCAAAGAAGCGCAGATTCTTTTTTGGGTGTGCCATTTAACATCGCGTCATACTCTCTTTTATTACACATGGTTTCACATGTATTGTCTTTAGAGTTAGGGGAATTTATTTATACAGTAGGTGATTTACATTTGTATAAAAATCACATTAAGCAGGCCAGAACGCAGCTTTCTAGAAAGCCATATCCACTGCCGAAATTAAATATAAAAAGAAATGTTGACGATATTTTCTCTTTTAGATTTGACGATTTTGAAATAGTTAATTACAAGGCACACCCACATATTAGCGGAGAAATTGCAGTTTAAATGAATATTTCAATTATTGTAGCAATGTCAAAAAATAGAGTGATTGGAAAAAACAATACCATGCCTTGGCATTTGTCTGATGATCTTAAAAATTTCAAATCTGTTACCACGGGTAAAACTATTATCATGGGAAGGCTTACATATGAGTCAATTGGTAAACCACTGCCAAACAGAAAAAATATAGTTCTTTCTCGTAGTTTAAAAAATTCTGATGTTATTATTTTAGATAAATTAGAACATGCAATTGAGGAATCAAAAGAGGAGAATGAGATTTTTATTATTGGAGGACAAGATATATATAATCAGACTATAGGAATGGCATCAAAAATTTACTTAACAACAATTAATGAAAATTTACAAGGTGATAAGTACTTCCCAGAAATAGATTTAACTAATTGGATATTAGTAAGCACAAAAAATTATCAAAAAAATGAAAATAATTCGCATGATTTTAGATCAGAAGTCTTTATAAAGAAAACTAACATTTAATTTGATATTTTTTAATTTTTTTATCTTGTAAAAGTTCAATTGCAGTAAGCTCTCTTCCCCATGCACATCCAGTATCAATTGAAATTAAATTTTTATTTTCAAAATATCCTAAAGATGACCAGTGGCCAATAATAGTTTTATATTTTTCGGTATTTTTATTCTCAAAATTAAACCAAGGATAAATATTTTTATTTTTAATCTCGTTGGGATTTGATTTTTCATTAAAATTTAGAGATAAGTCGTTATTCAAATATCGCATTCTTGTAAAAACATTCGTTGCAAAAATTAATTTTTCCTTATCTGATAAATTTTTTTTCCATTTTTTTGGATTATTGCCCCAAAGGGTTTCAATAAATTTCTTACAATTTTCTCCTTGTAAATTATTTTCAATTTTTCTTGATAAAAATTCTATATCATTAATTTCCCAGCTAGGATGAATACCAGCATGAACTAATATAAAGCCAAGATCATGATCCATATGAACGATTTTCTGTTTTTTTAGCCAATATATAATCTCTTTCCCATGGGGGTCATTTATTATCTCTTGAAAATTATTATTTTTATGTGGCCATGGATCTGCTTTAAAGTATGATGCCAATAGGTAAAAATCATGGTTGCCTAAAACTGTAACAGCTTTAGAGTCCAGATCCATAATATATTTAATTACATCAAAGGAATTTGGTCCTCTATTTACTAGATCACCTGCAAGCCATAACATATCATTTTTTTTATTGAAATTTATTTCTCTTAAGAGGTTTCGAAATTCTTTATAACATCCTTGTATATCACCTACAGCAAATATAGACATCTTAATTAAGAACTTTCGGTATGTTTAAAGAAAACATAGGTATTTCAGCATCAAACTCATAACCATTATCTGCAACCATCTGGTATGTACCATACATTGTGCCAACCGGTGTATTTATAATTGTACCACTTGTATATTCAAAAGATTCGTTTGTTTTAAGCCTGGGTTGTTCTCCAACGACACCTAAACCTCTAACTTCCTCTATTCTTTCATTAGCGTCAGTTATCACCCAATGACGACTGATAAGTTTTGCAGGAATTTTACCAACATTTTTTATTGTCACTGTATAGGAAAAAAAATATTTACCCTCCGAAGGCAAAGATTGATTTTCAAGATATTCAGTTCGAACTGAAACTTCCACTTTATATAAAACTTCCATCATTTTTTAATTCTCTGTATAAGTCAACCATATCAATGATAGACAATTGCTCTGCTCTTTTTTCAATATTAACATACATATTATGATTTTTTATTTCAATACAGTTTTTAATTTTTTTTCTACGGGTATTAAATATTTCTTTTACAAATTTTAAAAATCCCTCAATTTCATCATCTCTTAAAACAATTTTACTTTTCGGAACTAATGAAAAAAATGAAGACTCAACTTTTGGCTTGGGATAAAAATCATCAGCAGGAATATCAATATACTTATTTACATTGAAAAATACTTGGCAATATACTGACAACCTCCCAAATATTTTACTACCAAAGCTTGACTGAATCCTATCAACAAATTCCTTCTGCATCATAAAATGGGCAGAAATTATATTTTCTCTTTCTAAAATACATTTTGTAATTATTTGCGTAGATATATTATATGGTATATTTCCTACTAATCGAATATTTTTATCGAACAGCTTTGAAAAGTCACTATCCAAAACATCTTGATTTAAAATTTTTACTTCACTCTTATATTTTTTTAATAATTTTTCAGATAATTTTCTATCTTTCTCTATACCTATATAATTTTTTGTTTTACTTAAAATGTTATCAGTAATAGCACCTGTACCAGGACCAATCTCAATAACTTTATCATGTTCTTTAATATCAAGAATATCATCAATTAGATTAATAGTTATTTGATTCTTTAGAAAATTTTGACCAAGACTTTTTTTAGGGGTTACTTCTTCAATCATTCTTTATTTTTACTATATCTATTGCAGCTTTAATAGCAGAAATTAGACTACTTGCATCAGCTTTATTTGTTCCAGCGATATCAAGAGCAGTACCATGGTCAACGGAGGTTCTTACAATAGGAATTCCTAACGTAGTATTCACTATACTTCCAAAGCCAATTGTTTTGATTACTGGCAAAGCTTGATCATGGTACATAGCTAAGATGATATCAGTATTATTTTTAGTAAATATTGTATCTGCAGAGAAAGGCCCAAAAACATTGTAACCAGATTTTTTTAAACTACTTATTGCAGGCGATATTATTTCTTTTTCTTCTTTTCCTATATAACCGTCTTCACCTGAATGAGGATTAAGCCCACAGATATTAATCCTTGGATTTTTAATACCAAATTTTTTATGTAAATCCTTGCTTATAATCTTCACATATTCTTTTATTCTTTCAATTTTGATAAGTTTTGGTACATTTTTTAATGGAACATGGGTTGTTAAAAGGGCAATTTTTATTTTTTTTGAATGAAGCATCATAATAGGTATTCCACCAGTTTTTGTTGCTATATATTCTGTATGCCCAGAAAATTTCTCACCATATTTTAACAAAATATGTTTCTGCACAGGCCCGGTTACCATAGCATCGGCACGTTTTTCCAAACATGAATTAATACACATATTGAGTGATTCAATAATTAATGGGGCGTGTTTTATGCTTGGCTTTCCAATTTTAACTTTTTTATTACACTGTATATCATGAACGATAATTTCATTACTTTTTAATTTTGGAATATAGTTTTCATTAATATCGACTTTAACAAAATTTATTTTCTTTTTTAAAATTTTCGCTCTTTCTAAAAGTAAGTTATAACTTGTAACTACGATAATATCGGAAGAAAATTTTTGGTTTATTAAATCAAATAAAATATCATAACCAATCCCTGATGGCTCTCCTGGAGATATGAGTATTTTTGGTTTTTTTTTCATTCAGAGAAAGGATCCCATCGTTGTTGTGGCGATTTCTTATTATTTGAGATGAAGCTTTTTTTATTACTTTCAGTGACATATTTAATAAAATTTTTTTCTTTTAGTTCTATGATCCATGAATCTATAACTTCTCTAGATCTACCTGAAATTAAATACTGTCTGGCCAAATTTCTTTTTATAATTTCCGTATTGTCTTGTTTCCTTTTTTCTAGAACTTCAAGTATATGCCAACCAAATTGGGTTAAAAATGGCTCACTTATTTCTTTAAGTGGAAGAAGGTCTATCTTATCTTCAAACTGTGGGACAAATGTCCCAGGTGGGGACCACTCCAGCTCCCCTCCATTAGCTGCTGACATTGTATCCTCTGAGTAAGCTTTAGCAAGATCACTAAAGGATTCACCACTATTGATCCTAGATTTAAGCTCTTTCAGTTTATTCTCTGCAATTTCATTAGTTACGATTGCATTTGTTTTTATTAAAATATGCCTTACTTTTCTTTCTTCTATTTCTACATTCTCCATTTCTTTTTTATCCTCTAAAAAGAAAACATAAAAACCATTTAAGGTTTCAATAATTTCACTAATTTCTCCCTTATCCATATTTTCTAAAGAACTTAAAAAAATTTCTGGAACTTCACTAATTTTTCTCCATCCTAAATCACCACCATCTAACGCATTTCCACTATCAGAATACATTCTAGCCAATGATGCAAAGTTCTCTCCAGATAAAAACTTTTCTTTCACCATCTTGATTTTACTTTTTGCTGCATTTTTTTCATTAATAGACGGTGTTTCTTTAACGGAAACAAGTACAAGCGATATTTTATACTCATTATTTTCTTTAAATACATGTGATTGATGCTCAATAAATTCATCTATTTCTTTTTCGCTAATTTTTATTCTTTGTGAAATCACTCTTCTTTGAATTTCTCGTATTATAAGATCTTCTTTAAGATTTTCCCTATATACATAATAATCAACACCACTTTCAATAATTTTTTCTCTAAAATCAATAAGTGATAGATTCGCTCTCTTTGCCATATTTTCCATTGATTTGTCAATCATCCACTCCTTTATCTCAAGTCCAGCTTTTCTTGCAAATTGAATCTGCAATCTTTTTTGAATCATATTCTCAAGCACCTGCTTGTAAAATGCTTCCATATCTTGTGGTGGTTGACTTCCTGTTAATTGATATTGATTTAAGATAAATCTTAGTTTTCTTTGGTATTCAGTTTGCGTGATTACATCATTTTCAATTATCACTATTGCTTGATCCAAAATTTTTGAAAAAGCAACAGTATTAAATAATAAAAAAAATATTATTAATAATTTAAATTTCATACTTCTTAATAATCTCTATCGACATAGCCTCTAATGCTATCAGAAATTACATTTCCTAAAGGTGTACCAACATCAGTAAAACCTTTCAACATAATTTGGAACTGAATATTTTTCTCATACGAGTCATCATTTATTTTAAATCTTCTATGAACTAATCTTGCTTTCCAACAACAACTTTCGTATTCTAATCCAGCAAGTGTTTCTATATCCCCAGCGTCTTTAGCATTTATGTTATTTTTAAAGTCGTAATTCCATCTTCCAAGAATATTTAATCTGTCATTTAATCCCCAAGCAAAACTTAGGTCACCTTGTTCAATATCATTTTTTCTATATCTGTAACTAGCATTAATTACATTATTTCCCTTTCCCCTATATTGAAATGTATGGATATTTTTTTGTGTTTTTTGGTTTATGGCATTTCCATCATACATAAATGTTGATTTAAACATTGTATTTGAAAACGGCTTGTATTGAAGTTCTGCAACAACATTTGAATTAGCTCTTTTGTTTACTGAACCGCTATCAATCGAAACGTTTCTATCTTCAAAGTAAAAAATTTGACCTATACTTGCAGAGAATAGCTCCCTGGATTCATCTAGACTATAAAAGCCTGAGGATAAAGAGAGTGTAAGCTGATTTGTATCGTTGTTTCTATCATAACCTGAAAAGCTATTATCTCTAAATAATTGAGAGTAAGTAAATTCGTTTTCTCCTGAATCAAATATTGGAATATCATTTTGATTTTCTTCTCCAGAGTAAAGATAAAATAATCTAGGTTTAACTTGGTGTACCAAATTCGAGTTTTTTAGTTGCTTTGACAAAGTTATTTCGTTATCCAAAGAAAAGATAGGTATTGTTTTACTCGGAGTTGAGGTGTAACCAGAAATTTGTTTATCTAAATCATATGAAGTGTGTTGTAATTTTAATCTTGGTTTCACTGATAGACCTTTAGCATAGAATGTTCTATCAATACCAATTTGAATATCTGCTCTAGTTCCATCGACTTTTGATACATGATCCCACTGGGCAACATTAAGATTTAAATCATAGTTAAAAAGGTTACTATCAACTCTTTTATGAATATTAACTTCCGGTAAAATATCATAGGGCTGAGAATCGGCACTCAAAGTTTTATCAAATGTTTGGTATCCCTTAAATTTTGATCGAATAGACCAGCCATTATAGTCATATTCAAGTTTTGCATGCCTTGTTCTATAAGTTGTACTGCTATCAGAAATACTTGAGCCAAAATCATCAAAATAATCCTTATCAGAAAACTTATCATAAAGTAAATCAATCTTTAAATTATTCGAGAATGTATGCTGGTGTTTAAAGTAAAAATTATATCTATCACTGCTATCTCTGGTATTTTTCCCTGAACCTTTATACTCAGAATCATCGTCTAAATATGAAAAGTATAATGTACCTAACGAATTTTTATTAAGATATCTATATGTTGTTTCAAGCAAGCTCCCTCTTTCTTGAATATATCCAGGGTTTATTAACATATCCATGTTTTCAGCGATATTCCAATAAAAAGGGGCAATTATATCGGGCCCCTTGACCCAGCTTCCTGAAAAGTCAGGAACAAGAAAACCCGTTTTTCTTTGATCATCAAGAGAAAACTGCATATACGGACTGTAAAAAACAGGAACACCTTTGATTGTTACAAAAACATTTTTACTTTTGCCTACGCCTTTTTCAAAATCTAGTTCAGTTGTGCCACCAATTAGATTCCAGTCAGGGTTTAGAATATCACAGGTTGTATATGTTGAATTTTTTAGAAACATTTTTTTATTTTTTAGCCTTACCCCATATAGAGCTTTACCAGATATTTCTAATTTGGGATATTTATATTCTGGCGACAAGAAATCCGTTCTAGAGCTTTTTGTATTATACTCAGCATAAGGAGATAGTACCTCTAACCCATCGTTTTCATACCTAACATTTCCACTCATTCGCGCTCTATCTTCGAGTTGAAGAACATTTGTTAGCTCGCTTTGGATAGTTTCCGAACCTCTAACAATTTTCGTGTCACCTTGTAAGATGGTTACTTGTTTACTTTCATCCCTAAAGGTTTCGTCTGCTTCAATATTAATGATATCTCTGGATGGCTCAGATGCATCAAAATTCTCATCAGAACCTTTGTATTGCTTTATGTCGGTAGAAGTTTTGTATATATCACTAACAGAGCAACAAAAAAAATCGCTTTCAGAGATGTCTTCAGAAAATGCTTTTCCTGAAAAAAGTGTAAAAATACATATTGTTACATTAATTATTTTCTTCATATAGGATATATTATATATCAAAAATTTGAGATAATACTTTATAAATCCTTTATAAATGAGGTTATTTTGAAAAAATTAGGAAAAATGGATATTTTAAAGAATCAGCGAAAACTTAGTCTTTTGGTTCTCCTATTCTTTTTTACTATATCAATTTTGCTGTTTGTGGTTCAACCAGAACCAGAAGCTAATATAAATACACCCGTTCCAGTTGTAGTTGATACAATGGAACTTAAGAAGAAAAATATTTCCCCAATTGTTGAATATACAGGCAGACTTGAGCCCTCGAGAAAAGCAGATTTAAAATTTGAAATTAATGGACGTTTGTCAAAAAAGCTAGTTCAACCAGGAGAATCTGTAAAATCTGGAGATCTCATATTAATTCTTGAGGAATATTATATTTATAAAAAACTTTACGAGCTGGCTAAACAAAATTTTGAAATTCAAGCTCGAGAAGTAAAGAGAATGAAAGAGCTTGATAAAAAGTCTCTTCTATCTAAATCTCAATATGACAAAACTATCCAAAAGCAAATTGAATTAGAGTCTTTAATGTATAGAAGCAAACAAGATTTCAATAAAACGTTCATAAAAGCAAGGTTTTCTGGAATCGTAAATGAAATCAATATTGATACTGGAGATACAGTGAGCCCAAATATTGTTATTGCTAGCCTCATAGACGCTTCTACTCTTGATTTATATGTTGAAGTTAGGAGTGATGTTATTGAGGGTTTGAAATTAAATATGGAAATAGAAGTATCCTCAAACGGTATATTATCAAAAGGTAAATTAATTTCTTTTCAAACAAGCCCAAATCTTGAAACTTATACTCATTTGTTAAGGATAAGAATTAGTGACGATAGGTTAAGGTCTGGAATGATTGCTTCAGCTACATTCATATTACCTCAAATTAATGAAAGCTTTGGTGTTCCAGTATCTTCTGTTCTAAACGATGATGGAAAAAAATATATATTTTTAGTTAAAAATAAAAAATTGATCAAAAAAGAAATCAATGTTGTTACAAGATTTAAGGAAATTTATGTTATTAATGGAGACATTAGTTCTAAAGAAATAATTGTCACAAAAGATGTAGCATCTCTTGCAGAGGGCCAAGATATCCTTATATCAAAGTAGTAACATAAAAAGAATTATGATTGATTATTCAATAAAAAATCCATTAGTTGTAAATTTATTTTTATTTCTAGTTGTCGTTATTGGAATTGTTTCATGGCAGTCTATGCCAGAAGAAATGTTTCCTGTGGTAGAAAAAGACGCTATAAAAATTATTACTGAATATGATGGAGCCTCTCCAGAAGAAGTTGAAAAGCAAGTCACTATTCCGATAGAAGATACCTTAGATAATATAGAAGATATTGATTTTTATTATTCTACCAGTTCTGAAGGCGCATCATCAGTTACTCTGAGACTAAAGCCAGAAGCAGATGTTGATGAGCTTTTAAGAACAACACGTGATTTGGTTGATGCGATTGATGGATTTCCAGAAGAGGCTGAGGAGCCTGAAATTTCAAAAGATAAGACAAGATTTCCTGTAATCAGTGTCAGTATATTTGGAGAAACAAGGCAAAGTTTACTTTTCTCAAACGCAAAAAAAATTAAGCAGAAAATAATGCAATTAGATGGAGTTGCTGGGGTAGGTATAGCGGGAAATAGAGATGATGAAATTTGGGTGATAATTGACCCATCAATTATTTCTGCAAAAAAGATATCTACAAATGAAATTATAACGGCATTAAGAAGTAACATTAGGGACTTGCCTGGGGGGTCAGTAAAGGCAATCGAAGGCGATATTCTTTTAAGAGGCTTAGGTTCATCATCTATAAAGTCTATTGAAAATATAACGCTTAAAAATAATGAGATCGGTGGACAGCTTTTACTTAAAGAAGTTGCTTCAATTGAGCAAAGATTAGAGGATGAAAACTCAGTTGGAAGATTTAATGGGAAAAAAGCAGTTAATATGTCAATTACAAAAACTGCTGATGCTTCAGTCTTTGATGTGTCTAAAGGTGTTCGAGAAATAATTCAAAACTTCTCTCTGCCATCTGGTCTAGAGGTCTCTGTATTTGGGGACTTTTCAAAAAATGTGAAAACCAGATTAGATACTGTTAAATCATCTGGCATAATTGGATTAACTTTATTATTACTTTCTCTTTATATTTTTTTAAACTCTAGAGTTGCTTTTATTACAGCTTTTGGAATTCCAGTTTCATTTTTAGTTGCGGCATTTGGAATGTATGTTTTTGGCTTTACTATAAATATGGTTTCATTATTTGCATTCTTGGTGGCATTAGGAATGATAGTTGACGATGCAATAATTGTTACTGAGAATACATATCGGCATATTGAGAGTGGGATGGACCCTATAGCTGCCTCAAAAAAAGGGGCAAAAGAGGTTTTTTGGCCAATAGTTGCCTCCACATTCACAACAATTGCTGCTTTTTTACCAATGCTAAGTATATCTGGAACTCTTGGTAAATTTATTGAGGTAATTCCTTTAGTCGTTACTGTTGCTCTGCTTGGCTCATTAATGGAAGCTTTTGTAGTTTTACCATCACACTGCGCAAGCTTTTTAAAAAAATCAAAAGAAGTTAATAAAAAAGAGAGATGGAAACATGCTTTATCAGTTTATGAAAAATTTCTGAAGAAAAGTATTAATAATAGATATTTAGTATCAAGTATAACTGTTGGAGTATTGTGTGTGGTTATTGCATTTGCGATTACGCGAATACCTTATTATCAGTTTGGCAAAGTTGATAGTGGACAATTTTTTATTAATGCTGAAGCATCTATAACAAGTAGTTTGAAAGATACAGAGAAACTTGCCATAAAGATGGAAGAATCAATATTAGCTGAATTATCTGATGACGAATTAGATTCATTACATACAAATGTAGGAGTTACCTTCAAAGACCTAAATAGTTATGAACTTGGAAGTCATTACATACAAATTATTGTAAGTTTAAAAAAAATGAGCCCCCAAGGCTTTGTTGACTATATTGTTACGCCTCTATTTAATATGTCTTTTGATAGTTATGGTGTAAGAGACAGAAGCGAGAAGATTATAATCAATAAATTAAGGAAAAATCTGTCTTCAATTTCAGGATTGCAGAAGCTAGCCGTTAAAAAAGTTGAGGGAGGGCCAGGAGGCTACGATATAGTTATAGGAGTAGTAGGTCAGGACCAGAAGCAATTAACAAAATATGCAAAGGATATAGAAAATTTTCTTTCGCAAATTGATGGAGTAAAAGATGTGAATCAGGATCAAGACCCTGGGAAAGTTGAGTTTAAATATAAAATCAATAACAGGGGAAAAGAACTTGGATTAACACAAGCTGAAATAGCAGAATCTGTTAGAACAGGATATTTAGGCCTTGAAACAGCATATTTTAATTTGGACGGTGAGAGAGTTCCTGTAAGATTGATATACTCAGAAAAATATAGAAATGATAGTAGTAAGCTTGAGCAGCTTCCAATTGTTTTAGAATCTGGAAAAACAATTTATCTAGCAGAAGTTGCAGATACAGAATTATCAAGAGGAATGAATACTGTAAAGAGGAGAGACGGGCAACGTTTAGCAACTATTAGGGCAGATGTTGAGCCAACTATTATTACACCATTAGAAGTTACAGCAATTTTTGATAAAAAATATAAAAGTATCTTTGAAAGAGATAAATCTTACGATTATATGTATCTTGGTGAGAAAAAAAGAAGTAGAGAAAACTTTGCAGACATGAAAAAAACCGCATTTATCTCTTTAGCAATAATATTTTTTATTTTAGCTATGCTATTTAAAACTATCGTTGACCCCTTAGTTGTATTATTTTCAATACCTTTTGCTGTTGTAGGTGTTATTTTAGGACACATTATTTTTAATTATAATTTACAGTTTCTTTCTGTTATTGGTTTATTAGCTTTAATAGGAATTGTAGTTAATGATTCTCTAATTCTAATAGATTTTTTAAAAAAGCTTCGCAGCGATGGTAAAAATAAAATTGAAGCAACTATAGAGGCATGCAATGTACGAGCTAGACCAATAGTTTTAACTTCCGTAACTACATTCTTGGGTATATCACCATTAATTTTCTTTGCTACTGGGCAAACTAAGTTCCTATCTCCAATGGCAGTTAGTTTAGGTTTTGGCTTATTATTTGCTACTATATTAATACTTATAGTTTTACCATGTTTTTATTTAATTATGGATGATTTAAGAGAAACAATTTTGAATAAAATTGAAAAAAAATTATAATTTTTTGATTAGGAGGTTAATTTGAGAAAATCTTTTTTGGAGTTTAGTAGAATAAATACTGAAAAGCTATTTCAAAATAGATTTAATATTCTAATTGTTTTACTTATAATTTTATCTTCACTTTTAATTGCTAGGTTATATTTTCTCCAAGTCGTAAGCTTTAATCACTTTGATACCCTTTCAAAAACAAATAGGATTAAATTTATTTCCACTCCTCCAAGGAGAGGAATAATCTATGATAGAAACAATACGGTACTTGCTGACAATGCATCTTTATACTCAATAGAAATTAACATTGAGAAGAAAAGAGACCTGCAAAAAATAATTGATGCTATTAAAAAAGAGATAGGTCTATCAAAGGAAGAAATAGAAAATTTTTACGAGAAAAAATATAAATATTCTCATTACAATTCCATAGTTTTGAAAAGTAATTTGAACGAAGAAGAAGTAGCCAAAATTCTCTCAATTAGGTATAAATATGATGGTTTGGACGTAACTGCGTCATTATTAAGAAAATACCCCTATAAAGAAATAACTCATCACGTGCTTGGTCATGTTGGGTATATTGATAAAAAAGATCTAGCAAGTTTAGATAAAAAAAAATATAGAAACATGCAGTATATTGGAAAGACTGGAGTCGAAAAATTTTACGAAAATGAACTTTATGGAAATCCCGGGTATAAACATGTTGAAATAAATGCAAGAGGAAGACAAATTAGAGATTTGGATATTGGCTACGCAGAACCGGGAGAAGACATACATCTAACAATTGATATTGAGCTTCAGAAATTTATGTTTGATGCTTTATCAAAATACTCAGGATCCTCTATTGCTCTAAATCCGAATACAGGTGAAATCCTTGGCATGGTAAGCTTACCTTCAATAGATCCAAATGATAGGTTATGGAAATATGGATTTGAACAAGAGGAGTTAAAAAAACTCAAAAGCCCACTATTTAATAGATCAATAAATGGTCTTTACTCACCAGGTTCAACAATAAAACCGTTGGTTGCGCTAAGTAGTATCCAAAATAAAATAATAAATCCTGAGGAAGAAATTTTCGCTGGCCCTTATTTTCAATTACCAAATAGTCCCAGAAGATTTCGAGACTGGAAACCAGAGGGACATGGAATGGTAGATCTTAATAGGGCAATAGTGCAATCATGTGATGTTTATTTTTATAAACTTGCAGACAGACTTGGAATTGAAAAATTATCTAATTTTTTCGAACAATTCTCTTTTGGAAAAAAAACAGGCATTGATATGCCATATGAGTCAAAAGGCGTATTACCCTCTAATGAATGGAAGCAAAAAAACATAGGGTATAAATGGACCGATGGCGATACTGTCATAACAGGAATAGGGCAAGGCTTCTTTTTGGCCACTCCACTTCAATTAGCACATGCAACAAGTATTTTAGCAAACAAAGGTGTTATATCTATTCCAAAACTAAACAAAAAATCAGTACCAAAAAAAAGTAAAGATATTTTAAACAGGGAAGAGTTTTTTAAAAAAAACATAACAGATATGGATTGGGATATTATAACCAACGCAATGTTTGACGTAGTAAATAAAGAAAATGGTACTGCATATTGGAGTATAAGAGATAGAAAAAATAATATCGCTGGAAAGACTGGTACTGTTCAAGTTTATTCTTTATCGCAAGAAACTGATGAAAGGGATGAAGAAAATATTCCAGAACATCTTAAGGACCATTCTCTCTATGTTGCTTTTGCGCCAAAAGAAGATCCAAAAATTGTTATTGCAACAGTTATAGAAAATGTCGGAAGTGGAAGTAAATTTGCTGCGCCAATTAGTAATAGGATAATAAACTTTTATTTAGATAACAAACTGGAAAAGTATTGACTTTAGATAAAAATACAATAATAAATGACTCTTTATTATTCTCGATAATAATAATAATTTCAATTCTTGGTTTAACAATACTATACAGTGCAACAAACGAGAATATTGATATAGTAATAAGACAGGGAACTCGATTAATTTTTTGCTTCTTCTTAATGATTTTAGTTAGTTCAATTGACATTAACAGAATTAGGTTTATTTCTCCTTATATTTACGCTTTTTCAATATTTTTATTAGTTGTAACTTTATTTTGGGGTCATGATTCAAAAGGTGCAACAAGATGGGTAATGATTTTTGGCTTCTCGCTTCAAGTATCAGAAATTCTAAAAATTATTTTACCTATGACTCTAGCATGGTTTTTATCTCTTTCAGAGGATAAAGACTTTGATATTAAAAAACTAATTGCGTCATTCATAATTATATTTTTACCAATAGCTTTTGTTATTAAGCAGCCAGATTTGGGAACATCTCTAATTATTTTGTTATGTGGAATTATTAGTATTTTTTTAGCAGGGATAAAGAGATCACATATTGCTTATTTATTTGGATTATTTCTAGTAATAGCACCTCTTATGTGGAAATTTTTATTACTTCCCTATCAGAAAAAGAGAATATTAACATTAATTGATCCTTCAAGTGACCCCTTAGGGTCTGGATATCATATTATTCAGTCAAAGATAGCTGTAGGTTCTGGAGGTTTTTTCGGTAAAGGATTTCTTAATGGTACTCAATCACAACTTGAGTTTTTACCTGAGAGAGGAACAGATTTTATCTTTGCAGTTTTTGCTGAAGAGTTTGGATTCATTGGTGTAATGATTTTATTTCTTTTATATCTTTTAATTATTATTAGATTCATCCATATAACACAAAAAGCAAAAAGCTATTTTTCGAAAATTCTTGCAGGAAGCATAACATGCATATTTGTTCTTTTAATAATAACCAATGTATCTATGGCAGTTGGTTTATTACCAGTTGTTGGTGTAACGCTTCCTCTACTTAGTTTAGGAGGAAGCTCATTACTATCAATATTTTTTGCCTTTGGAATAATGTTTTCAATCAATAGGAGGGCTTAGTGAAAAGAAGTATATTCAAAATAATATTTTTCTTATCTATTTTTTTTATAACCTTAAAATCATTTGCATCGGATTTTTCGGGTGAATTAAGCGAATATGATGAGCAATTAAGAAAAATAGAAATGGAGTTACTCACAAAATATAAAGTTGATAAAGATTTTTCAAGAAAAGCTTTAAATTCTATTAAATTTCAAAATAAAATTTTAGATATTATGTCAAATGCACCCGAAAGAAAAGATACGTGGAGCCAATATAAAAAAAGATATTTAACAAAAGATAGAATTAATAATGGCATATTGTATTATAAGAATAACATTGGCCTATTAAAAAAAGTTGAATCTGTTTATGGCGTACCACCAGAGATATTAGTAGCTTTTTTAGGGGTTGAAACAAACTATGGTAGCTACACTGGAAAAATTAAAGTAATAGATTCCTTAGGCACATTAGCTCTTAAGCATCCAAGTAGGAATAAATTTTTTAGAGAACAATTGATAAACTTAATAGTTCTATCCTTCAGAAATAATTTAGACTATTTGCAGCTTAAAGGCTCATATGCTGGGGCAATGGGATTACCACAATTTATGCCAGATAATTACAGGAAGCTGGCAATTGATTTTGATCAGGATGGAAAAATAGATTTATGGAGCAGCAAATTAGATATTTATGCAAGCATTTCAAATTTTCTTAATAAAAAAGGTTGGAAGAAAGGAGAAAAGATATATTTGAGTATTAAAGTTGAAAAAAAATATATTCAAGAGATTTTTAAAAATGGAGATGTTAAAACAGTCCCTATTTCAAACAAAAAATTAAAAATTTATTCTGGTTATAAAAATTTAGATCAACAACAAAGGTATTTGATTCTTTTAGATAAGAAAGAAGCGCAATATAAAATGGGTTTTAAAAACTTTAAAGTGATTATGAGGTATAATCCAAGTACCTTTTATGCGATGGTTGTTGCATTGCTTAGCGAGGAGATCAAAAAAGGCATATGAAACTAAAAAAAAGCTCTCTTTTTGTAATTTTACTTTTATCAAGCTGTACTGTTATTAAAAAAGATTATGGAAATTACTCTGATATAGATGGCTTAAAGAAAGTAGTTCCTAAAGTGGAAAGCTATAGTAAATATGGAAATCCAAAAACTTATAAAGTTTTCGGTGTCCAATACAAAACACTTGATACACATATTGGCTACTCTGAAGAGGGTATAGCATCATGGTATGGAAAAAAATTTCATGGAAGACTTACATCAACTAGAGAAAAATACGATATGTATAAATTGACTGCTGCACATAAAACATTACCAATACCATGTTATGCAAGAGTTACAAATTTAAAAAACAAAAAGTCAATTATTGTTCGAATTAATGATAGAGGTCCCTTTAAAAAAGGAAGAATTATTGATCTTTCTTATGCAGCAGCAGTCAAACTTGGTATAGTAAAAAGTGGAACACAAAAAGTTTTTGTCGAAGCTATAAACGCATCACAATCTAAATAATTTTTGCTTTCAATAATCTAGACTCAAATGATACAATACAAAAAATAATCTTTTCTGGGGACCATATGTCAAAGTTTAAAATACTTTTTTTAATCTCATTAATATTTTTTTCTCTCAGCATTAAAGCAGAAAAAAATTATCCATTCTCAATACCAAACATCGGGGCATCAAGCTTTGCCCTTATGGATGTTAAAACCGGCTCTATTATTGCTGGTAAAAATATTGACAAAAGAGTAGAGCCAGCAAGCATTACTAAGATCGCGACATTATATTTGGTATTTAAGGCATTAAGCTCTAAGTATATTAGCGAAAACGATTATGCTGTTGTTAGTAAAAAAGCTTGGAGAATGCCCGGCTCTAGAATGTTTGTTGAAGTTGGAAAAAGAGTTTTGGTCAGAGATCTTATAACAGGGGTCATAGTGCAATCTGGTAACGACGCAAGTATCGTTCTTGCAGAGCATATCGCTGGCGGCGAGGAGTTTTTTGTGACAATGCTAAATAAATTAGCCATCGATTTAGGGCTAACAAATACAAACTTTACTAATGTGACTGGAATGCCCAATGATAATCATTATACAAGTGCTCGCGATGTTGTAGTTTTATCACAGAGACTAATTGAAGATTTTCCAGAACAATATAAAAAATTTTCTCAAAAAGACTTTAGATATAATAATATTTCTCAAAGAAATAGAAATCGTTTGTTAACGACATACGACTATGCTGATGGTATTAAGACAGGACATACAAAATCAGCTGGATATTGCTTAGCAGCATCAGCTAAATTCGATAATACACGTTTTGTTTCAGCAATATTCGGTGCAGACAGCTCAAGAGAAAGATTTAAATATACAAAGACATTATTTAAATTTGGATTTAGAAATTTCATAACAAAAAAATATTTTAATAAAAATCAAATTATTGCTAGAGAAAGAATGTGGAATGGTGTGGATAAATATATAGATATTGGATTTAACAAAGATATTTATTTAACTCTTTTAAAATATGATGATAGCGAAGTAACTCCAAAAGTAAATTTAATATCTAAAATAGTTGCCCCTATCAAAAAGAACCAAAACTTAGGCACTGTTGATTTTTATAAAGCTGGAGAGATTATATCTAGTGAAAAAATTTATTCGCTTAAAGATGTAAATGAAGGAGGTTTTTTTAGAAAGACTTATGATTTTGTAGCAGAATTTTTCACAGAAGAGTAAATTTTGAGTAATAAAATTTTTTTAAACGATAACCTAGTCGATATAGAAGAAGCAAAAATTTCTGTCTTTGATAGAGGATACCTATTTTCTGATGGTATCTACGAACTAATACCATTCTTTAAAGGAAAGCCTTTTTTATTGGAGGATCATTATAAAAGACTTGAGAGAAGCCTTGATATGGTTGATATTTCAAATCCTTACTCAAAAGCCGAATGGAAAGATAAAATAGATAGATTCACTAAAGAAAATGATTACAAGAATTTCTCACTATATATTCAAATAACAAGGGGTGTACCGTCTGATTTTTCTGATGGTATTTTTAGGGAGCATGCTGCGACAAAAAAATATACTTCATCTGTAACTATGTTTACCTCAGAGATAAAAGGATTTCCAAGCTTTGCGCCGAAGAGGGAAAAAGCAATTATTTTAGATGATAAAAGATGGCTTCAATGTGATATTAAATCAATATCATTAATTTATAATGCTTATGCTAAAACATTGGCAAGTAGAAGTGAAGCTTATGAGGCAATCTTAGTAAGAAATAATAATATTACAGAGGGCTGCTCAAGTAACGTTTTTATAGTAAAAGATAATGTAATAAAAACTTGTCCAAAAACAAATCTAATTCTTCCAGGTATAACAAGATCATTTATCATAAATCAAATAATTAAAAAAAATAATTATAAATTCAAAGAAGAGAATTTTTCATTAAATGAATTAAAGTCTGCTGACGAAATTTTTGTTACAAACTCTACACAGGGAGTTATAGAAATTAACAAATTAGATGATAAAGAAATTGGCAATGGAGAATTTGGGCCTATTAGCAAAAAAATATACGAGAATTTTGTAGAGAGTGTCAACTAGATGTGGATAAGATTTTAAATCATCAAGAAAATCTTTTAAAATGCAACAATTGCTCAGATATGGTTGGCTCTCCAATTGTTGGTAATCCTATTAAATCAAAAATAATCTTAATTGGGCAGGCCCCTGGGGTTAGAGAAGGCGAACTGCAAAGACCATTTGCATGGACTGCTGGGAAAAATTTATTTAAATGGTTTTCTTCGATAGGCGTCGGTGAGGAAAAGTTTAGAAAAAATGTATACATGTCAGCTGTGTGTAGATGTTACCCAGGAAAAAATATATCTGGTTCAGGAGATAGAGTACCATCGGATTTAGAGATTAAAAAATGCTCAAAATGGCTAAATTACGAATTAAAAACTTTAAATCCAAATTTAATCATCCCTGTTGGTAAGCTTGCAATTTCACAATTTATCAATTTTGAAAAATTAAACGATGTTGTTGGAAAAAAAATTAAATATAAAAAAAAATTCTTAGATTCCGATTTAGTTTGTTTACCACATCCTTCAGGTTTATCCACATGGTATAAAAAAGAGCCCGGAAAGTCTCTTCTTACAAAAGCTCTATGTTTAATAAAAAAAAATAAAAATTGGAAATCAATTATTAGGAAATAATTTTTCCACGAGTTTCAATCTTTCAGCATTACCTATGTCATGCCAAATACCTTTATGCTGAAAACCTGAGATTTTATCGGACTTTATTTTTTCTAGAAGAACATCAACTAGCTTAAATCTAAGTGAAGTATAATTTTTAAAAATCTCGTGATGAAGAATTGCAATACCACTATATGTAAGATTTTTTTCTTTATCTAATCGCACTCGACCATTTTTTAAAGAAAAATCACCTTCTTTGTTATGATCAGGATTTTTCACCATTACTATTGAAGCTAGGTCACCCTCTTTTAACTGTAAACTAGATAAATCAAAATCTGTGTAGATATCAGAATTTACAGTTAAAAATGGCTGATCACCAAGAAGTTTTAAGGCATTTTTTATGCCACCTCCAGTTTCCAAGGGCTCTGGCTCCTCTATAGAGTATTGGATACTAATACCATATTTTTTTCCATCACCAAGATAATTTATGATTTTATCTTTTAAATGACAAACGTTAATAACAATGTCGGTATAGCCATATTTTTTTAACAAAAATATATTATGTTCGATTAGACAGAACTTCCCAAATTTTATTAAAGGCTTAGGAATACTTTTTGTTATCTCGCCAAAACGTTTCCCTTTACCTGCCGCAAGAATTATTGCTTTCATTTAAATTATAAATAGCCTCTTTTGCAAAAAAATTTATTGTCCTAAGATTATCATAATTAGAAGATGCGGTAATAATATAATTAAAAGTCCTTTTGAGATACTTTAAGTAGTCATTACGATTATTCTTTTTACTAAGCCGACAAAATATTCCAGAAGCTTTCATATGCCTTTGTACAGAGAGCAGATAAAAATTATGCATTAATTCATCTTTCGAGAGATTATTTTTTGAAAAATTATTAAAATTATCTCTGAAAAAGTTCAATAGTTTTTTTCTATTATTATCATTTATGTCCTTATAGCAATCATTCAATAAAGATACTAAATCGTAAAGTGGGGAACCGTACAATGCATCTTGATAATCAATTATTATAATCTCTTTATTCTTGTAAAAAATATTTTTTGAATGATAGTCTCTATGAACAAGAAACTTTCTTTTTAAACTCAAATTATCAATTAATTTTATAATTTCTTTTTTAATTTTATTTTTTTCTTTATTTTTAATATCAAAACTAAAAAATATTTCAAGAACCCATTCGATAAATAAAGAACTTTCTTTAAAATACTTTTCGTCCGAATAAAAAGAAATTTTTTTATTTCTCACTTTTTGTATTTTGATTATATTTTTTATAGATTTTTCATAGATTTCAAAAAAATTCTTGGAATTACTTCTTTTAATTATCAGATTATCCCCAAAATCTTCAAGTGCTAGAATATTATTATCTAAATCTTTTTTAATTATTTTAGGAATTTTAATATTATTACTAGATAAAATATTTGAAAATTTTAAAAAATTTATAAAATTTCTTCTTTCTCTCGAACTATCCATAATTATTAGGCTTTCCCCACCCGCTGAAGCTCTATAATATTTTCTTTTACTTGCATCACCTTTAATATTTTCAATAATAAAGTTTTCCTCAAACAATTTTTTTGAAAATTTTTTAATTATATTTGAAGTCATTGCAGTGATTCTGGTTTTGTTTCCTTAATAATTCTTTTGCCAACATTTTGGTCACATGCTGATACAAAAAGAATGATAATGATTGAAAGCATGGTTATATTTTTTTTACTTATATTATTCATATATCTATTATACTATATATTAAATCTTATATTATGGACGTATATGAAGACCTCAGATTTATTTATAAAATGTCTTGAAAATGAAGGAATAGAGTATATTTTCGGTGTGCCAGGCGAAGAGAATGCGGACTTTTTAATGTCCTTGCACAAGTCCAAAAAAATTAACTTCATACTGACAAGACATGAGCAAGGCGCAGCATTTATGGCTGAATCGTATGGTAAATTAACAGGAAAACTCTCATGCTGTTTGAGTACTTTGGGTCCTGGTGCAACAAACTTATTAACTGGAGTTGCTGATGCGAATATGGATCATTCGCCAATTTTAGTAATTACGGGTCAAGGCTCTTCAGATAGATTACACAAAGAGTCACACCAAATAATGGACGTATGCAATATGTTTAAATCGGTTACAAAGTGGACAACTTCTGTAAGAAACCCTTCGACTATTCCAGAGATTATTCGCAAAGCAGTTAGACTAGCAACATTAGAAAAACCTGGAGCCGTTCATATTGAGTTACCAGAGGACATTGCTAAACTTGAGATTGACGCTAAACCGTTAGAATCATTTCCTTATAGAAGGTCAATTGCAGAAGACACTATTGTTTATAAAGCATACGAGTTAATAAAGAAATCAAAATCTCCAATACTTATAGCCGGCAATGGAGCAATTAGAAAGAGAGCATCTCGACAGCTTAGGGAGTTCTGCGAAAGAACGGGTATACCAGTTGTAACAACTTTTATGGGCAAGGGTGCAGTTGACTGTGATTCAGAGTATTTTCTTTCAACTGTTGGGCTTGGTGCAATTGATTTTGGAGATATCGCAATAAAAAATTCGGATTTGGTGATAACTCTTGGTTATGACATGGTAGAGTACCATCCTAAACTTTGGAGAAGTAACGCAAACTCAAATCTAATTCACATTGACTTTGAAGCAGCTGAAATCGATGAATATTATATACCTGAAGTTGAAGTTGTTGGTGACTTAGCACATTCACTCACGATGTTAAATAATTTTATTGACAAGGAAAAAGTCCCCATTTTTGAACTAAATTATCTTAAAAAAATAAAAGCTAGTATAAAAGAAGATGGAGAAAAATATATAAACGATAAACAAATTGGCTCTATAAAGCCCCAAAAATTTCTTCACGAACTACGACAATTCATGGGAAAGGATGATTTATTAATTTCTGATGTTGGCGCTCACAAAATGTGGATAGCAAGAGACTTTAAATGTCATGAACCAAATACATGTATCATACCTAATGGTTTTTGTTCTATGGGGTATGCGTTACCTGCATCAATTTCTGCATCAATGATCAACAATGATAAAAAAGTTTTTGCAATTTCTGGAGATGCTGGATTTCTAATGAATGTTCAAGAAATGGAAACTGCAAGAAGATTACATTCAAATATTGTCATTATTATATGGGAGGATAATTCATATGGACTCATTAAGTGGAAACAGCAAGTTCAATTTGGAGAATCTACTGATCTTGATTTTGATAATCCTGATTGGGAGAATCTAGCAAAATCATTTGGGTGGAATTATATTTTCGAGGATAAAAGTACTAAAATTAATGAAAAATTAAAGTTAACAGAAAAGATGAAAGGCCCAACCTTATTTGTAATACCTATAGACTACTCAGAAAACGAAAAGCTTACTAATTTTTTAAGTTCTTTGGAGGACGACTATGGCCAGAAAGATAATTAAAAATATATCTCCTCTTGAAATAAAAAATCCAAAACAAATTGATTTATTATCGCCTTGGAACCAAAAAAAAATATCCAAAGTAGAATGTATAAGAAAAAGTGATGCAAAGAAAATTTTAAAAATTGCAAACGACTTTTTTGTCAATAAAAACTTACATATAAGCAAAAAGAAAAGAATTGATATTTTAAAAAAAGCAATAAAACTTCTCACCAAAAATTCTAAAAAATTCTCAGATTTAATTGCCTTAGAAGGAGGTAAGCCTCTTAAAGATTCAAAAGTTGAAGTCGCGCGAGCCATTAATGGGTTGGAACTTTGTATCGATGCTTTAAAAAAATGTCATGGAACAGAGATACCAATGTCTTTGAACGAAGCATCATCAGATAAAATGGCCTTTACAAGGAAATATCCTGTCGGACCAGTCTTTGCTATTAGTGCTTTTAATCATCCTTTAAACTTGATTGTTCATCAAGTTGGGCCAGCAATTGCTTCTGGATGCCCAATAATTATTAAGCCTGCTTTAGATACTCCTGCAACGTGTTATGAGTTTATAAATTTGCTTATAGAATCGGGATTGCCAACTGGCTTTTGTCAGATGATAAATACTGATGATCATTCTATAACAGAAATATTCATAAAAGATGATGTTATTGCATTCTTTTCTTTCATTGGAAGTTCAAAAGTCGGATGGAAATTAAAATCTAAACTATCTGCTGGAACTAAGTGTGCGCTAGAACATGGTGGAATCGCATCAGTAATTATTGATAAAGACACTAATATAAAAGAAGTTATGCCATCTATCATAAGGGGTGCGTTTTATCATGCTGGACAGGTTTGTGTTTCTATCCAGAAAGTTATTGTTCACGAAGAAATAGTTGATGAATTCTTAAGTTTAATGAGTCAATCAATTAAAAAGCTAAAAGTTGGAGACCCCTCAAAAAACACAACAGATGTTGGGCCCTTAATTAGACCAGGTGAATTAGAAAGGATCCATAAACTTATTCAAAAGTCTATAAAAAATGGGGCTGAACTAGTTTGTGGAGGAAAAGCAAAATCCAAAACAACATATGAATGCACTGTTATAAAAAACCCAAAACCTAATGATGAAATAAATAAAGTAGAGATTTTTGGCCCAGTCTTATGTGTCTATGAGTACAAGGGTTTAGAAGACGCGATTGAAAAAGCAAACCATGATCTTTATGCTTTTCAAGCATCAATATTTACCAATAACCTCGACTCTGCCATGCAAAGCTTTGAAAAACTTCAAGCAAAAAGCGTTTTTATAAACGAGCAGACAGCTTTTAGAGTTGATTGGATGCCATTTGGAGGTATAAAGCATTCCGGAGAAGGGGTTGGAGGCATTGATTATACTTTTTCTGACCTAATGTATGATAAACTGTTAATTATTAATTCAAAAAAAATAACAAATTAAAACGAATGAGATATTTTTTATTATTTATTTTACTCTCTTTAAACTCTTACGCAGGTAATGATGAGCCGCACCCAATAATTGATTCCGACTATGTATCAAAGTATTTATATAATACCAAAGATTTATCAACTTCAAACTTAATAGAAATAAAAGAGCTTTTAAAGAAAAACTTACAGAGAAATGGAAATTCTAAAATTAAGACCCAAGAGGAAATGGATAAGGAGCTATTAAACGCTCTGTTAAAATATGATGACATTAGAATAAAAATAACGTATGTAATCGATGAATTAATTGAGGAGTATAAAGTAAGTAAGGAAATAAAAGAGACATTATTAAGCTTTAAAGATACTTTCAAAGAAATAATAGATGATAATAGACCCTTAGTAAAAAATTTAAGAGATTACAAGGCATACGATTTTCGCTTGGGCTCAGCATATTTAGCAATGATGACAGCTTTTCATTCAAGAGAGGATACAAAAAAATTCTATTTTCAATTAGTGAAAGATAAGAAAAACAAAAATACTAGTATTGGAAAATATAATTTTGATCTTGTTAGTGAACAAGAAAAAATAATAAAAGTGAAGTTAAATATTGAAAAGCAGATTGAAGCAAACGATCTAATTGTTAAACTTCAAGAGGTAGAGAATGAAATCTCCTCTAGGAATTAGATAATATCGAATTTTATTTATACCACTCTATCTCTTGGTTCTTTATCGCTGTAATAAGCTTCCATATTTTCTAAAACACGCATTCCCATAGCAATTCTTGTTTCAATTGATGCACTTCCTAAATGAGGAAGAAGAACAGCATTCTCACATTCAAGAAATCCTGGGTTTAATTTAGGTTCACCTTCGAATACATCTAGTCCCGCTCCAGCAATTTTATTATTTTTTAGAGCATCAATTAGAGCATCGTTATCTATGACATCTCCTCTTGCAGAATTAATCAAATATGCACCTTTTTTCATTAATCCAATTCTTTCTTTATTCATTAAATGGTATGTGCTTTCACCACCTGGACAATGAATAGAAACAAAGTCAGCTTTTTCTAAAACTTCTTCAACGCTTTTACATGGAGTAGCGTTATATTTTTTAATCACTTCGTCAGAGGGCATATATGGATCAGAGAATATAATTTTCATTCCAAATCCGAAATGTGCTCGATCAGCAGTAGCTTGAGCAATTCTACCAAAACCAATACACCCAAGAGTTTTTCCAGTAACTTGAGTACCACGAAGGTGTGTAGGTCTCCATCCGGCCCAATTACCGGCTCTTAATTCTCTCTCGCCCTCACCAGTTCTTCTTGCTACGCTTAAAAGTAAGGTCATTGCAATATCTGCGGTACAGTCAGTTAAAACCTCTGGAGTATTTGTCACAACAAGGTTTTCTTTTTTTGCGGCATCAAGGTCAATGTGATTAAATCCAACACCAAAACTTGCAATAATTTTTGCTTTTTTATTTGGTACAGATAGCACCTCTTCATTTATTGGGTCAGTAACAGTTGGGCAAACACAATCGTAATTTTGAAATGCTTCTTGAAGCTCAGGAATTGTAAGAGCAACATCATTCTCATTAAGTGTTACATCATACTTTTCTTTTAATTCTGCTTCTACTTCTGCTGGCCACTTTCTTGTAACTAATACTTTTGGTTTACTCATTATTTACTCCAATTAATTTATAAATGTTTTTCAATTACTTCTTTCATTTTGCTACCCATTTCAGATGGGTTAGGAATTATATGTATACCTGCCTCTTTCAACAATTCAACTTTTTCTGCAGCGCTTTCACCTTTTCCAGATACTATTGCTCCAGCATGCCCCATTCTTCTTCCTTTGGGTGCTGTAAGACCTGCAATATATGCAACAACTGGTTTTTTCATATACTTCTTAACGTATTCAGCTGCTTCAGCCTCCTGAGGCCCACCTATTTCCCCAATCAACATAACCGCTTTAGTTTTGTCATCTTCATTGAATAATTCAAGAATATCTTTATGAGAGCTTCCATTTATTGGATCTCCACCGATACCAACACTTGTTGAGATTCCAATTCCTTCCGCTTTCATTTGCGAAGCAGCTTCATAGCCTAAGGTTCCAGATCTTCCAATAACTCCGACATCGCCCGAAGTATAAATATGTCCTGGCATTATTCCAATCATAGCTTCTCCAGGTGTAATCGTTCCCGCACAGTTTGGACCAGTTAGAATCATCTTATCCTCTTTTTTATATCTAAGCATGTATCTTTTAACTCTCATCATGTCATGAGCTGGGATTCCATCTGTGATAGATACAGCGTATTTGATTCCAGCATCTGCAGCCTCCATTATTCCGTCTGCTGCAGCCACTGCCGGCACGAAAACAATTGTAGCTTCAGCACCCGTAGCATCTACTGCTTCTTTAACTGTATTAAAAACTGGTCTATCAAGGTGCTTTGTTCCACCTTTGCCAGGAGTAACTCCAGCAACAACATTTGTTCCGTAAGCAATCATCTCTTCTGCATGAAAGTTTCCAATACGACCTGTAATGCCCTGAACTAAAACTTTCGTATCTTTATTTAATAAAACCGACATATTTTATATCCCCTATATTATTTTTTTGCAGCATCAACTGCTTTTTGTGCAGCATCTTTTAATGTATCTGCCAATATGATTGGAAGACCACTCTCTTTTATTATTTTTAATCCTTCTTCAACATTTGTCCCTGACAATCTAACTATTAATGGAATCTTCAAATCAACTGTTGGAATTATTTTAACTAAACCTTCAGCAATCCAATCACATCTATTAATACCAGCATAAACATTTACAAGCATTGCTTTTACATTATCGTCCGCAAGCACAAGCTCGAATGCTTTTCCAACACGTTCTGGTGAAGCTCCACCACCAATATCAAGAAAGTTCGCTGGCTCACCACCACAATATTTAATCATATCCATTGTGGCCATTGCTAAACCTGCACCATTAATCATACAACCAATATCTCCGTCTAAACCAACATAACTAAGATCATGTTCAGATGCTGCCACCTCTCTTTTATCTTTTTGACTATTGTCGTTAAGCTCATTAATCTCGGGATGTCTGAATAATGCATTATCGTCAAAGCTCATTTTCGCATCCAATGCAACAAGATTTTGGTCTTTCGTAAGAACAAGCGGATTTATCTCTAACATATTCATGTCAAGATCAACCATTGCTTTATAACAACCCATAAATAACTGAACAGCCCTTCCTAAAACTTCTTTAGGAAAATCGAGCGCAAAGCTTAATTCTCTTGCTTGAAAGCCAGTTAAACCAACAGCTGGATCAATTTCAACTTTTTTTATTGCTTCGGGCTTCTCTGCAGCAAGTTCCTCTATGGACATCCCTCCCTCAGCAGAAGCTACAATTACAATTCTTTGTTTAGCTCTATCCATTACGTATGCTAAATAAATTTCTCTGTCAATATCACAACCTGACTCGATATATAACTTTTCAATTAACTTTCCGTGTTCGCCTGTCTGAATTGTTTTTAAATATGTTCCAAAAAGCTTTTCAGAAGCATTTCTTACTTCTTCGTCATTTTTGCAAACTATAATTCCTCCAGCTTTTCCTCTTGCGCCTGAATGAACTTGAGCTTTTACAACACATACATCAGTATCTAGTTCGTTATATGCTGCTACCGCCTCAGAAGTTTTTAATGCTAGTCTCCCATCAAGAGTTTGCACATTAAAGTTCGATAAAATTTCCTTCGCTTGATATTCGTGTATATCCAAAACAGTTCCCCTATATTATTTTTTTGCGTTAATTGCTTTATCAGTTTCAACAATATTCTCTGCCATTTTTGCTGATGCAGCGTCAATCAGTCTTCCGTCCAATGATGCTGCTCCTTGACCTGCTTTTGCAGCTTCATCTAAAGCTATTAAAATTCTTTTTGCTTTATCAACTTCTGCGGGTGGAGGCGTAAATACTGCGTTTGCTAATTCAATTTGAGAAGGGTGAATAGCCCACTTTCCTTCATAACCTAAAGCTGCAGCTCTTTTTGCAGCCAAAGTATAACTTTCAGGATCTTTAAAATCCCCAAATGGCCCATCTATTGCTCTTAAGCCATATGCTCTACATGCAACAAGCATTTGCGATAAATCAGCATGCCACTGATCTCCTGGGTAGTCTGGGTTTAAACCACCAATGACTGTTGTACGTGCTCTGCAGCTTGCGGCATAATCAGCAACTCCAAAATGCATTGCCTCAAGTCTTTCTTCTCTGCCAGATTTAGCAATGTCCATTACATTGGCCATGCCTAGAGTAGTTTCAATTAAAATTTCAATACCAATACGTTTTTTTAGGCCAGTTGAAGTTTCAATTTGGTTAAGTAATGCAGAAAGCATATAAACGTCAGAAGCTGTTCCAGCTTTTGGGAGCAAAATAGTGTCAAGATGTTCACCTGCTTGTTCTACTACTTCAATTACGTCACGATACATATAATGCGTGTCAATGCTATTAATTCGTACAGAAACAGTTTTTCCATTTCCTTGCCAATCAAGATCCTGAAGAGCTTGAATTACATTTTTTCGAGCTGTAACTTTGTCGTCTGGTGCTACGGCGTCCTCTAGATCTAAAAAAACAAAATCAACATCACTATTCAAAGCTTTTTCAAACATTTTTGGGTTAGAACCTGGAACAGCAAGCTCACTCCTTTGAACTCTTCTAGAAGTTTGTTCGTAAATTTTATGACTCATTTTTTTATCCTTTTTGTTTTTTATTTATTTTTTTATTTCTTTTTCTTCTTTTTTTTGGTTTTATCAGGATTACTTGTCCAATATTTTGCTGCGGCGCCTGTCCCACTTCCGGGTGTGAACTTAATTCCAGCATCTATCATAGCCATTTCTACTCCTCCGAGCGCAGCCATCATTCTTGCTTCATTATTATCACCAAGATGCCCAATTCTAAAAACTTTACCAGCAACTTGAGTAAGACCAGCGCCGAGAGAAATGTTATATCTATGGTATGCGATATTAATAACTTCTATTGCTTTTTTTCCATCTGGGTTATTTTTTGAACCTGGCTCAAGCCAAATTGCACTTACAGTATCAGACTGCCATTTTGGAGATGATGCAGCTAACCTCAATCCCCAAGCCTTAATTGCAGCTCTAACACCACTCGCTAATCTATTGTGCCTATAAAATACATTTTCCATGCCTTCTTCAAGCAAAAGATCTATTGCTACTCTTAATCCTCTAAGTAAGTTAACTGGAGGCGTGTATGGAAAAAAACCATCTTTATTTGTATTTAGATGGTCTTGAATATCAAGAAAGCATCTTTTACATTTTGCCGTTTTTCTCATTGCAAGAGCTTTTTTGCTAAAACAAAGAATTGCTAAGCCAGCCGGAAGCATAAAACCTTTCTGAGAGCCACTTACAGCAATATCTATTTTCCATTTATCAAATCGAAACGGCACACTTGCTATTGAACTTACTCCATCGACCATTAAAAGTGCCGGATGCTTAACCTGATCCATTGCTTTCCTAAGGCCTTCAATATCGCTTGTCACACCAGTAGCGGTTTCATTATGGCAAACTACAACTGCTTTAATTTTTTTATCCTTATCTTTTGCTAAAGCTTTTTTGAATTTTTCGATTTCGATACCATTCCCCCATTTCGTATCAATCAGTTCCACGTCAAGTCCGATACGTTTAGCAAGGTCATACCAAAGATGACTAAATTGTCCAAATCTTGAGGTAAGTATTTTATCGCCTGGCGACAAAGTATTTGCGAGCGCAACTTCCCAACCAGCAGTTCCAGTCGCAGGAAATATAAATGGTGTACCTGTTTTTGTTAAAAATACTTTTTTTAAATCTCTAAGAATTGGCTTTACAAGTTCTGGAAAATCTGGCGCTCTATGATCTTCCATAGGAACATTCATTGCATTTTGAACTACAGTTGGTATGTGAGTTGGTCCTGGAGCAAATAGGTAATTTCTTCCAGGATATGATAGTTTTTGACCAGGCATAATTTTTTCTTCCTTTAAGTTGTTTAATTTAAATAATTCTTCCGAAATCTATGTTTTTATTCAATATAATAAGGCGTAAATAATGCCATAGCATCATGTGAGGCTCAACCCTTAATTATTGGTAACCTAATAGATTTACTTGTCTTTTGGGATTATACCCTGAAGTTCTGCAGCTTTCATGGTATTTTCAAGCAAACACGCTACTGTCATTGGTCCTGTTCCACCTGGCATAGGTGTAACAGCAGCTGCAATCCCATCAACATCGTTAAAATCAACATCTCCTTGAATGCCCTTTCCATCACTGCTAATTCCAACATCTAAAAGAATCGCTCCTTTTTTGACATTTTTTGAATTAATAATGTTTGGGACCCCTATTGCAGGTACAACAATTTCTGATTCTTTTATCAGATCATCTAGATTTTTCGTTCTCGAATGTGCAAGGGTTACAGTACAATCGATTCCCTTTGAGCCAAGCATAAGAACTTGTGGCATGCCAACTAATCTCGATCGACCAATGACAAGGGCTTTTTTCCCACTCGTTTCAATATTGTAATGTTCTAATAGCTTCATGACGCCTAGTGGAGTGCATGGATTTAAAATATTATTTCCTACGATAAGCTTACCAAGGTTTTTTTCCTTCAAACCATCGACATCTTTGTTTGCTGGAATAGTTTCAATCACATCTTTTTCATTTAATCCCTTAGGTAAAGGCATTTGAATCAATATCCCATTCACAGAAGAATTGTCACCAAGCTCCTTAATTTTGCTTTCTAAGTCTGACTGAGAAATATCTCCTGGTAAATTTACTTGTAAAGATTTTATTGATGATGAAACTGCTTGTTTATGCTTATTATTAACATAAAGTTGGCTAGGTTTATCATCCCCAACCAAAACTGTCACCAACGTGATTTCTAAATTTGATTCATCGATTCTATTCTTAATATTATTTTGAATATCCTTTGCGACAGCCTTACCGTCTAATATTAAAGTTCCTTTTTCAGTATAGTTCATTTTATTTTGTTTATTTTTATTAAGTTTAAGTCTTAGGTTGTTTTTCAGGATGAAGATAAATAAAGCTTTTTCCGAGTTTCCCATTGTAATTTCCAGCAGATATCATTAGAAGATCAGTAGTATCTTTTGAAGCAGATATTGCAGCTTGTGTAGCATTTATAATTGAACCCATATCTTTGCCATTCATAATAATTTCCATAACTGAGTTTACTCCTTCTGGCAATCCAGCCTCTATATCTGGATTATTTTGGAGCATTGGACAAAATTTCTCATATGTACTCGCTATTGTAAAATCATAATCACTTCCAGCTTTAGAGCCACTTCCTGCAATACCCCCGGGGAATGTAGTGATCACATTTGGCATTGGCAAAATTGCCTCAACACCTTTTTCTGCAGCTTCAAGTGCTGACTCAACCGTCTTGCCAAAAAACCAAAGATTTCCGCCCATTAGCCCGTCGGCAAATCCAAATCTTCTATCAAGGATAAATTCTCCACCAAGTATCGGTATCCACCACATTTTTCTTCCATATCTCTCGATTCTTTTTTGGTATTTGTTTCCAAAGAAGGCAACTTTTTTACCAAGTTTAAAATACAATTCATCATCATCAATACAATTAAAACAAGATGCAGTAGGACAAGTCAGAATGTTCTGACTAATTCGAACAAGGGCAGCCTTTTCAAGTTTTTTCGGGTCTTTCCAAAATTTCGGTATATGTAATTGTATTATCGCACCCGGTCTTCCATCAGGGGTTTTTACGCTTTCGTCAAATCCTGGCCCGACATATCTATCAAGACCAGCTTCGCAATCACACAAAATACTACTTGACGCATTTCCTGTTGCAGCATTAACTGCATGTTCTAGCCATTTTTTATTTATTGCTGTGATTAAAATTTCTGAATATATACTTTTAAACGCTTCTGCGTATGTATCATCAATTATCGCTGACATAACTTAACTCCTACCTTTTCCTATATAAACATCAAGTTCAGTAACAACTTTATCCATATAAACATCATGGGGAGCGACTAGTATTTCATCAAATAATTGAGATTCATAACAAAGAGCAATTAATGAGCATTCGGGTCTAACTTGCTCCATTGTTCTATCATAGTATCCTTGGCCGTTTCCCATTCTTCCGCCAGATCTATCAAAACCTGTTCCAGGAACCATAATCATGTCTAATTCCTGAGGAGTTACTTCTTTCTCTGGATTACCCCACAGTTCTTTTGGAGGCTCCAAAATATTCCATTTTCCAACTACCATTTCCTCAAGGGACGTCATGTGCCAGAGACCAAGTTTGTTTTCACCATTTTCGTCTTCTGTGCAATACGGCACAATAATTTTTTTCTCTCCTTTTTCAACCTCGCTTATTAAATGAGGTTTTGTTCTTGTTTCAGATCTACAATCGATATACCACATTATAACATTTGCACTCTCGTACTCTGGAAGAGCCATAAATCTCTCGCATGCTTTTGCGCTTACTTCGTCTTTATTTTCTTGAGCTGCTCTTCTATCGTATGCTTCTCTTCGCATACCAGCTTTTTTTTCCATTATTTTTTCAAGCTCTTCTTTGGATATCGTCATTATAATTCTCCTTATATAAAATCTTTCACAGAAACATTTATTATTCTATAGTTTTATGAAAACAGCTATATTTTTTTTTATGAAGCATATAAAAATATGAAAAATCCTAATAAATTCATGAATTACTGCAAAAAAAACACCTACTTTGCAATATATCTTTTATCGCTGCTTAATGTAAAAATTTAAATTATTTTGCATAATTATAAATAATAGAATTTAATTAAATAATATCATTATAAAAGATGTAACTAGTGGGGGAGAAAATGAGCTATTTACCTTTATTTATAGAAACAACAGGTAAAAAATGCTTAATAGTAGGCGGTGGGAAAGTCGCCAGCAGAAAATTAATACCGATTTTAAAAGCAAAAATGAAGGTTACTTTAATTTCACCAGAGGTTATTGAAGAAATTGAACTAAATTTTCAGAAAAATAAAAATTTAAAAATTATAAAGCGTAAATTTGAGCCAGAAGATATAGAAGGCCAATTTTTGATTATCGCTGCAACAAACGAAAAAACAACAAATCAGAAAATAGCAAAGCTATCCAAAGATAATAATATTCTTGTGAACATGGCAGAAGATTCTTTATCTGGCAACACATTAATTCCTTCCGTTGTAGATAGAGATCCAATAAAGATCGCTGTTTCTTCTGGGGCTGCTTCTCCTATTCTCACAAGACTAGTAAAGACAAAGCTTGAAACAGTCATTCCTTATTCTTTTAGTAAGCTTGCCGATATCATGATGGAATATAGAGATATTGTTAAAAAAAATTTTTTAAAGATTTCAGATAGGAGAAGATTTTGGGAGGTTTTTTTAGATGGGCCCGTTTCAGAAATGGTTCTATCAGGACATATTGATAAAGCAAAAAAAGCGTTAGATGAATCTCTAAAAGAAAATAAATTTTTAGAAAAAACTGGAGAGGTTTATTTAGTTGGAGCAGGACCTGGCGATCCCGAATTATTAAGTTTTAAAGCTTTGAGGTTAATGCAAAAAGCAGACATAGTCATTTATGATCGGCTTGTTTCAAGACCAATAATGAATTTAATAAGACAAGATGCAGAAAAAATTTACGTTGGAAAACAAAGAGCAGATCATGCTATGCCACAAGAAAATATAAATCAGTTATTGGCAAGATTGGCATTAGAAGGAAAGAAAGTACTAAGACTTAAAGGTGGGGATCCATTTATTTTTGGAAGAGGCGGCGAAGAAATTGAAAGTTTAATTAAAGATGATATTCCTTTTCAAATAGTTCCTGGCATAACAGCTGCTTCTGGATGCGCAAGTTATGCTGGTATACCACTGACCCATAGAGATTATTCACAAGCATGCATATTTGTCACTGGTCATTTAAGAGATGGCACTGTTAATTTGAATTGGGAAATGCTGGCTCATGAAAAACAAACGCTAATATTTTATATGGGAATGCATGGTTCAAAAATTATTTGCGAAGAGCTTATAAAGCATGGTTTGAGCGATGAGACCCCTGCAGCACTAATTGTAAAAGGAACTACTGAAGATCAAGAAGTTATTATTGGAAATTTGAAGAACATGCCTGAGATAATTATGGATAGAAAGATAGTGCCACCAACTTTGTTAATTATAGGAGATGTAGTAAAGCTACATAATAAATTGAAATGGTTTAATCCATTTCATCTTGGAAATAAAAATCTTCACATATAACTTAAGATTTTAAAATCTTATTTAATTGGTTTGTAATATTTTCTTTTTGAAACTTCTCTAAATTTTTTTTTCTAATTTTTCTTCTTTGAAAGTTAAATTTAATCTTCTCTTTTATTTCGTCTTTATTTTGATTAATTTTTATAATTTCAATACAGTCTGTCGGACACTTGCTTACGCATATTTTACACCCAGGGCATTCTAGTTGATTTACTCTGTGAGAGAAATTCTGAGCACCTATGATTGCGTCAAATGGACACGAGTCTATACATATTGTGCAGCCTATACAATTTTTTTCATCAATATTTGCTACCAGTCTTTCATTCATTTTACTTTTGAACCATTTTTTATCTTTTCATTAGCATTAATTATTATAATATCACCATCAGAATCAGCAGCAAGTATCATCCCAGAAGAGGTACCAAATTTCATTTTTTTTGGCTTCAGGTTACAAACAACAATTGTTTTTAAACCTAAAAGGTCCTCTGCTTTGTAAAATTTTTTTACTCCAGCGAAAATTTCTTTTGTACCTAGATCACCTAGATCAACATTTACTTTTAAAAGTTTGTCAGCGCCATCCACTTCCTCAGCTTTAACAATTTCACCAATCCGAAGATCGATACTTGAGAAGTTTTCATAATCAATTTCATTATTCATTTTTTTACCTTCTAATTTAGTTTCTATATTATTAATTTCTAATAGCATATTTTGTAACTTATCAATATCTTCCCTTTCAATCCTCTTTTTCATTGAAACATATTTGTTAATTTTCGTTCCTAATTTCGGATTATAACAATCACTCCATTTCAAATTCTTTTCTTTAAAAATTTTTTCTGTTTGCCTTAATAGATCTGGCATTACTGGTGATAATAAGATAATAAGCGTTCTAAAATAATTTAATCCTTGAGTAGCAATTTTTTGAATTTCGTCATCGTTTTTTAATGACCAAGGTTTTTTTTCGTTTATGTATTGATTTGCTTTATCAGTCAAAAGCATAATTTTACCTATAGCATTACTATATTTTCTTTTATAATAAAACTTTTCCACATCTTCAACATTTTTTAAGAAATCTTTAAATAATTTCTCATTTTCTAAGTCTTTTGATAAAAAGAATTTAGATTTCTTCTCTATGAAAGTAGCACACCTACTTGCCAAATTAACTAGTTTTCCTACAAGATCACTATTTATTTTTTGTAAAAAGTCATCAAAATTTAAATCTATATCTTCAATACCATCATTTAATTTACTAGCAAAATAATATCTTAAAAACTCTGGGTCCAAATACTTTAAATAATCTTTTGCTTCGATAAAAGTTCCTCGAGACTTAGACATTTTTTTTCCATTGACCGTCAAAAATCCATGACAAAAGATTCCGTTAGGAGTTCTTCTTTCTGAACCTTTTAAAATAGATGGCCAGAACAAAGCGTGAAAATATGCTATATCTTTTCCAATGAAATGATAAATTTTGCCAATATTTTCATCCTGCCAAATTCCTGAAAAAGAATCATCTTTTTTAGAGTATTCTTCAAAAGCAGCAATATAACCAATAGGTGCATCCATCCAGACATAAAAATATTTATCTTTTTCATTGGGAATTTTAAATCCAAAATATGGTTCGTCTCTTGTTATATCCCAGTCATTTAGATCATCATTTAACCATTCATCAAGCTTATTCTTTATCGCAGGTTGTAAACTATTATCTTTTGTCCACTTTATTAAATATTCTTTAAAGTTTTTTAATTTAAAAAAATAATGATTGGTTTTTTTTGTTATTGGTTTAGATTCTGACAGTATAGACACAGGATTAATAAGTTCGGTTGGACTGTAAGTAGCACCACAAGCTTCGCATGAGTCACCATATTGGTCCTCGCTTTTACATTTAGGACATGTTCCTTTTATATATCTATCAGGCAAAAATATTTTCTCCTTGTCGTCATAGAATTGAGAGATTTCACGCTGATCTATATGCCCATTATTATTTAAAGTCATAAAAATATTTTCACACAGTTTTTGATTACTAATAGAATTTGTAGAGGAATAATGATCAAAATTGATATAAAAACTTTCAAAATCTTTTTTATGCTCAATCTGTACATTATTTATTAGTTCTTCTGGTGAAATCGAAAGTTCTTTTGCTTTTAGCATAATAGGAGTTCCGTGAGCGTCGTCAGCACATAAATATATAACCGAATTCCCTCTCAGCTTATTGAATCTTACCCATATATCTGTTTGGATATATTCAACTAAATGTCCTATGTGAATAGGGCCATTTGCATAGGGCAGAGCACTCGTTACTAGCATTTTTTTATTTGATTCCATTTTTTCTCCAAAAATTCATAACTAGTATATAATATTGTTAATTACTGTGTTGGAAGTATTTAAAAGAAAAGGAGAAAATAATGTCATTGACAGAGGAAATGGTCGTTGAATCACTCAAGGGAATGATTGACCCAAATACTGGAAAAAATCTTATAGAGACTAAGTGTATTAAATCAATCAAAATTGAAGATGAAAAACCAAATATAAAAATTCTATTAGGGTATCCTGCAAAAAATTTTGCAGCAGACCTAAATGAAATGATTGTTGAAAAATTGTCATCTAGCAATATTACATGCGGTGAAGTTGAAATTGATTGGAAAATCGAGAGCCACTCAGTTCAAAAAAGCTTACAACCAATGCAAAACATAAAAAATGTTATTGCTGTTGCATCAGGAAAAGGCGGGGTTGGCAAATCTACTACAGCTGTAAATTTGGCATTAGCATTATCAAAAGAAGGGTCAACGGTTGGAATTCTTGATGCAGATATTTACGGACCCAGTCAACCAAGAATGTTAGGTTTAGAAGGTCAACCTGAATCACAAGATGGAAAGTCTCTTGAACCCATGGAGAACTATAATATCCAAGCAATGTCCATCGGCTTTTTAATTGACGAGGAGACTCCAATGATTTGGAGGGGTCCAATGGTAACTCAGGCATTAGAACAGCTTTTATCAGACACACAATGGAAAAACCTTGATTATTTGATAATTGATTTACCACCTGGCACTGGAGATGTTCAATTAACTTTAGCTCAAAAGATTCCAGTCAGTGGTGCAATTATAGTTACAACTCCTCAAGATATAGCCTTACTCGATGCAAGGAAGGGTTTAAAAATGTTTGAGAAAGTCGAAGTACCTGTTCTTGGAATTGTTGAAAATATGAGTTTACATATTTGCAGTAAATGTGGAAACGAAGAATCGATCTTCGGCGAGGGTGGAGGCGCTTCTCTAGCAAATGAGAGCAAGGTTGATTTATTGGGCAAATTACCGTTAGATATCTCTATCAGGGAACAAACAGACACTGGTAAGCCAAGTGTGATAAATGAGCCAGACGGAAGAATAGCAGAAATCTATAGTGAAATTGCGAGAAAAGCTGTTGGAAAGCTTGCCGCTCAATCAAAAGATTATAGCTCCAAGTTTCCAAAAATTGTAATTGATAATAATTAGTTTTTAAAAAATATATGGCAATAAAATCTGACCATTGGATAAAAGAAATGGCAAAAAAAGAAAACATGATTTCTCCTTTTGAGCCAAATCAAATTAAGGAATTATCTGGTAATAAAGTAATTTCTTATGGTACTTCTAGTTATGGATATGATGTTAGATGCTCAAGTCGATTTAAAGTTTTTACAAATATAAACTCAGCTGTTGTGGATCCAAAAAACTTTGATAAAGACAGCTTTTTTGATTTTGAAGGCGAGACATGTATTATTCCACCAAATTCATTTGCGCTTGCATCTACAATTGAATATTTTAAGATTCCTAGATCTGTTTTAACAATTTGTTTAGGTAAATCAACATATGCAAGGTGTGGAATCATTGTAAATGTCACTCCACTAGAACCAGAATGGGAGGGGCACGTAACATTAGAATTTTCCAATACTACCCCATTGCCAGCCAAGATATATGCTAATGAGGGAGTCGCGCAAATGATTTTTTTTGAATCAGACTCAATTTGTGAAGTTTCTTACAAAGATAGAGGTGGAAAATATCAAAAACAAACAGGAGTCACGCTTCCAAAATAGAACCATATGTCCCCAGAAGTTTTATATAAACAAATAAGAAGATTGGCAATTTTTTTAATCGGTATCTCGATTGTGCTAATTGGATGCATTTTATTCTTTACTCCTGGTCCCGCAATTATAGTCATACCTGCAGGGTTAGCTTTACTAGCAACAGAATTTATTTGGGCGAAAAAACTATTAAATAAATTTAAAGAAGCAACAAGCTCAATATCTAAATCTGCAAAGAAGGTTATAAAAAAGAAATTTTAATTTATAGTAGGAAAATTGTACCTAATGCTAAAAATGAAGAAAAACCAATAACATCGGTAATAGTTGTAAGAATTACACCACCACCTAGAGCCGGATCTACACCAATTCTTTTAAGCATTATTGGAATGAGGACTCCAGATAAAGCCGCAAAACCTAAATTTGCAATCATTGCGATTCCAATAACCACACCAATTAAGTAATTATTAAACCAATAAGATGATAAAACTCCTATGACACATGCCCAAAGTAGACTATTTAGTAAACCTATAGAAATTTCTTTTACTAATAGAGATTTAGAATTTGTAGAACTTATATTTCCAAGAGCAATACCTCTTATAACAAGAGTAAGAGTTTGAGAACCTGCGATGCCTCCCATGCTTGCAACTATAGGCATTAAAACAGCAAGAGCCACTACTTGTTCAATTGTTTCTTGAAATAAGCTAATAACTCCTGATGCAATTAGAGCTGTTAGCAAATTTATTCCTAGCCATATTGCTCTTCTTCGAGTTGAGGGAAGTACAGGAGCAAATATATCCTCTTCGTCAGTTAGTCCAGCCATATTAAGTACAGTGTGTTCACTTTCTTCTCTAATAACATCCACGACATCGTCAATTGTAATTCTTCCAAGCAGTATATTATTTTTATCAACAACTGGAGCTGAAACTAAATCTCTATCTTCAAAAATATTTGTAACTTCATTTGCTAAAGTATCTGCGTTTATGGAGATGTAATCATTATCCATAGATTCAGACACAGTTTTTTCTGGGTCAGCACACAATAACGCTGTGACAGATAGTGTTCCTAAATAATGATTATATCTATCAACAACAATAATATTATCTGTATTTTGTGGCATTTCTTTTCTAAGACGTAAATATTTTAAAACAACATCCAATGTAACATCTGGTCTGATAGTAATTGTATCGGTATTCATAAGCCCGCCAGCAGTATCTTCATCATAATTCATAACGCCTTCAAGCCTTGTCCTATATTGATAATCCATGCCTTTTAGTGCTTGCTTGACAACTGTTTCGGGTAATTCATCAAGCAGGTCAGCAAGATCATCAACATCAAGACCCTTAGTAGCGGCTAGCAAAGATTCATCATCCATTGATTCCATAAGATTATTTCTTACTTCCTCTCCAACCTCTAACAAAACCTCACCATCATTTTTATGGTCTAACATTTCCCAAATTAGTCTTCTTTGTCTCGAAGGGGAGCTTTCCAGAAGACGCGCAATTTCAGCTGGGTGAAGACCATTTAATATTAACTTTGCTTTTAACATCGCTCCAGAATTTAACGATTCAGAAATTGCATCTAGTTTTATAATTTGACTTTCAGTTGGCATAAAAAATCTCTTAACAATTAGGTAATTATAATCAGTTTATCAAGATTTTTAAAAAAAACTATTTTGTTTTTCTTTTAGATGAAGAAGAGTAATTTAACGCTACTCGATATTTTGAAACAGTCCGTCTTGCAATATTTATATTTTGTTCTTCAAGCAATTTTACAATTTTATCATCTGAATATGGTTTTGATTTATTTTCAGACTTAATAATCTTTTTTATCTTTTCTTTGATTAAATTTGAAGATATATCTTCTCCAAATTCATTCGTTATAAATCTTGAGAAAAAGTATTTTAGCTCAAAAACACCATAAGGGGTTTCCACATACTTTCCATTTGTTAGCCTTGACACAGTAGATTCATGTACACCAATTTCTTCAGCAACATCTCTTAAACTTAAAGGCTCTAATTTCTCTGCTCCACTTTGAAAAAATCTTATTTGTTTATTAAAAATACATTGAGAAATATTTAATAGTGTATCGTTTCTATAATTTATATTTTTTATAAAAGTTTTTGCCTCTCTTAAGTTTTCTTTAAGATAATTTTTATCTTTATCAGTAATGTTAGCTTGAATAAGCTCTACATAGTTTTCATTAATAGATATGTTTGGTGATATTAAATTATTAGCTTTTATTTCCCAATTTGCTTCGTTTTTGTAAATTTTTATATCAGGAATTATATAGTCAATTTTCTTTTGTGAGGTAATTTTCGAACCCGGTCTAGCGCTTTGACTCCTAATTAATTTTTTGATATTTAATATCTGATTCTCGCTTAAATCTATATTTTTTTTAATAACTGAAAAATTATCTTCAATATATTCATCGAAAAATTCTCTTATGACAAGTTGAGATTTCTCAATAGTTTCAGAAATAGGCTCAATATTTTGTAATTGAATGAGAAGAGATTCTTGAATTCCTATACAGCATGTTCCAACTGGATCTAGATTTTGCATTAAATGCTGTATTGCTATCACTTCATCAATTGTCACCTCTGAATTTAAATAAACATCATCAAAGATGCTATGAATAGTTTTTATAAGGAAACCGTCGTCATTTATATAATCAACAATAGTCTCTGCTATTTTTTTATCTTTTTCAGAAATATTTAGTAGATGAATTTGCCACATCAAATGTTGTTTTATATCTTCGTCTTGTGAGGAAGTTTTTTCA